>NZ_CP083553.1:684166-985000 GCF_025144465.1 Leisingera sp. S132
GACCGCTGGCTGTCCCAGCGGTCCAGACCCAGCGTGATCATTACTATCCAATCGTAGCTCAGCATTGGCTTTCTCCTCTTTTGGGTATTCAAACCAAAACTCTACTGACAGGCTCTTGTCAGTGGCATGTGCTAGAGTGTCAGCAGAATGTCATTGGAGCCCCGCCTATGCCTCGTACCGGCCGCCTGTTCGAAATCATCCAGATCCTGCGGTCTGCCTCCGCTCCGGTGCGGGCAGAGGATCTTGCCGACACACTGGAGGTTTCCAAACGCACTATCTACCGGGACATCGCAGCACTGCAGGCGATGCGCACGCCGGTGGAGGGGGAAGCAGGCGTTGGCTACATGCTGCGCAAGGGTTATGACCTGCCGCCGCTCAATTTCGACGAGGAGGAATTGGAGGCTCTGCATGTGGGGCTGGCGATGCTGATGCGCACCGGGGATGGTGCCCTTCAGAAGGCTGCCGGGCGGGTGAGCCATAAGATCAAGGATGTGCATGCCACCGCCGACTGGCTGCAGGTGGCTCCTTGGGGAGCACCGCTGGATGATCCGGAGCAGGGTTGCGTTTCCAAGGCCTTGTTGCGCAAAGCTGTGAGGGAAAGCCGTAAGCTGTATTTGACCTATCTCAGCCCGGAGAATGGCGAAAGCTGCCGCATGCTGCGACCCTTGGCGCTGATCTATCACATCGAATGCACAATGCTGGCAGCCTGGTGCGAGCTGCGCGGCGGGTTCCGTCATTTCCGCACAGACCGGATGCTTGCGGCGGAACTGCAAGAGGCGGATTTTGCTGCGGAGGCCGGGTCGTTGCGTAAACTCTGGATGGAACAGGAGGGCTGGAACTTCGCATTTGCGCCCTGAATACCGCGGATAACGCAGATTTTGCGCGGTAATCCGCCGAACTTGATACCCTTTGGCTTGAGAACACGTCTCTGCGCCCCGATATTCCAGCGGACCGCCGGGTGTCGCCCGGACCTTAGAAACCAGAAGGCAATTTTAAGATGCAGATGAAACTCACCACGGCTGGTATTGTCGCCGCAACACTGGCTCTTGGCGCCTGCACCGATCCTGCGACTATCGGTACTCAGGGCAGCAATACGCAAAAAGGAGCAGTTCTGGGCGGCATCATCGGTGCGGGTGTCGGCGCCATAGCAAATGACTCTGATCGTGGCCTGGGTGCCGTGACCGGCGCACTGGTTGGTGCGACCGCTGGCAGCGTGATCGGCAATCAGCTAGACGCGCAGGAACGCGAGCTTCGTCAGACGCTGGCCAACGACGACATCACCATCGTCAACACCGGTGACCGGCTGATCCTGTCGTTCCCGAATGATCTGACTTTCGCAACGGACAGCGCCACGGTTTCTCCGGCGGTGCAGGGCGATCTGCGCCGGGTTGCTGACAGCTTGGTGCGGTATCCCAACAGCATCGTTCAAGTGATCGGCCATACCGACAGCGATGGCGATGCTGGGTATAATCAGGGCCTGTCCGAACGCCGCGCCAATGCGGTGGCGGATCAGATCCAGGCCGGAGGTGTCCCTTACAATCGCCTGCGCATCATCGGCCGGGGCGAGAACCAGCCTGTCGCTTCGAACCTGACACCGGAGGGCAAGGCGCAAAACCGCCGTGTCGAAGTAATTGTGATCCCGCAGGCGGCCTGAGCCGGAACCGGATGAGAAGTGTTGCAGCCCGCCCCGTATGGGGGCGGGCTGTTTTCGTTCAATCAGCGGCAGGGTTACGCAACGCTGCACATGGACTGCGCGGGCATGGCGGTTTCATGCTGACGCCGACCTCATACATGATGCAGGCAAAGCCATCGCGAACAGAAGGAGCTCCTAATGACTGACCCCGTCCTGCTGACAATTTCCGGCTCTCTGCGCCGCGAGGCCACCAATCGTAAATTGCTGGCTGAAGCCGCACGGGTGTTTGGTACTGCGTCAGTCGCGGAGGCAGATCTCAATCTGCCGCTCTACGATGGTGATGCGGAAGCAGCACAGGGCATTCCGCCATCCGTGCAGGTTCTGGCTGATCAGATCGCGGCGGCGGATGCCGTTGCGATCTCCACTCCAGAATACAACAAGGGACCGTCGGGTGTACTGAAAAACGCATTGGACTGGGTGAGCCGCACCGAGGGCAACCCTTGGGCAGACAAGCCTGTGGCTGTGATGTCGGCGGCTGCAGGCCGCGCCGGGGGCGAGCGCGCACAAATGGTCCTGCGTGGCTTCCTGGTGCCATTCCAGCCGCGGCTGATTACCGGCCCGGAAGTGCATCTGGCAGGATCCAGCAAGGAATTCGACGAGAACGGACGGCTGACGAGCGATCACTATGAGGCCTCGCTGACCAAGCTGATGCAGAAGCTGCGGGCCGAATTGGCGGTGGCGGCACAGTAAAGCCTACCCTGCTGACCTAGCGGCGGGCAGGCGTTCGCCCTCTCGGCCAACGGCGTTTATCCCTTGGTTGCTTAGAGACAGAACGACACTGTCCGGTCACAGATTGTCTTCGACCCGGAAGCCCTGCGGAATGCTGTCCCGGTCCTCCAGCAGCAGGTCCGCCATTACATGCGCGGCCTTCGGGGCCATGCCGAAGCCGATCTTGAAGCCACCGTTGGCAATGTAATGGCCATTGCGGCCCGGCCACGCGCCGAGCATCGGGGCGCGGGACTTGGCACGAGGGCGCACGCCTGCCCAGCGTTCAATCACCTCCGCCCCGTGCAGCACCGGCACCGCGGCGCGGGCGCGCTCGATCACATCGTCAAGCTGGCCATCGGTGGCTCCGCCGTCTTCGAATTCCCGTTCACTGGTGGAACCGATTGCCAGGGTGCCGTCCGCATGCGGGATGATGTGCAGGCCGTCGGCGAACAGCTGCGGCACCTCGCCTTCATGAAAGCGCAGGAGCGCCGCCTGGCCCTTGACGCCGCCGCCGATGGTCTTGCCGAAGTTTTTGTTCAGTTCCAAGAGGCCCGCGTAGCCCTTGGCGTGCACCACCTGGCCCTGATCGGCTGCTTCCGGCTGCACCTCCACACCCATCACCGCCAGGGCGGAGACCAGAGCAGCGCAGGCGCGGCGGGGGTGCATGCGGGCGCTGAGGGTGTCGTGAATGACAAACCCGGTGGCGCTGGGCGGCACCCAGGGACCGAGGCTGTCCGCCAGGCAGACAATCCATTCGGCCTCACCCTTCCACAGCGCGCGGGCGGAAACTTCGCGGCTGCGGGCGAGCTCAAGGGAGCGTTCATCGTTGATAGGCTGCAGGCGCCCGGTGCGGCCGTAGCCGGGGGACACACCGCCGGTGGCCTCGACCTCCTCCCAGAAGCCTTCTGCCATCAGCAGGCTTTCAAGCTGGAACTGCTTCTTGGGGTTCCAGTTCTCCGGCACATGCGGAGCCAAGGCACCGACGAGGCCGCCGCTGGAGCCTGCACCTGCTCCGAACGGGTCCACCACCTGCACCTTTGCACCGCGCCGGGCGCAGAGCCAGGCAATTGACAGGCCGAAAATGCCCGCACCGCGCACCGTTACATCTGCCATTGCCATTTGCTGATCCTTTCGCCAGTGTCGCGCCGTTCCAGGCACTCACTTAGGGGATTACAGCATGGCAGACCAGCAGGCCCGCCTCAGCTGGCGCGATGGCACTGTTCCGGTATCGGATCAGTTCGATGACCCCTATTTCTCAATTCACGACGGGCTCGCGGAGACCGAGCATGTCTTTTTGGGCGGAAACGGCCTGCCTGAGCGGTTTGTGCCGGGGTTCCGTATTGCCGAGCTGGGCTTCGGCACCGGTCTCAACATGCTGGCGGCCTGGCGCGCCTGGGAGGAAGCGGGGCAGGAAGGGCCGCTGCGCTTCACCAGCTTCGAAGCCTTCCCGATGGTGCCTGCCGATATGGCCAAGGCGCTGGAAGCCTTCCCGGCCGTTGGCCCCTGGGCAGAGCGGTTCCTGAGCAAGTGGCAAGGCACAGGGGCTTGCAATCTGGGTAGCCTGCAACTGGAAGTGATCCAGGGCGACGCGCGGGTGTCGCTGCCTGAGTGGACAGGGCGGGCCGATGCCTGGTTTCTGGACGGGTTCTCTCCGGCCAAAAACCCTGAGTTGTGGGAGGAGACGCTGATGGCGGAAGTTGCGGCGCATACCGCGCCCGGCGGCTCGGCGGCGACCTACACGGCGGCGGGTTTTGTCCGCCGCGGGCTTGAGACAGCAGGATTCGAAGTGACCCGCATCCCCGGCTACGGGCGCAAGCGGCATATGACAAAGGCAGTAATGCGATGAGCATGGTTCCACAGGGTAAAAGCCTGCCTCAGCCCCGGGTGCAGCAGAACAACGTGCCGCTGGGCATTCTGCTGATGATCGGTGCCACCATCGTCTTTGCCCTGCAGGATGGCATTTCACGACATTTGGCAGGCACCTACAATACCTACATGGTGGTGATGGTGCGCTACTGGTTCTTCGCTGCCTTTGTTGTGTTCCTGGCGGCGCGGGCTAAGGGCGGGATCAAGGAGGCCGCCCGTACCGATCAGCTGTGGCTGCAGATCTTCCGCGGTGTGCTGCTGGTTGGGGAAATCTGCGTGGCGGTTTATGGCTTTACCGTGCTGGGCCTGATTGAGAGCCAGGCGGTGTTCATCTGCTATCCGCTGCTGGTCGCGGCGCTGAGCGGCCCGGTCCTGGGAGAAAGCGTCGGCTGGCGGCGCTGGGCGGCGATTGGCGTCGGCCTGATCGGGGTGCTGGTTATCCTGCAGCCGGGCATGGGCGTGTTCAACCCGGCCGCGGTGATACCGTTCATCTCGGCGCTGATGTTTGCCGTTTACGGGCTGGTGACGCGCTACGCCGCGCGCAAGGACAGCACCGCCACCAGTTTCTTCTGGACCGGGGTTGCCGGCATGGTCTTCATGACTGCAATCGGTATCTGGTTCTGGGAGCCGATGAGCCAGGGCGACTGGTTCTGGATGGCGCTGCTGTGCGTTTCGGGCGTGACCGGTCACTGGCTGCTGATCAAATGTTATGAGATGGCCGAGGCCAGTGCAGTTCAGCCTTTCGCCTATTTCCACCTGATCTGGGCGGCGATGCTGGGTATGGCGGTGTTCCGCGAGGTAATCCGCACCAATGTGGCTGTCGGTGCGGGCATCATCATCGCCGCGGGCCTGTTCACCCTATGGCGCGAACGCGTGAAGGGTTGAGCCCTTCAGCTCTTTGGAGAACGGAACCGGCAGTGGTGCCTTGCCCAGCCGGGCCCGGTAAACCGGCAGGCTTTCGGTGACCCGCATCACGTAGTTGCGGGTCTCGTTGAAGGGGATATGTTCAATCCAGTCGACGATATCGGGGTCGCCGTCCCGGGGGTCGCCATAGCGTTCCATCCAGGCAATGGGGCGGTGCGGCCCGGCGTTGTAGCCAGCTGCCATCATGACAACGTTGCCGCGGAACTTGCCGGCGAGGCCTGCCAGGTAATTGGCCCCCAGCTTGGCATTGTAATCCCACTCCGCCGTCAGGCGGGATGTCTTGTGGTTTGCCAGGATGCCCAGTTCCGTTGCCACCAGCTTGGCTGTTGCCGGCATCACCTGCATCAGCCCCCGTGCGCCGGCATGGCTGACGACCGCAGGATCAAATTCGCTTTCGCGCCGGGCGATGGCCAGGGTCATTTCCTCGGCCATCGGCAGCTGATGCTTGGCGACCGGGTGCAGCGGGTAATAGGCACCTTCCAGCTCCACCCCGCCGCGGGCTGCACGCTTGGCGATCATTACGGCCAAATGCGGCTGGTCCATGTCGACCGCCATCTGCCCAAGCTGCCGGGCCTGCACCGGCGGCAGGGTTTCCACCAGGTGGGTGAGAAAGCGTTCAGCCAGAGCAAGATCGCCAGCCTTCAGCAGCATCAGCCCGGCCTCCGTTACAGAGGACTGCATGAAAGCCGCTTTGCGCCAGTCAGGCATTGGCGCCGGTTTCACCAGGGCCGGATCAAAGGGACGTCCCAGTTTTTCCGCGGCCAGAAGGCCGTAAAAGGACGTCTGATACTCCGCGCCTTTGGCGTACGCTTCATGTGCCTTATCTGCCTCTCCCATTGCGGCATAGGCCCGGCCAAGCCAGTACCCTCCGCGGCCGATCGAGATCGGGGTCTCGACCGAAGCAAGGAAACGCTGGAAATGCACCGCGGCGAGTTCAGGGTCGCGCAGTTTCTGCAGGGCGATGTAGCCGGCCAGCCATTCGCAATCGGAATATCCATAGCCGTCCTCAGGCGAAGAGAAATGATAGGCAGCGAGCTGGTAGGCCCGTTCATGATCGCCGTCCCGCATCAGCTGGCGTGACAAGTCACGGCGGCGGCGCAACCATTTTCCTGGTTCGCCCAGCTTCTCGGCGCTGGTGCTGCGGTCCAAAAGCATTTCGATGGCGCTGTCCTGCAGGCGCTTTCGGTCGCGCCAGGCAAAGCGGTCATAGGCAAGGCCGGCGGCGTCTTGCAGGCGATCCGGAACCGCTTTGATCCTGGTATCCACGCCGGGAGCGCGTTCTTGCAAAGCGATTCGGGCTTCTGCCAGCTTGCGTTCCCCCTCCGGCACCAGCGGCAGCATGCGCTTGGAGCTGACCAGATGATCCTCCCACAATAGCCGGTCCAGCCGCGCGGCATGGTGCGGCTTCAGCAGTTTGGCGAAATCGCGTAAGTAGAGGTCCTGGATCGCGCTGCCCATCGCCATGGTGCGCCAGGCTAGCACGATCTCGGCCTCGCCCTCACCGCGGCGCCCGGCAGCAAAAAGCGCCTTGCCCAGGCTCAGCGCGCCTTCGGCTGTTTGCGGGCGATCCTTGGCATAGAAGGCCAGAATGGTTTCACGCCCGGTGGCGGCAATGGCGTCCTCGTTCTGGCGGCGCAGGTAATCCAGCCCGGGCCAGTCCGGCCTGCGCTGCAGGAAATCTTCCACATCACCTGCAGATCCCAGCCCGGCCCGCAAGCGGTGCCATTCGATGATGTCATGCGCCACGCTGTGGCGCTTGCCGGCTTCCCGCGCGGCCTGATCCCACTTTTCTGCACGCATCAGATCAAGCGCCGTGCCAAAGTCGCGGGCCAGTGCCGGGTCGCCTGGCAGGGCTGCGAAAATCAGCAGAATAAAGGCCAGGATGCGGGTCATCTCTTGCATTTTCCAGTGGTCCGGGGATAGAGGCATGAACGTTACTCATTGGCGTGCTGGTATCAACTCAAATAACCGGCATTCCATATCTTGACGGCGGCGGATTGCCGCCTGCACCTGCAGCAAAGGGAGCGTGCCCATGTTCAAAGGCTCTATGCCAGCACTCGTTACCCCGTTTTCGAACGGCGAGCTGGATCTGGATGCGCTCAAACGCCTGGTGGAATGGCAGATAGCCGAGGGATCGACCGGGCTGGTACCCGTCGGAACCACTGGCGAAAGCCCTACGCTGACCCACGAGGAGCATGAGCTGGTCATTGCAGAGACGGTCAAGGCAGCGGCGGGCCGCGTGCCGGTGATCGCGGGTGCAGGCTCCAACAACACCGTCGAGATGATTCGCTTTGTCGAGTTCGCCAAGAAGGTCGGCGCCGATGCGGCGCTGGTCGTGACACCGTACTATAACAAACCGACCCAGCGCGGCATGATGCAGCACTTCCAGGCCGCCCATGAATGCGCGGACCTGCCGATCATCATCTATAACATCCCCGGCCGCTCGGTCGTCGACATGACGCCTGCGACCATGGGGGAGCTGGCAAAGCTTCCGCGCATCATCGGGGTGAAAGACGCGACTGGCGATCTGGCCCGTGTCAGCCAGCAACGTGCCGCCTGCGGTAAGGATTTTGTGCAGCTGTCCGGCGAAGACGCAACTGCACTGGGCTTTAACGCCCACGGCGGCGTAGGCTGCATCTCGGTGACCGCAAACGTTGCGCCGAAACTTTGTGCCGAATTCCAGGCCGCTACCCTGGCAGGTGACTATGCCAAGGCCCTGGAGTATCAGGACAAGCTGATGCCGCTGCACGAGGCAATCTTCATCGAGCCGGGCCTTGCTGGTGCAAAATACGGTCTGGCCAGGCTCGGCATGTGCAGCGAAGAGGTTCGCTCGCCGCTGACCACACTGGAGGACGGCACCAAGGCTGCTATAGACGCGGCCATGGTGCACGCGGGCCTGCTGTAAACTTTTTCCGCAGCTGAGAACAGCTAGGGCGGCCTCCATCGGAGTGCCGCCCTATTTACTTCTTGCCGGTTGGAAATACTCCGGGATGAGTTAGCCTGAAGGGGCGAGAAGGGTTCTCCCTTTAGCTCAGGGCGTCCGTCAGGTGCCGGGTTTTATCGGGATTGCGGGTCACGTAGATCCTTGTGACTCTGCCCTCCGTGATCTCCAGCGAAGTTGCTTGCAGGATACCATCCTCGGCCAGGTTCAGAATCGCCGGCAGGCCGTTCAGTCGGCAGAACCGCCAGCGGGTCGGAACCGTATTGCCGAACTTGCGGGCAATGCCTTCCAGCAGCCGCAGAACCTTGTCCCGCCCGTAGATCGGATTGAGCGCCGCCATGGCCTTGCCGCCACCATCCGAAATGAGCTGCACATCTTGCGCCAGAAGCTGGGTCAGGGCTGCTGTGTCGCCTGTCCTTGACGCCCGGAAGAAGGCTTCGGTCAAATCCCGCCCCCGGTCCGGGTCGGCCGGGGCCCGCGGCCGCAGTTCCTGCACCTTGCGCCTGGCGCGGGCAGCCAACTGGCGGCATGCCTCAGGCGAGCGGTTCAGCGCGGCGGAAATATCATCGTAGGAGCTTTCGAAGATATCATGCAGCAGGAAAGCGGCGCGTTCCAGCGGTGACAAGGCGTCCAGCGCCAACAGCAGGGCAACCGAGACGTCATGGTCCAACTGTTCTGTGGCGTCCTCGGTCAGCAGAGGCTCAGGCAGCCATTCGCCAGGATATGTCTCGCGCCGCACACGGGCCGATTTCAGCTGGTCAAGGCACAGCCGGGTGGTGATCCGCATCAGGTAGCCGGTGGGGTCCCGCACTTCGGCCTTGTCTGCTGCCTGCCAGCGCAGGAACGCGTCCTGCAGGATGTCCTCGGCGTCGCTGACCGTGCCCAGCATCCGATAGGCGGCCGCAAACAATCGCGGCCGCGCTGTCAGGAACGCATCGATTCCTTCGTTCCTTTCCTGAGCTTTCACGCGGCGTTTGCCTCCTCAGCGGCAGGATGGGGAGTACGGAAGCCGATTGCAATGCGGTTCCAGGCGTTGATGGCACTGATCAGCAGTGTCAGCACCACTTGCTCACG
The DNA here is from genome assembly GCF_025144465.1 of Leisingera sp. S132. Classification (NCBI taxonomy): domain Bacteria; kingdom Pseudomonadati; phylum Pseudomonadota; class Alphaproteobacteria; order Rhodobacterales; family Roseobacteraceae; genus Leisingera; species Leisingera sp. S132. Next base: position 693,373 of record NZ_CP083553.1, read on the forward strand.
CGGAGAGAACAGGTTGGTTGCCTCCTCGTAGTCCGCATCCGGCGCTCCGGTTGTTTCCACCCGCGTCAGAGCTTCGCACCACGCAAGCGCAGCACGCTCCCGTTTCGAATACAAAGAAGACTCCCGCCAGGCATTCAGCAGTTGCATCCGGTCCTCGCTTTCGCCATGTGCCCGCAGGTCCTGGCTGTGCATGTGGATGCAGAAGGCGCAGCCGTTGATCTGCGAGGCCCGCAGTTTCACCAGCTCCACCAGACTGTGTTCCAGAGTGCTGTCCTTGAACAGTTTTTCCTGCTCCAGCATTGGCTGGAACAGCTCAGGGGCAATAGCGAAATAGTCGAGGCGTTGGGTCATTGGTCTGTTCCTTTCTGATGGCTTCAGGAACAGGACGAGGCAAGCTTGGTGTTTGTGACGCCTCCGGCCAAAAAAGTTGGGGCGCCGCATTGGGCGCCCCGGGGATGTCAGCGTTTGCCGTAGTAGAGGCCGACCACATGTTCGGCCTGAGCAAAGAACAGCCAGCGCGAGGTTGCGATGCCTGCGAGATGCGACAGCACCGCGAGGGCAGCAAACACATGCTTGATCACGATGCCCTGAACCGGGGTCAGGATCAGCAGCAGCGGCAGGGCGAAGCCAAAGAAAAAGGCCATCATCCGCAGCTTTTGCGCGTGTTTGCGGCCCACCACATGCACAAACTCGCGCAGCAGGTAGTTGGAGCCGGTGTGCGGCGGCTCAAAGGCGCGGACCGTGCCGCGGTCGCCAAGACCGGTGGCGGTGCCCAGATTGGTGCCTGAGTTTTCAAGCGCCTTGTCTCCTTTGGCCCAATAGGCCAGCTGCACTGCTCCTGCGATGGCTAGCAGCCAGGGCGCCAGGCTCTCTGCACCGGCCAGCAGCGCGCCGCCGGCCAGGCTGAAGGAGAGGAACATCACAGGTGTCAGTTCCATGTTCCAGCGCGGGATGGTCTTGAGCTGGGTGTAGATCATCGAGGTGGTAAAGACGGTGGCGAGGCTGAGCGCCGCGCCGATCCAGCCCAGCACGGTCCACTGGCTGTCCATGAACACCGCGCCTAGCGCATAAAGCCCCATGACGATCAAGGCGCCCACGGCACAGATGCCTTCACGGCTGAGCCAGCTGGTTTTCCACTGGGTGAGTGCGCGCCAGGCACGCTCAGGGCGGCCCAGGTGGAACGTGGAAGCCAGCAGGCCGCCGCAGGCCAAGCCAAAGGCGATTGCGTGGAACACAAAGGCCACCGTACCGGTCACTGCTGGCTGACCGAGCCCGAGGAAGAACAGCAGGCCAAAACCCAGACCCGACAGGGTGGTAAAGATGATGACTGAGGGTGCGGGATGCATCAGTTCGCTCCTCCCGGAAGTTTGTCGAGGGCCTTGTCCAGCCAGCCCATGAAGCCTTGCGGCTCCTCAGCGACCGGAGCCAGCAGCGGGGCGAGGATGTCGATTTGATCCTCGATCTGGTCCTTGGGGCGGGGCGGCAGGTATTTGTTCACAGGTTTGGTGCCCATTTCCGGCATCAGGTCCATGCCGCCGCGCTCTGCCACCAGTTTGGAGACATCGCTGTCCGGATCGCCCAAATCGCCGAAATGGCGGGCGCCTGCGGGGCAGGTCCGCACGCAGGAGGGGATGCGGTCCACTTCCGGCAGGTTCTCGTTGTAGATCCGGTCAACGCAGAGGGTGCATTTCTTCATCACCCCTTCGGCCAGGTCCAGTTCCCGTGCGCCGTAAGGGCAGGACCAGGCGCACAGGCCGCAGCCGATGCAGTGGTCTTCGTTCACCAGCACGATGCCGTCTTCCACCCGCTTGTAGCTGGCGCCGGTGGGGCAGACGGTGACACAGGGCGCGTCCTCGCAGTGGAGGCAGGACTTGGGGAAATGGATAAGCTGGGCGTGGCCCTGTTCCGGCTGCACCTCGTAAGAATGCACCCGGTTCAGGAAGGTGCCCGACGGGTCGCCGCCATAGGGGTTCTGATCTGACAGCGGCGCGCCGTAGTTTTCCGTGTTCCAGCCTTTGCAGGAGATCACACAGGCATGGCAGCCAACGCAGGTGTCCAGGTCGATGACCAGGCCCATCTTGCGGTCTGTGGAGTTGGGGAGCTCGGTCATTTGCCTACTTTCCACTTCAGTTCTTTCGGGCCGGTGCCTACGGGCGACTCCTGCGCCGGGAAGGCCGGCTGGCTTTCCTGCAGGTCAGATGGCGCGGCGGCCTTTTCGATTTTGACTTTGAGGTCGAACCAGGCCGCCTGACCGGTGATCGGGTCCGAGTTGGCCCACCGCATGCCGTCGCCCTTGGCGGGCAGCAGCTCATGGATCAGGTGGTTGAGCAGGAAGCCCTTGGTGGCCTCCGGTGCATCCTCCTCCAGCGCCCAGGCGCCCTTGCGCTTGCCGATGGCGTTCCAGGTCCAGACGGTGTTGTCATTGAGCGCGGCCATCTCCATCACCGGCACGGTGATCTCCCCGTGCGGCGAAGTGATCTTGGCCCAGTCGCCGTCCTGCAGCCCGTGCTCGCGCATCAGCTTGGTGGGGACATAGAGCGGGTTGCGGCCGTGCAGCTGGCGCAGCCAGGCGTTCTGGGTGCCCCAGGAGTGGTACATCGCCATCGGACGCTGGGTCAGCGCGTTGACGGTGAAGCCCTCGTTCCCTTGCTGGTCGGTTTCGTACCAGATCGGCAGCGGGTCCATCACATCCTTTACCCGCTGGCGCAGATGCTCGGGCGGCTGGCGCTCGCCATGGCCTTCGGCAGCCAGCTGGAACTTGCGCATGGGCTCGACATAAAGCTGGAACAGGTAGGGCTGGGGGCTGTCATACAGCCCCATGCCCACCGCCCAGTCCTGATAGGCGGTGTTCCAGGGTTTGTAGTAGTCGGCGCCTTCCGGAATGTGGGCGACGTGGAAACCGCCGTTTTCGATGTACTGGTTCAGCTGCTCCGGGTTCACTTCACCGCGGCCGGTTTTGCTGCCGTCTTCCCCACGGAAACCCGACAGCGGGCCAATTCCGGGCTTACGCTCGTGGTTGACGATGTAGTCGGCGTAGTCTTTCCACTTGGCGGTCCGGTCCTCATTGGTGAAGCCCGGCAGCTTCATCCGGTTGGCCAGCTGAATCAGTACCGTCTGGAAGCCGCGCACGTCGCGGTCCGGCTCAATCACCGGCCAGCGGATGGCATCTGCCGCCGCGTCCGCCTCGCAAATCGGGCGGTCCAGCAGCGAGATGCAGTCGTGGCGCTCCAGATAGGTGGTGTCCGGCAGGATCAGGTCGGCAAAGGCCACCATCTCGGAACTGTAGGCGTCCGAGTAGATGATATGCGGGATTTTGTAGTCGCCGTTCTCATCCTTGTCGGTCAGCATCTCCATCACACCCTTAGTGTTCATAGAAGAGTTCCACGACATGTTGGCCATATACATGAACAGCGTGTCGATCTTGTAGGGATCGCCCGCGTGCGCGTTGGAGATCACCATATGCATTAGGCCATGGGCCGACATCGGATTTTCCCACGTGAAGGCCTTGTCAATCCGTGCCGGGCTGCCGTCCTCTTTCAGCGCCAGATGCTCGGGTCCGCGCACAAAGCCCAAGTGCGGGCCGTCCAGCGGGGTGTCTGGCGTGGATTTGCAGTGCGGTGTCGGGTGCGCCTCGACCGGCTTGGGGTAGGGCGGTTTGAAGCGGAAGCCGCCGGGAACCTCGACGGTGCCCAAGAGGATCTGCAGCACATGCAGCGCACGGCAGGTTTGGAAACCATTGGCATGCGCCGAGACACCACGCATCGAGTGCATGGCCACCGGGCGGCCGGTCATCTTGGAGTGTTTCTCACCGCGGAAGTCGGTCCACTCGTGATCCAGCTCAAACGCTTCGTCAAAGGCGACGCGGGCCAGCTCGCCCGCGATGGCACGGATGCGCTTGGCCGGGATGCCGCATTTGTCGGCCACCGCTTCCGGGGCGTATTCGTCTGTCAGATAGCGTTCGGCCATCTGGTGGAAGACCGGCCGGTGGGTGACGCCGTCCTTTTCGTAGACCGCCGACAGGTCCGGACGCACGCCGGGCTGGTCGAAGGGGGTCAGCTTGCCGGTGTTGCGGTCGATGACCAGCATCTTGCCGTCCGCGTCACGCATCAGCAGGCCTTTTTCAGGACCTTCCGTGGCGTTCACCAGAACCGGTGCGTTGGTAAAGCGGCTAAGGTAGTCGAGGTCGATCTTGCCGGCCTTCATCAGCACGTGAATCATCGACAGGATGAACAGACCGTCGGTACCCGGCGTGATGCCGACCCAGTCGTCTGCCACTGCGTTATAGCCCGAGCGGATAGGATTGACGCCGATCACCCGCGCGCCGCGTTTCTTGATCTTGCCGATGCCCATCTTGATGGGGTTGGAATCGTGGTCCTCGGCAACGCCGAACAGCAGGAACAGCTTGGTGTGGTCCCAGTCGGGCTGGCCGAACTCCCAGAAGGCGCCGCCCATGGTGTAGATGCCCGCGGTCGCCATGTTGACCGAACAGAAGCCGCCATGCGCCGCATAGTTCGGTGTGCCATAGCTTTGCGCCCAGAAGCTGGTGAAGCTTTGCGATTGGTCGCGGCCGGTGAAGAACGCCAGCTGTTCCGGCGCCTCGTGGCGGACAGGTTCCAGCCAGCCTACGGCGATGGCCAGCGCCTCATCCCAGGTGATTTCCTTGAACTGGCCGGATCCGCGCGGCCCGGTGCGCAGCATCGGCGCCTTCAGGCGGGATGGCGCATTAACCTGCATGATCCCTGCGGATCCTTTGGCGCAAAGCACGCCCTTGTTCACCGGGTGATCGCGGTTGCCCTCAATATAGGCAACCTTGCCGTCTTTCATATGCACGTTGATGCCGCAGCGGCAGGCGCACATGTAGCAGGTGGTCTTGCGGATCTCGTCCGAAACTTTGGGCGAGGTGTTCAGGATTGGCTGCTGGTGGGTCATTGGCGGGTCCTGTTGGGAGTTTCGGGCGACCGTATGACGGATTGCCTCAATTTGGGAATGGCGTTCTGCACAGGTTCTGACTTTTGGAACATTTGTTCAAATTTCCGGACGCTTGGCGCCTGCAGCTTGCAGGATTGTAACGGCGATGATCTGGGTCACATCCTCGGCGCTGCAGCCGCGCGACAGGTCGTTGGCGGGTTTGGCCAGCCCTTGCAGGACCGGGCCTATGGCGGAGTAGCCGCCAAGCCGCTGGGTGATCTTGTAGCCGATGTTACCTGCGTCCAGGTTCGGGAAGATCATCACGTTGGCCTGGCCGGCAACGGCAGAGCCCGGAGACTTGCGCTCACCTACCGAAGGCACGAAGGCCGCGTCGAATTGCAGTTCTCCATCGGCGGGAAGCTCAGGGTGGGCGTCTTGGAACAGGCCTAGGGCTTCGGTAACCTTTTCCACCGCCGGGTGCTTGGCGCTGCCCTTGGTCGAAAAGCTGAGGAAGGCCAGTTTGGGGTCCACTCGCAACAGCGCGCTGGCTGATTGGGCCGAGGCTGCGGCGATGGAAACCATTTCGGCGGGCTTGGGGTCAATCACTAGTCCACAGTCCGAGTACAGCATTGCACGGGCACCCTCGGGCGCATCGGCTGGCGGGTACATCAGGAAGAAGGAGGAGACCATGCCGGCATCCGGCGCCATGCCGATCACCTGGATGGCACTGCGCACCACATCGCCGGTGGTGTGCACAGCACCGCCGACGGTGCCGGTTGCATGGCCCAGGCGGACCAGCATGGCGGCATAAACCAGTGGTGTTTCGGCAGCGGCACGGGCCTTGGCCTCATCCACGCCCTTGTGCTTGCGCAGCACATAGTATTCTGCAGCAAAGCTTGCAGTCAGATCCGACGTGGCCGGATCGTGGATTGCCACACCGCCGCTAGCCCGGGCACCTTCGGCTTGCAGAGCGGCTTCAACCCCGGCATGGGGGCCGACCAGAATGACATCGGCAATACCTGCCTGATGTGCGGCCAAGGCGCCTGCAACCACACGGGGGTCGGTGCCCTCGCTCAGCGCAACAACGGGGCGGGTCGCCGGGGCTTCGGCCTTCAGCAGTTCAAGCGGGGACAAGGTCTGGGTCATGGGCGAGCGTCCTGTAACAGTTGTTTCGGGCAGGGCGCGGCAGTCAGAACGCCAGCCGTGCGATATTGATCAGCGAAAGTGCGGTCAGCATCAGCACCACCGCCCGGCGGAACAGCGATTGCGAGACCGCCTTGAAACTATGAGACCCGGCCCAGATGCCGAGGCCCAGAAAGGGAAAGGCCAGCAGGATGCCGGTCAGGGTTTCCGGCCCTACCAGACCGTTCAGAGCCATCACCGGCAGCGCCATCAAGTCGATGCCGGTCAGGAAGATGATCATCGTAGCGCGGAACACCGCAGGCGGAACCGGTTGCGCGGTCAGGAAAGCCGCTACGGGCAGCCCGCCGACGCCGGCGCTGTTGGCGATGCCTGCAACAGCACCCACGCCCAAATTACCGTTGCGCCCGACCGGGCGTTCCAGCTGCCAGCCGCTGAGCAGAACCAGGCTCAGCACCAGGATCAGGCTTGAGATCGCCAGCCTGGCTTCCTGCTCGCCCAGCCGTGCCATGATGGCGATGGCGGGAACTGTTGCGACGGCGGCCCCTGCCAGAAGGGCAATGGCCCGGCGCCAGTCGATATGCGGGCGGATGTCGCGGGCCTGAAAGGCGGTCATGGCGATTTCGCAAGAAAACACCACCGGGATCAAAGGCAGCGGGTTGGTTGTGAGTGCTGCCAGAATGATGAAGATCGCGGAAAAACCAAACCCGGAGAAGCCCCGGATAATGGCCGCCGCGAACAACGCGGCGGCCAGATAGAGCCCCTGGCCCATCGAGAGGTCAAAGGGCAGGGGCATTGGGTTCAGACCTTCTGCGGACGCATGTCGTCCTTGCTGATGCCTGCAACCTGGACCGGCTTCTTCATTGCGTCGCGGCGGAAGGGCTCACCCAGTTCCTGGTTGATCATCGCTTCGATCAGGGTGGTGATGCCCTTCTTCTGGTCTTCGCAGGCCTGGCGCAGAGCGTCGGTCAGCTCTTCCTGAGTTCGGGCAACAACACCCTTCAGGCCGCAGGCCTGGGCGATGCCGGCATAAGACACCTGGGTGTCCAGCTCGGTGCCGACAAAGTTGTCGTCGAACCACAGGGTGGAGTTACGCTTTTCCGCGCCCCACTGGTAGTTGCGGAAGACAACCTGGGTCACGGCGGGCCATTCTTCGCGGCCGATTGCGGTCAGCTCGGTCACTGCGATGCCGAATGCGCCGTCGCCGGAGAAGCCGACAACCGGAACGTCCGGGCAGCCGATTTTTGCACCGACAACCGCCGGCAAGCCGTAGCCGCAGGGGCCGAACAAGCCGGGGGCCAGGTACTTGCGGCCTTCCTCGAAGGACGGGTAGGCGTTGCCGATTGCGCAGTTGTTGCCGATGTCGGAGGAGATGATCGCATCCTTCGGCAGGCCGGCCTGGATCGCACGCCATGCACGGCGCGGCGACAGCCAGTCAGGCTTGGCTGCGCGGGCACGCTCATTCCAGGTGGTTCCGGGATCGTCCTGCTCGCTGTCCATCGAGGACAGTTCCTGCGCCCAGGAGGATTTGGTGTGCGCGATCAGCGCTTTGCGTTCTTCGCGGCCTTCGTCGCCTGCGGTGCCGGACAGTTTGCTCAGGATTGTGTCTGCAACCTGCTTGGCGTCGCCGACGATGCCGACAGTGACTTTCTTGGTCAGGCCGATGCGGTCCGGATTGATGTCAACCTGGATGATTTTCGCGTCGGTCGGCCAGTAGTCGATGCCGTAGCCGGGCAGGGTCGAGAACGGGTTCAGGCGGGTGCCCAGGGCCAGGACAACGTCCGCTTTGGAGATCAGTTCCATGCCTGCTTTTGAGCCGTTGTAGCCCAGCGGGCCAGCGAACAGCGGGTGCGATCCGGGGAAGGCGTCGTTGTGCTGGTAGCCGACGCAAACCGGGGCGTCCAGGCGCTCGGCCAGGGCGATCGAGGACGGGATCGCGCCGCCGATAACAACGCCGGCACCGTTCAGGATGACCGGGAACTTCGCGTTTGACAGCAGCTCGGCCGCCTCGTTCACCGCGTCGGTGCCGCCTGCGGGGCGCTCAAAGTCAACAACGGCCGGCAGTTCGATGTCGACAACCTGGGTGAAGTAGTCGCGCGGCACGTTGATCTGGGCCGGAGCGGAGTTGCGCTTGGCTTGCATGATCACGCGGTTCAGGACCTCGGCCATGCGGGAGGGATCGCGCACCTCTTCCTGGTAGCAGACGCAGTCGGCGAACATGCGCATCTGTTCCATTTCCTGGAAACCGCCCTGACCCATTGTCTTGTTTGCGGCTTGCGGGGTGACCAACAGAAGCGGGGTGTGGTTCCAGTAAGCGGTTTTAACGGCGGTCACAAAGTTGGTGATGCCAGGGCCGTTCTGGGCGATCATCATCGACATTTTGCCGGTGGCGCGGGTGTAGCCGTCAGCCATCATGCCGCCGGAACCTTCGTGAGCGCAGTCCCAGAAGGTGATGCCTGCCGGCTCGAAGATGTCGGAGATCGGCATCATGGCCGAACCGATAATACCAAAGGCATGCTCGATGCCGTGCAGCTGAAGCACTTTGACGAAGGCTTCTTCGGTGGTCATTTTCATGGGTTTTGCTCCTGAGTGAGACGCATAATCTGCCCGGACCAGAGTGCCGGGAGTTGACTCTGGTTTAGGGGGCGCTGGGGTGTCCGGTTAGGGCCAGTTAGGGCGCTGGGGTAGGTCCAAAAATGGCCTTATGAAAATAGCCGGGCGGGATTTTCACATAAGGCTCAGCCGGTCACGCCTGTTAGACTCCTCAATGGGAGTGTATCACCAGGTGATACATCTGGTGCCATTTTTTTGATTTGGGCATTGGTGCGGTAGTATTGGTCAGCGCTGTTTGAGCGCATGAGCCAGCAAGGCCAGCCCAGGCTCGATTCTGGTAGCAGGAATCGAGGAATAGCCGAGCCTGTAGTAATTCTGCTTGCGGCGCTCTGCCGCAAAGAAGGGAGCGCCGGGTTCAATAATCACGCTTTTCTCCCTCAGCCGCTGCGCCACTACAGTTGCGTCTACGTCCGCTGGTGCCTGCATCCACAGGGCGGAGCCGCCAAAGCTGCCAACGCCTGCGATGGTCAGGCCATGTTTTCGGATCGCATCTTCAATGACCGCGCGCCGATCATGCAGTACCTTGGCGATGCGGCGGATCTGAGCGTCGTAGTGGCCAAGGGAGAGGAAGTAGGCCACGGTGCGTTGCACGTGGCCGGGCGGGTGCCGCAGCACGCTGGCGCGCAATGCACGGGCTTGGCGGATGAAAGGTTCTGACCCAACCAGGTAACCAAGCCTGAGGCCCGGGAAAAGCGACTTGGAGAAACTGCCCGCGTAAATGACCCGGCCTTCGGTGTCGAGAGACTTGAGCGACGGTGAAGGTGCGCCAAGGAAGGACATCTCGAACTCGTAGTCGTCTTCGACAATCACTGCATCGATTTCGCTGGCGCGCCGGAGCAGCTCCTTGCGGCGTTCCATTGGCATGGTGAACGTGGTGGGACTCTGGTGGCTGGGAGTGCAGAAGATAACATTGGTGTCGTCGGGAATGGTGTCAGGCGGCAGACCGCGCTCGTCCACCGGAATGCAGTCCACTTGGCACCGGGTCTGAACCACCTGGTCGCGCAATGTATAGTAAGCTGGATCCTCCACAGCTGCGCGGCGTCCGCGGTTCAGCAGTAACTGGCAAGTGATCCACAGCGCGTTCTGGGCGCCCAGGGTAATCAGGATTTCCTCCGGCCGTGCGGTGATCCCGCGCCGCGGCAGCGTATGGCGGGCGATATACTCGATCAGCAGCGGATCGTCCTGGTCGAAGTAATCATTGGCCAGTGCGGAGAAGTCCTTTTGCCCCAGAGCGCGCAGCGCGCAAAGCCGCCAGTTAGCGTGATCGAACAGCGAAGCATCGGCCTGACCGTATATGAACGGATACCGGTAGTCGCGCCAATCCTGCGGTTTGCGGGGGGTGTCGCCGCCAGTGAAGCTGCGCGCCATCACCTTGCCCCAGTCAACAGTGTCGCCGGATTTCTGTTGTGGAGTGTAGGAGGGAGGCACCGGCGCGTTGTCGGAGACAAAATACCCCGAACGTCCACGCGAGGTGAGATAGTCATTCGCCAGAAGTTCGGTGTAGGCCAGAGTTACGGTGATCCGGCTGATGCCAAGATGCGCGGCCAGCTTGCGCGAGGACGGCAGTTTCTCACCTACCCGGAAGCGGCCGGACAAGATGCCCTCGGCAATCATTTCCTGGATCTGCGCCTGCAGTGTGCCCTGAGCATCCGGATTCAGGAAGAAGGTGTCAACGGAGATGGCCATATGGGCACCTTAGGGTGGACTTAAGTGGGGTGCAATCTGGACTTAGGGCCAGTTTGGGGAAAACTGCGCCTTGAATTGGCTGGGTTGGCAGTGCCAGATCACTTCATGCCGAAACCCATCGTTCACATCGCTTTTGCAGTCTTTTTGACTCTTCTTACACAACTCGGCGGCATCGCCTGGTTGGTTGCGCTCCTGTTCCGGCGCAGGCTTGCGGCGTTCTTAATTCTATACTCAGGTCTCAGCTTGTCGGCCATCTGGGCCGCCCCGCACTTCGGGCGGGTTGCTCTCGGCTGCTGGCAGGAGGGCCCTTTGCAAATGCAATCCTGGCTATACTGTGCGTCGAATCGGAATTTCGTGACACCGGAGCTGGCCAAGGCGCTGCAGGAAACAGCGGCGTCGGTTGCTACAGCCTATCCCGGTACTGTCACGCAGGTTCTTGATGCCAATTTTCCGTTCCTTGATGGTTTTCCGCTGCTTCCGCACCTGTCTCACCGCGACGGGCGCAAGGCAGATCTCGCATTCTACTATTCGGGCGCATCGGGTTACGTTCCCACGGCGACCCGGTCTCCGATCGGCTACTTTGCCTTTGAACACGGGGTGTCGGATTGCCCGGCCGCTTGGTTATCGCTGCGCTGGGACCTTCAGGCGCTACAGCCATTGTGGCAGGATTTGAGGGTAGATGCTGACCGAACCCGCCATCTGCTGCGGGCCCTGGCGGCGGATGGCAGGATCGGGAAGGTATTTCTTGAGCCACACTTGCAAGAACGGTTTGCGGTGAGTTCCGGCAAGCTGCGCTTCCAGGGGTGCCGTGCTGCGCGGCACGATGATCATATTCATGTGCAACTCTAATGATGCGGGACCCTCTTACATCTTGAAACTCTAAAAATAACCATATAACTAGTTTCATCGAACTAATGAGGGCTGAAGTCATGGAATGGGAAGAAGCAGCACAGGGATTTGCAGCTATGGGATCCGAAGCAAGGCTGCAGGTTTTGCGTTGCCTGATCCGGGCCGGAGAAAACGGGTTGACTGTCGGAGAAGTTCAGAATCGCACGGGTATTGCGCCCTCAACACTGGCTCATCACCTCAAATTCCTGGCAGCGGCAGGCGTGGTGAAGCAGGCGCGCGAAGGGCGCAGCACCATCTGCCGGGCCGACTACGGGCGACTGGAGGCGCTGGCCGGCTTCATCCTGCAGGAGTGTTGCGCGGATGCAGGTTTGAGGGCTGCAAACGATGGCTGAACTGACACAGAACCCCCGCCCTATGAAGGCGCTGGGCAACTGGCTGAATACGCCCTGGACGCTCAGCGTCGCAATGCTGGCTGCCGCCGCAATCCTTGATCCAGGAAACTTCCGATCAGTTCTGGAATTCACACTTGCCGCACTGGGCAGCACTGCGCGTTACATTCTGTTTGCAGTGCTGCTGCTGGCCTATCTCAAAGCAACGGGGGCCGAGGCTATGGTCGCTCGCGCATTTGAAGGCCGTGAAACCCGGATGATCTTTCTGGCCGCACTGTTTGGCGGCTTGGCCCCATTCTGCTCTTGTGAGGTGATCCCGTTCATAGCAGGGCTTCTGGCGCTTGGCGCGCCGTTGTCGGCAGTGATGGCGTTCTGGCTGTCCTCACCGCTGATCGATCCGCCGACGTTGTTAATCACTGCCGGCGCTTTGGGCTGGCCTTTTGCCATCGGCAAGGCAGTTGCTGCAGTGGCGTTGGGGTTGTTCGGCGGTTTTGCCATCAAGTTGTTGCATGGGCAGGGTGTATTTGCCAATCCACTACGCCAGCAGAAGGCCAGGAACTGCTGCGGTTGTAGCGCGCCGAAGCCTGACGCCGAGCCGAACTGGAGCTTCTGGACCGAGGCAGAGCGCCGGGCGAGGTTCCGCGGGGAGTTCATCTCAAACGGCGTGTTTTTGCTGAAATGGCTGGCGTTGGCTTATGTGCTGGAATCTCTTTTAGTCCACTACGTGCCAGCCGCTGTGATTGCCGGTCTGGTCGGCGGAGATGGTGTGCTGCCGATTGCTGTTGCAGCGCTGGTTGGGATGCCTGCCTATCTAAATTCCTATGTTGCGCCGCCGCTACTGGCTGGGCTGATGGAGCAAGGTATGAGCGCAGGCGCCGCTATGGCCTTTTTGGTTGCGGGCGCGGTCAGCTCTGTTCCCGCCATGGCAGCGGTCTGGTCGCTGGTAAAGCCAAAGGTATTTGCAGCCTATCTGGGGCTGGGAGTCAGTGGCGCGATTCTAGCGGGGATGCTTTTCCAGCTAATCTGAAACACCCTAGACCGGTGCTGCTCTGACACTCCGCGCAGTTTCCTGTCCCAAAGAAGTCTTGGATTTTGAGCTTCTCTTTGGACCGGCTCCGGTATTGATTGAGCAGGATTTACACGGTCCAGCTGCCAGCGGCGAGCCATTGGCAGCATTGCCTCGCTTTTTGTAAAAGAAAACGCCCCGGATTTCCGGGGCGCAGTTTTTCGTCCAACAGGGAGAGGTTGTCAGCCGAATACTTTGGTCAGCGCTTTGTCGACCGCATCGCAGATTGCGTCGATGTCATCTGCTGTGGCAATCAGGGCCGGGCTGAAACACAGGGTGTTGTTGCGGCCCGGCAGCGAGCGGTTGGTGACACCAATAATCACGCCCTGCGCACCGCATTCTGCGACAACTTGCTGGGCCAGTTTCTCGTCCACTGGTTCCTTGGATTCGCGATCCTGAACCAGTTCGGCACCCAGGAAGAGGCCCTTGCCGCGCACGTCACCGATCACGGCGTGCTTTTCCTGCAGAGCGCGCAGGTTGTTCAGCATCCGTTCGCCCATAGCTGCACAGTTGTCCAGCAGGTTCTCGTCCTCGATAATCTGCATGTTGACAAGCGCCGCCGCCGGGCCTGCGGTGCAGCCGCCGAAGGTCGAGATGTCGCGGAAGTAGCCCATCGGATCCGATGCGTCTTCCTTGAACATCTCAAAGACTTCCTCGGTGGTGACCATGCAGGCAATCGCTGCATAGCCGGAGGCGACGCCTTTGGCCATGGTGACGAAATCGGGTTTGATACCGTACTGCTGGTAGCCGAACCATTTACCGGTACGGCCGACGCCGCAGACAACTTCGTCGATGTGAAGCAGCACGTCGTACTTCTTGCAGATCTCCTGCACACGCTCCCAGTAGCCTTCCGGCGCCTCGATCACGCCGCCGCCTGCGGTCACCGGCTCCAGGCACAGGGCGCCAACGGTTTCCGGCCCTTCGCGCAGGATGACTTCTTCGATGGCGTCAGCTGCTGCAATGCCGAACTCGCGGCCCGAGAGATGCTCGAGGCCCAGTTCATGCTTGCGGTATTCCATGCAGTGAGGCACGCGAACAAAGTCAGGTGCGAACGGTCCGTATTGCGCATTGCGCTCGTCCTGACCGCCTGCCGACATGGTCGCCAAGGTGGAGCCGTGGTAGTCGCGGTCGCGGTACAGGATTTTGGTTTTCTTGCCGCCATATTTCTTGTGGGCAATCTGGCGGACCATCTTGAAGGCCTTCTCGTTGGCCTCAGATCCGGAGTTGGTGTAGTACACGCGGGTCATGCCCGGCATCTTGGAGATCAGTTTCTCTGCAAACAGCGCGCCGGGGATGGAGCCTGCGGAGTTTGCGAAATAGCAGACCTTCATCAACTGGTCATACACCGCCTTGCAGATGTTTTCGCGGCCGTAGCCGACGTTGACGGTCCAGACCCCGCCGGACACAGCATCCAGGAACTCCTTGCCGTTCTGATCCCAGACGCGCATGCCCTTGCCCTCGACAATGATGCGCGGGTCGGAGCTTTCCAGCGCCTTGTGCTGGAACAGGTGGTGCCACATATGGGCCTTGTCGGCCTCGACCACACGGGAGAGATCGTTTTCGTTGAACGTGCCGTCCATGACATGTCCTTTCGGCGTTAGAAGTGAATCAGGCTGCCAGGAACCCTACAGGGCTTCCGAGGCGTATTATGTACCAGAAACGTCAGTTTCGGGGAATTCGTTAGGGCCAGAGCATATGCTTGCTTAGGTCCAGAGGCGAGCCCCGGCTTCTTTGGCAGAGCACCGCTGAGCTGCCTTGAAGGAACAGGTGTTCTGAAGTTGCAGGCTTGAGAGCGCATGTCCCGTGCGGGCAAGCTGCCCAAATGCTCCGGCCATAAGTCGTGGCTGTGCAAACCGCGCAGGAGGTAAGAGGTGACAAATTACAGTTTGATGGTGGCACCCAACGGGGCCCGGCGGGATCGCCGGGTTCACCCGCAGTTGCCGGTGACGCCGCAGCAAACGGCGGAAACTGCGGCTGCCTGCTTTGCTGCGGGCGCCCAGGCTTTGCACCTTCATGTGCGCGACCGCGAAGGGCTGCATTCGCTGGATCCGGGCCGCTACCGTGAAGCCCTTGATGCGGTGCAGGAAAGCGCACCGGCGATGGCGGTGCAAATCACCACGGAAAGCGCAGGCCTTTACGATGTGGCCGCCCAGACTGCCTGTCTGGAGGCGTTGCGTCCGGCGGCAGCCTCTGTCTCGGTGCGGGAAATGGCGCGGGACACGGCGCTGGCCGCGCGTGCTTATGCTATGTGTGCGGAAGCAGGCACGCAGGTGCAGCATATTCTGTACGGTTCAGACTGCATCGCCCAGCTCCGTGCCTGGTATCAGGATGGAACAGTGCCAGGTGGCATGCGGGGTGCGATCTTTGTCCTCGGCAAATACAGCCCGCCGGTTTTGGGGCAGCCTGGGCAGCTCACTGCCTTCCGTGACGTAACGGCAGATTTACGCCTTAGCTGGACTGTCTGTGCCTTCGGCCGCCATGAGCAGGCCTGTCTGCTGGCGGCGGTTGCTGCCGGTGGGGATGCGCGAATCGGATTTGAGAATAACATCGAAACATCAGAGGGCGGGCTTCTGGCAGATAATGCAGCTTCGGTTGCCGCTTTCGTTCAGGCCGCAAAGGCCCAGGGCCATACACTCA
The DNA here is from genome assembly GCF_025144465.1 of Leisingera sp. S132. Lineage (NCBI taxonomy): Bacteria > Pseudomonadati > Pseudomonadota > Alphaproteobacteria > Rhodobacterales > Roseobacteraceae > Leisingera > Leisingera sp. S132. The sequence goes on from NZ_CP083553.1 coordinate 708,661, forward strand.
AGGAGCGCTGATCATGAGTCATGTTTTTCCTCGTCACACCAAGGCCAGCCTGCCTACTGCAGTTGCAGGCGACGGTTGTTATCTGATTGATGCGGATGGCAAGCGATATTTCGATGGCTCTGGCGGCGCTGCAGTCTCTTGCCTGGGTCATTCCGACGCTGGTGTAATCAGGGCGGTGCAGGACCAGGTGGCCAAGCTGGCCTTTGCGCATACCGGTTTCATGACTTCCGATCCCGCAGAAGAACTGGCAGATCTCCTGGTGGCCAACGCGCCGGGCGACATCGACCGGGTCTATTTCGTGTCTGGCGGGTCTGAGGCCACCGAAGCAGCGATCAAACTCGCCCGCCAGTACTATCTGGAGCGAGGGGAGCCACAGCGGCGGCGCATCATCGCCCGCAAACAGAGCTATCATGGCAACACCCTCGGTGCGCTGGCGGCGGGCGGCAATGAATGGCGACGGACCCAGTTTGCGCCGCTGCTGATCGACATTTCCCATATCTCGCCCTGCTATGAATATATAGGCCGGGCGGAGGGAGAGAGCAGCCATGACTATGGCCAGCGGGTGGCGAATGAGCTGGAGGAGGAAATCCTCCGCCTTGGCCCGGACACCGTGATGGCTTTCATGGCCGAACCGGTGGTCGGCGCGACTTCCGGTGCGGTGCCGGCGGTGGACGGGTATTTCAAACGCATCCGCGAGATCTGCGACAAGTACGGGGTACTTCTAATTCTGGATGAGGTGATGTGCGGCATGGGCCGGACCGGGCATCTCTTTGCTTGCGAAGCTGACGGCGTAGCGCCGGACATTCTGTGCATAGCCAAGGGCCTTGGGGCTGGCTACCAGCCCATTGGGGCCATGCTCTGTACCAGGCAGATTTATGAAGCGATCGAGGGGGGGTCCGGCTTCTTTCAGCATGGCCACACTTATATCGGCCATCCGGTGGCAACTGCGGCAGGGCTGGCTGTGGTCAAGGCGATGCTGGAGCGCGGATTGGTGCAGCGTTGTGCCGAGATGGGAGATAAGCTGCAGGCCGCGTTGGAGGACCGTTTCGGCCAGCACTCCAACATTGGCGACATCCGCGGCCGGGGCCTGTTTCGCGGGGTGGAACTGGTCGTTGACCGTGACACCAAAACTCCATTTGATCCAGCGCTGGGCCTGGCGGGGAAAATCAAAAAGGCAGCATTTCAGGCCGGGCTGATCTGTTATCCGATGTCCGGCACTCGCGACGGCCGGAACGGTGACCATATCCTGCTGGCGCCGCCGTTCATTATTTCTGAGGAGCAGATCATTGAAATGGTAGACAAGCTGGAAACAGCGATCACGCAGTGTTTGCCAGATGGATGAATTCCAGGCTTGCGGACCCGCCCGGACACTGGCCGCGCGCCGTTGTCAGTTGAGAGTGGTTCCGGCAAATCCCAGCTGCTCAAGGATGCTGGTATAGTTTTCGACGCCCTGCGCTCCGGTGACCAGATGGCGCCCGTCGAAAACCATCGCAGGAACTCCGCGAATACCTTGGCTTGTCCAAAACGTTTCGCGCTGACGAACGCTGTCAGCATGCAATCCGCTTTGGAGCGCGGTTCGGGCCTCAGAACCAGCCAGGCCGATACTTTCGGCGGCCTCTGCCAGAACATCCGGGTCCGAGATATCCTTGCCATCTGTAAAGTAAGAGCGAAGCAGAGCTTGCTTCATCTCGTGTCCTTTGCCGTGCTCGTCTGCCCATGCGATTGCCTGGTGAGCCTGAAAGGTATTGTAGATCCGCATGCCGTCAAAAAAGCGGAAGGTGAAGCCCACGGCTGCGCCAAGGTCCGTCAGTTGAGCCCGCACCTGCGCCGATTGCTCGTCCGTGCTGCCGTATTTCGCTGCAAGGTGTTCCCTCAGGTTCTCTCCTTCGGGGGCTATGCCGGGGTTCAGCTCAAAAGGTTGCCAGTGGATGTCTAAGGTTACTCCCGCGCGGCGGGCGGCAAAAGCAAGCTGGCTATAGCCTACGGCGCACCATGGGCAGACGACGTCTGAGATAATGTCTACCCGAAGCGCGGTACGGGGAGTCTGGACCTCTGCCATGGGCGGTTCCTTTAGTTTCCGTTGGTTTCGGGAAACATGGGGGCAGCGGATCTGCAAAACAACCGCAGGCGCGGTGCTGCCCGGCATTCATCCTTGATGCTGGTGTTCTGCAATCAGCCCTTGCCCAATGTGCTCGCCTCGCGGGCCAGATCCTCAATTGCGCTCCAGTTGCCTGCCTGAACCATATCTTTGGGTGCGACCCAGCTGCCGCCGGCACAGACCACGTTACCCAAGCTCAGGTAGCTTTCTGCATTGGCGGGTGTGATGCCGCCAGTGGGACAGAAGGAGATTTGCGGTAGCGGTGCGCCAATGGCCTTGAGCGCCGGTGCGCCGCCGGAGGCTTCCGCCGGGAAGAATTTCAGCATGCCGTAGCCGCGGGCCAGCAGCCGCATTGCTTCAGTGGCAGTCGCCGCGCCTGGCAAGAGCGGCAGGCCGATGGACTCACAGGCGTCCAGCAGGTAATCCGTAGCGCCGGGCGAGACACCGAACTGGGCACCGGCCTCTTTTGCGGCCTCGGCGTCCTTGGGGGTGATCAGCGTCCCGGCCCCGACAACGCCTCCTTTCACCTGCGCCATCTCGCGGATCACATCCAGTGCCGCACCGGTGCGCAGGGTGACTTCCAGGGCGGGCAGTCCGCCTGCCACGAGTGCTTCGGCAAGCGGGCGGGCATGGGCCGCGTCCTCCACCACCAGCACCGGCATCACCGGCGCCAGGGCGCAAATCTCGCAGGTGCGCAGGCTGGCGTCCTGAGGGGTAATCCGCATCATTCAAACTCCGAATACGCTGGCGCCTTCGTCGGCTGAGGCAACCGAGCGGCGGAACAGGGAAAACAGCTCGCGGCCAGTGCCATGCTGATTGGCGCTGAGGTCGGCAGTGGCGGCTTCGCGTTCGAGTGCGCCTTCCGTCAGTATTTCCAATGTGCCCTTCACCGCATCGAGCCGCAGCAAGTCGCCGTCCCGGATGCGGGCAATCGGGCCGCCGTCAAGGGCCTCGGGCACCACATGAATCGCCGCCGGGATTTTGCCTGAAGCTCCGGACATCCGCCCGTCTGTGACCAGTGCCACCTTCAGGCCGCGGCCCTGAAGGATTCCGAGGAACGGAGTAAGGCTGTGCAGTTCCGGCATGCCGTTTGCCTTGGGGCCCTGGAAGCGCACCACCACGATCACGTCGCCGGTCAGTTCGCCTGCCTTGAAGGCGGCCTTGGCTTCTTCCTGGTCGTGAAAGACTCTGGCTGGGGCTTCGACCACTTGGTGCTCTTTTGCGACCGCCGAGACCTTGATCACCGCGGTGCCGAGATTGCCGGTCAGCCGCTTCAGCCCGCCGGTCTTCTGGAACGGTGCATCTGCAGGGCGCAGCACCGCGTCATTCAGGCTTTGCCCCGGGCCGGGGCGGAAGGTGAGCCCGTCCTCCGACAGGAACGGCTCCTGCGTATAGGTCTCCAGCCCTTCGCCCGCGACTGTCCGGGTGTCCGGGTGCAAAAGCCCTGCCTTCAGCAGTTCGCCAATCATGTAGCCCAGCCCGCCTGCAGCGTGGAAATGGTTCACGTCGGCCAAGCCATTGGGATAAACTTTCGTCAGCAGCGGCACAGATTCCGAGAGTTCTGCAAAATCCTGCCAGTCGAGGAGAATGCCGCCTGCGCGCGCCATGGCAATGAGGTGGATCAGCAGATTGGTGGAGCCGCCGGTGGCCATCAGCCCGACGATGCCGTTGGCATAGGCCTTTTCGTCCAGCACGTCGCAGACAGGGGTGTAGTTGTTGCCAAGGGCGCTGAGCGACAGCGCTCTCTTGGCACCCTCAACCGTCAGCGCCTCGCGTAAGGGAGTGCCGGGATTGACGAAAGAGGATCCGGGCAGATGCAGCCCCATGAACTCCATCAGCATCTGGTTGGTGTTGGCAGTGCCGTAGAAGGTGCAGGTGCCGGGGCCATGGTAGGCAGCCATTTCTGCCTTCAGCAGCTCCTCGCGGGTGACTTCCCCGGCGGCAAATTTCTGGCGGATCTGTGCCTTTTCGTCATTGGCTAGGCCGCTGGTCATCGGTCCTGCGGGCAGGAACACTGCTGGAATATGGCCAAAGGCCTGGGCGCCGATCACCAGTCCGGGCACGATCTTGTCGCAGACGCCCAGAAACACGGCGGCATCGAACACGTTGTGGCTAAGTGCGACACCTGCCGCCATGGCGATGGTGTCGCGGGAAAACAGGCTCAGCTCCATGCCGGCCGCTCCTTGGGTGACGCCGTCGCACATCGCAGGCACCCCGCCTGCCACTTGCGCAGTGCCGCCTGCCTTGCGCACCGCATCGCGTATCAATGCGGGGTAGGTCTCAAACGGCTGATGCGCCGACAGCATATCGTTATAGGCAGTGACAATCCCCAAGTGCCCGTTGCCGCCGGCCGCCAGCGTTTGCTGGTCCGTACCAGAGGCTGCATAGGCATGGGCCTGACCGGAGCAACTGAGATGCGCCCGGGCCGGTCCTTTGCCCTTTGCAGCGCGCATCCGCTCCAAGTAGGCGGTGCGGGTCGTTTCGCTGCGCAAGACGATGCGCTCCGTGACGGCTGCCAATGTGGAATTCAGGGTCATGTCGTGCCTTTGCTGTCATTTGCGAGGGCGGAGATCAGGGGTGCCATCTTATGCTCCGATACTGCGCCAGCGGCGGCCATCTCGGTGGATCAGCAGCAGAGAATCATCGGGGCCGGAACTGCCGCTGTCATAAGGCTGCGGCGTGTCTCCAGTATCCTGCCAGCCGGCGATGATCGGATCGGCCCAGGCCCAGGCTGCCTCAACTTCGTCTCCGCGCATGAACAGCGTCTGATTGCCGCGGATCACATCCATGATCAGCCGCTCATAGGCGTCCTGCGGGCGCCCTGATTCCGCCAGCTCATCGGCAAAGGTCATATCCAGGTTAGCACCAGTCAGCCGCATGCCGCCAGGTCCCGGATCCTTGATTGTGGTTTTCAGAGTGATGCCTTCATCCGGCTGCAGGCGGATTACCAGCACATTGCCATGCACAGGACCGGATCCTTCGAAGATGTTGTGCGGCGGGTCGCGGAAATAGACTGCAATTTCGCTGACCCGCTCACGCAGGCGTTTGCCGGTGCGCAGGTAAAAGGGTGTGCCTGCCCAACGCCAGTTTGCCACTTCAACCTTGAGAGCAATGTAGCTTTCAGTACGGCTGGCGGCATTGCATGCATGATCGCGGTAGCCATCGCCGTTCTGCGCGATGTTTCTGCTGCGGTACTGACCGCGGGCAATGCTGGACTGAGGAACCGGGCGCAGCGCCTCGATCACCTTGACCTTCTCGTCCCGTACCGAATTGGGGGTAAACTGCGCGGGCGGCTCCATTGCCGTCAGGCAGAGAAGCTGCATCAAGTGGTTCTGCACCATGTCCCGCATGGCACCGGATTTGTCATAGTATTCGCCGCGTCCTTCAACGCCGATGCTTTCGGCCACTGTGATTTGCACATGGTCGATGTGGGACGAGTTCCACAGCGGTTCGAACAACGAGTTTGCGAAGCGCAGCGCCATCAGGTTCTGCACTGTCTCCTTGCCCAGGTAATGGTCGATCCTGTAGATCTGCTGCTCTTCAAAATGCTTTCGGAGAGCGGCGTTCAGAGCCTGAGCTGAGGCGAGGTCGTGGCCAAAGGGCTTTTCAAGAACAATGCGGCTTTCGGGAGTGGCGATGCCCGTCTCGCTGAGCCGGCGGGCGATGTCGGTGAACAGCGACGGGCCAACCGACAAGTAGAAGGCGCGGACTGCGTCGTCACGCAGCTTTCCGCGGATCTCATCCCACCCGGCATCGCCGCGGACATCTACGGCAGCATAGTCCAGCAGCGCAGTGAATGAAGCGATCTCCTTGGGGGTGGTCTCTACTTGCTGGCCGAATTCGCGGATCGCGTCTGCAGTCTGATTTCGGAACTCTTCTGCGGTCAGCTCGCTGCGCGAGGTGCCGATGATCCGGCAATCTGTGTTGAATTGGCCGATCTGAAAACGGTGGAACAGGGCTGGCAGGATTTTTCGGCGGGCCAAGTCACCGGTCGCACCAAACAGCACGAGGTCAAAAGGTTCAACTGGAATGACGCGGGAAACCATTGATATTACGTCGCTGTTCCTAGGGGCCGCAAAGCCAGGCCATTGTGCCGCCAAGGGCGCGGCAATTCAATTCCCTCTGCTGGCATAGGGGCGGTTAATGTTTCGTTATCGCTAACATGTTGCATGCCAAAGAGCCACAGGAAATTTATTAGCTGCAGCCTAATTGCATGGATTTTTGCGGAATTGGGGGATTTGCGTTTTGAAAGTGAAATTTGATCAAATGTTGCCCGGGGACGCGGCAGCGGCTAAGCATGTCGGGAAGAAACAGTTTCCGACAGGAAGGAATGCCGATGAGCCCGCTTGCAGGCCTTAAAGTGGTCGAACTTGCCCGCATACTGGCCGGGCCGTGGATTGGTCAGTCTTTGGCGGATCTGGGTGCCGAGGTTGTAAAGGTGGAAAGCCCCGCTGGCGATGATACCCGCAAGTGGGGCCCGCCTTTCATCGAGCGGGATGGCGACAAGTCAGCTGCTTATTATTATGCCGCCAACCGTGGGAAAGATTGCGTGACAGCCGATTTCAGGACAGCAGAAGGCAGGCAGGCAGTCGTCAGGCTGATCCAGGATGCCGATATCCTGATTGAAAACTTCAAGGTGGGCGGGCTGAAAAAATACGGGCTCGATTACGAGACACTTTCCAAGATCAATCCGCGGCTGATTTATTGTTCGGTGACTGGTTTTGGGCAGGACGGGCCTTATGCGCCGCGCGCTGGCTACGACTTCCTTCTTCAGGGTATGTCCGGGCTGATGTCGATCACTGGCGCGCAGGGTGGGCAGCCGCAGAAAGTAGGAGTAGCGATCACCGATATCGTAACAGGGCTTTATGGGACTATTGGCATTCTGGCGGCGGTAGAGCAGCGCCATAGAACCGGGCGCGGCCAGCATCTGGATATGTCCTTATTGGATTGCGCGACGGCCCTTCTGGCAAACCAGGCGATGAATTATTTGGCGACCGGCGAAAGCCCAACGCGGCTGGGCAACGACCACCCCAATATAGCGCCTTACCAAGTAATGGCAGTTGATGACGGCCACGTGATCCTTGCGGTTGGGAATGATGGCCAGTTTCAGAGGTTGTGCGATGTCCTTGGGTTGTCGGAAACGAAATCCGATGAACGGTTTCAAACCAATCAGATGAGGGTGGCAAACCGCAAAGTGCTGACTGCTATTCTTGAAGCAGCGCTGGCAGATTGGCCGCAAACGGAACTTCTGGCAGCGCTGGAGGCAGCAACTGTGCCGGCTGGGCCGATCAATACCATTGGGCAGGCCTTCGAGGATCCGCAAATCAGGCACAGGGGTATGCAAATTGAGCCGGAGGGCGTGCCGGGTGTGCGTGGTCCTTGGAAGTTTTCTGAGGCAGAGCTTTCATTGGACAAATCGGCACCCAAGCTGCCGAAGCAGTTGACCTGACTTGCGCGGCCAATAACTGAAGGCGCGTAAACTCGCTTACATCCGCGAATAAATGCTCACTTTGCAGCGGGTGCGGATTTGGCGAAGGTGCGGGCAAAAGCCGAATGCAAAGACAGTCAAAGGAAAAGCCTATGCCCGGTGCATACAGCATCAAAGAGAACACTTGGATTTCCCTGCCCGACGGGCGCAGGCTGGCGGCGCGCATGTGGATGCCTGAAGGCGAGGGACCCTTTCCTGCAATCCTGGAATACCTTCCGTACCGCAAACGTGACGGAACTGCACCAAGGGATGAGACCACGCATACGGTCTTTGCTGCCGAAGGGTACGCTTGCCTACGGGTGGATATTGCGGGCACGGGTGACAGTGAGGGGGTGTTCGATGACGAATACTCTAACCAAGAGCTGAGCGACGGCGAAGTTGTGCTGGAATGGATGGTCGCGCAAGATTGGTGTGACGGCAACATTGGCATGATCGGCATCAGCTGGGGCGGCTTCAACGGGCTGCAGTTGGCATTTCGCCGCCCGGCTGCACTGAAGGCGGTGGTTTCTGTAGCCTCGACTGTGGATCGTTATGCCGACGACATTCACTATATGGGCGGCTGCCTGCTAAGCGACAATGCGAATTGGGGCAGCCAAATGTTTGCCTATCAGTCGCGCCCTTCAGACCCGGAGCTTCGTGAGGATTGGAGGGAAGATTGGATCAGGCGGATCGAAGGAATGCCTTTCATGGCTGCGGAATGGCTGCGACAGCAGACACGGGGCGATTTCTGGAGGCACGGTTCTGTATGTGAAGACTGGTCAGCCATTCAGGTGCCAGTGCTGGCGATCACCGGCTGGGCAGATGCCTATGTTAACGCGCCTCCGGCGCTGGCTGCGAACTTGACGGTGCCTGCCAAAGCCTTGATTGGTCCTTGGGAGCATCGCTACGCTCATATCGCCAAGCTGGATCCCGCGGATTTTCATGGTGAAGTGCTTGCCTGGTTCGGCAAATGGCTGAAGGGTGAGGAGACAGGGGCCGAAACCCTGCCGGACTACCGCGTCTACATTCAGGAGCATTTCAACCCGGCTATGCAGAACAAGCCGCGTCAGGGGCGCTGGGCAGCAGAGGCAAAGTGGCCCTCGCCCAATGTGCAGGAGACGGTGATGCATCTGGGGGACGGCGTGCTAGCAGAAAGCGCCGCCAGCGGAACATTAGCAATCAGCAGCCCGGCAACGGTGGGGCAGGCGGGCGGCTATTTCTGCCCGGGCATGCGGTTCGACAATGAACTTGCTGGTGATCAGGCCGGGGATGACGGGCTGTCAGCCTGTTTCGACACAGCGCCGTTGGCCGAGCCGCTGGAAATGCTGGGCCGACCGCGCGTGAAGATTGCCTTCACTGTGGACAAGCCGGTTGCGCAGCTTGCGGCAAGGCTGTGCGATGTGTCGCCTGAAGGCGTATCGCAGCGTATAACCTTCAGGGCGCTGAACCTCGCCTGCCGGAACGGGTTCGAGGCACCAGATAAACTGGTGCCCGGAGAGCGTTACGAGGCTGAAATCGAACTCAACGAATGCGCTCACCGCCTGCGGCTGGGCCATGTTCTGCGGCTGGCGCTTTCGACGTCTTACTGGCCGATTGTCTGGCCTGCGCCGGAAGCGGCGGAGGTGACGTTGCTTTTGGAAAGTTGTTCGCTGGTGCTGCCGGAACGCAGGGTCGCGGAGGAAATCGATCCGCAAAACCCCGGCGCGCCGCGCGGCTACCCGGTACTGCAATCCAAAAACCTGCGAGAGGCAGGGGGCACCTCCAAGACCTGGATCCGCGAGGACGGGGCACTGGTGCTGGATACTTTTGACGACTACGGCAAATCAGTGGACCCTTATCACGGCATGTGCGTGGGCAGCCATGTGTCCATGCATTATGAGGTGCATCCCGATGACCCGGCGTCGGCAGCCTTTGCCAGTGATTGGAACTTCGAGTTTGAGTGTGGCGGCTGGCAGGTCTCGATCGATACCGAGAACAAGATGACCTGCGACCGGGAGAATTTCTATCTCTGGCGCAAGGTCACGGCCTATGAAGGCGCAGACAAGGACGTCGTGATGCGCAAGGAGTGGCAGGAGACCATTCCGCGCGGGGTGCTGTAAAAGCAGCAGGACGACCATAGGAGGCCAGGGGAAACTCCCGGCCTTCCGGGATCAGAAGTCGAGGCCAAGATCCAGAGTGCGGGCCGAGTGGGTGAGCGCGCCGGAGGAGATATAATCGACCCCAGTGGCTGCCACTTCGGCAATACGCTCGAGCCGCATGTTGCCGGAAGCCTCGGTCACCACATGGCCCTTGGCCATATCGACAGCCTTGATCAGGGTAGGGGTGTCCATATTGTCCAGAAGCACCCCGTCAGCGCCGCCGGTGGCGATGACCTCAGCCAGCTGATCCAGGGTATCGACCTCGATTTCCACCTTCATCATATGGCTGACAGAGGCTTTGGCGGCTTCCAGCACAGCCTTGATGCCGCCAGCAGCGGCGATGTGGTTGTCCTTGATCAGGATTGCGTCCGATAGGCCGAAACGGTGGTTGTAGCCGCCGCCGTGCAGCACTGCCTGTTTCTCGGCAATGCGTAGGCCGGGCGTGGTCTTGCGGGTGCAAGTTATGCGGGTTGCGGTGCCTTTGGTCTCGGCCGCAAAGGCTGCAGTCAGAGTGGCAATGCCGGTCAGGCGGCCTGCAAAGTTCAGCGCCACACGTTCGCCAGACAGGATCGAGGCGGCCGAGCCTTCGATTGTCATCAGGGTGTCGCCCTTTTTGCATGGGCTGCCATCGTGCAGGAGGGTGTTCACCTTCAGCTCGGCATCTACCAGGTGAAAGGCGATGCGGGCGATCTGCATACCCGAGACCACACCGTCCTCCCGCGCGTTCAGCCGGGCAGAGTAGGTGGCGGAAGCGGGGATCACCGCACGAGTGGTTATGTCACCGTTCTGGCCCAGGTCCTCCATCAGCGCAGCGCGAACCATAGGTTCCAGGATCAGGTCGGGCAGGGTGGCGAATTGGGTGCTCATGTCAGTTCCTTAACGGCCTTGGCGCGGATGGCCATGGCCTCCTTCAGGGTAATGCGGGTGCGGTGTGCCAGGGCAGGGTCGGCCTCGGGAAAATCGTCTCTGAAATGGCCGCCGCGGCTTTCCTTGCGACTTAAGGCCGCTGCGGCGATCAGCGTTGCAGTGGCGCACATGTTGACGAAGTTTTCGTCACCAGCCTGCTCAGCTTCAAGGCGGGCAATCTCCGCAAGCGCTTGGCGAAGGCCGCTGGCGGTTCGGCGGACCCCGGCATGGGCGGTCATTGTCACCCGCAAGGACATTACCGCAGTGTTGTCCAGTTCCTTGCCTCCTTCGGGGAAGCTAGGGCGGACCATTTCCATTCCTTCAGAGATTTCCAGCGCAGTCATGTCTTGTGCAGCGTTGCGGGCAAATACCAGCGCCTCAAGCAGCCCGTTGGACGCCAGCCGGTTGGCGCCGTGCAGCCCGGTTGAGGAGGCCTCGCCGCAGACCCAGAGGTTGGAAAGGCTGGTGCGGCCCTGCAGGTCGGCGTCAACACCGCCCATATGGTAGTGAGCGGCGACAGCGACTGGGATAGCTTCTTGCACCGGGTCGATACCAGCGCGGGCACAAGTTTCGGCAACTGTCGGGAAGCGGCGCAGAACTTCAGTGCCAAGAGCCTCGCGGGTGTCGAGCATGGGCCGGCGGCCCGCCTGAGATTCGGCGAAGATGGCGCGGGCCACGATGTCGCGGGGGGCAAGTTCGGCGTCCGGGTGCGCCTTAACCATGAAACGTTCGCCATCGGCATTGATCAGTACTGCGCCCTCGCCGCGCAGGGCTTCGGTTGCCAGCGGCGCGGGGTCCTCGCCGATATCAAAGGCGGTGGGGTGGAATTGCACGAATTCCGGATCCGCAATGCAAGCGCCTGCGCGGGCGGCAAAGCCGATAACTTGCCCGCGGATCCGCGGAGGGTTGGTGGTGTGAGCATAAAGCCCGCCGGATCCGCCTCCCGCAAGCAGGACGCCGGGGCATTTGATCAGCACCGGTCCAGAGGGGGCATCGGCACGGGTAATCCAGATGCCGGTGACAGCATCGCCAGCTGTTTCCAGGCGCTCGGCTTGGGTGTTTTCGAGTACCTGCACAGACGGAGCTGCACGCACGGCGGCGATCAGCGTCTGCATGATCTGATCGCCGGCCTGGTCACCCTTTACTCGTACCACGCGGGCAGCAGAATGGGCAGCCTCGCGGCTCATCACATAGTTGCCCTCCGCATCGCGGTCGAAGGGCGTTCCAAGTTCGGTGAGGTCGATGATGTGCTCGCGCGCCACCCTCGTCACCATGGCAGCGACCTCCGGGTCGACCGTGCCCGCACCTGCCTGAAGAGTGTCGCCTGCATGGGCCTCGGGTGTGTCGTGTTCGGACATAGCCGCCGCGACGCCGCCTTGGGCCCAGGCTGAGCTGGAGCCTTCACCCAATGTTTCGGGAGAGATCACCAGAACCGGCCGCGGTGCCAGCTCAAGCGCGGCGTAAAGTGCGCCCAGACCCGCGCCTGCAATGACGATACGGCCGGTTTCGATCACGGATCAGATGCCCAGCTTTTGTGATAGGTCGATCATACGCTGGACTGCGACTCGGGCTTTTTCGGCGACTTCAGGCTCCACCTCAACTGGCTCGGTCATGGTGTGCAGCGACCACAGGACCTTCTCCAGGGTGATCTTCTTCATGTAGGGACACATGTTGCAGGGGCCGACGAATTCCACCTCGGGCAGATGGTCGGCGATGTTCGAGGCCATCGAGCATTCGGTGATCAGCAGCGCCTTTTCCGGCTTTTCGTCGGTCACGTATTTGACAATGCCGCTGGTGGAGCCGGAGAAGTCGGCTTCGGCCACCACATCCGGCGGGCATTCGGGGTGGGCGATCAGGCGGGTGCCCGGGTTCCATTCGCGGAAGTCGCGCAGATCCTTGGCGGTGTACTGCTCATGCACAATGCAGGAGCCTTCCCACCAGACGATGTTCTTTTCCGGCACCAGATTGGCGATGTTCTGCGCCAGGTACTGGTCCGGGGTCATGATGATGGTGTCTTCTTCCATCGCGGCAACGATCTGCGCGGCGTTGGAGGAGGTGCAGCAGATGTCGGACGCCGCCTTCACCTCGGCGGTGGTGTTCACATAGGTGACCACCGGCGCGCCCGGATAGCGGCGGCGCATTTCCGCGACACCTTCGGCGGTGATGCTTTCTGCCAGCGAGCAGCCTGCCTCCATATCCGGGATCAGCACGGTTTTGTCCGGGCTGAGGATCTTGGAGGTCTCGGCCATGAAGTGCACGCCGCATTGCACGATCACATCGGCCTCGACCTTGGTCGCCTCGATCGCCAGCTGCAGGCTGTCGCCGACCACGTCGGAAATGCCATGGTAGATCTCGGGCGTCATGTAGTTGTGCGCCAGGATCACCGCATTACGCTGTTTCTTCAACTCCAGGATCGCCGCAACATAAGGGGCATGGGTCACCCATTCGACAGGGTTCACAACGCGGTCCATGCGAGCGTAGACGTCCGCCATTTGTTCGGCCAGAGCCGGGTTGGGAGCCAGGTCATAGTGGTTGGCGAGCTGATCCCGCATGGATTGCAGGTCGAACATGGCGTATCCTCAAGGTTGCGTCAGGGATGACACTTTGGGCGGGGGTTGTTTCATGTTCATATCATCCGCGCAAGCGCGTGTGAGCGGAAACGGAGCCAAAAGCGGTGATTTGGCGCTAACAGGCGGCACAGTTTTGCGTGCTCTTCCCGGATGAAGCCGCAGGAGGCGGAGTATTCTGTCCGCGGTCTGCGGCGGTCGGTCATGATATGGTGGTCAAAGTGACCTTTTTCCAGTGGTTTGCCGTTTTTGGCTGTCCCGGCGTCCTCTCCTGTGATTTGGAACCGTAGGAAGCCATGTTAGTACGGGCTGATATTTGACCCTTGGGAGAGTGACCGGGCGCGATGAATGATCTGTGGGCAGGACTGAGCCAGGCCTTTTGGCTGCTGGTGACGCTCGACTCGGATCTGGTGGAGATCACATTGCGGTCGCTGCGGGTCACATTGACAGCGCTGGCGATCGCTTGCGCCATCGCGCTGCCGCTTGCGGCATTTCTGGCGGTGCGCCGGTTCCGGATGCGCCGGGCTACGATTGCAGTGCTGAATGCGCTGATGGGCCTGCCTCCAGTTGTGGTCGGGCTGGTGGTCTATGTATTTCTGTCCAGGGCCGGACCGTTTGGTGTTTTTGGCCTGCTGTTCACGCCCACAGCCATGATCATCGCGCAGGTGATCATCGTGGTGCCGCTCGTGGCCTCGGTTGCGCACCAGAGCTTGCGAGAGTTGTGGAGCGACTACCACGACCTGCTGATATCGATGAACGCTACCCAGTTCCAGCGCATCCAGGCGCTGTTGTGGGATGGGCGCAGGGCGCTGCTGACTGCGGCCCTGGCCGGCTTTGGCCGCGCGATCGGCGAAGTAGGCGCGATCATGGTTGTTGGCGGCAATATCGACCACGCAACGCGGGTGCTGACCACGGCGATTGCGCTGGAAACCGGAAAGGGTGAGTTTGCAATGGCACTGGGCCTGGGCTTCGTTCTGATTGCGCTGGCGATTGCGGTCAACCTGGCGATCCACTGGCTTGGCCGCACTGAGAGCGAGGGGCGCTGGTGATGCAGATGTTCCCGCTAAAGGCCAAGGCTGCCCAGGTGCGCCGCCGCGGCAAGGTGTTGGTCGGCCCGGTTGACCTGACGCTGGGCGGGCAGGGCACCTCGATCATCATTGGTCCGAACGGCGCAGGTAAGACCACGCTGCTTAAGATGCTGCATGGTATTGTGCGTATGAATGGCGGTAGCCTGGAATGGGCCTGCCCGCTGGAGGAGGCGCAGAAGAAACAGGCCTTTGTGTTTCAGGCCCCAGTGATGCTACGGCGTTCGGTGATTGAAAACATCGCTTATCCGCTGCGGCTGACGGGCAAAAGCCGGAGCCAGGCCCGCTCGCGGGCTGCGGACTGGGCTGCCCGTGTCGGCTTGGGTGAAACTCTGGAGCGTCAGGCCACCATGCTGTCAGGGGGAGAACGGCAGAAGCTGGCGCTGGCCCGTGCGCTGGTGTGCGAGCCGCAAGTGCTGTTTCTGGATGAACCCTGTGCGGCGCTGGACGGCAGGGCCACGCGCGAGATCGAGGAAATTCTGGCACATGCCGCCGGCAGCGGAACCCGTCTGATCATGTCCACCCACAACATGGGCCAGGCTCGGAGGCTGGCGGATGAAGTTATTTTTGTCCTGCAGGGCCGCATCCACGAATTCAAACCGGCGGTGAAGTTCTTCGCTGGGCCGGAAACCGCGCAAGCGCGCGCGTTTTTGAATGGAGATATTGTAGAATGAAACCTTTGATTTTAAGTGCTGTTGCCTCTTTGGTATGGGCCGCGGCGGCGCTGGCGGAAGAGATGAAGATGGCGGTGACCACCTCTTTCCACAATTCCGGGCTGGCAGAGATTCTTCTGCCGGAAATCAAGAAGGACCTAGGGCTGGATGTGCAATTGCTGGTCGTCGGCACCGGCCAGGCGATCCGCTTGGGAGAGGCGGGCGACGTCGACGCGATCCTGGTGCATTCAAAGAAGGCCGAGGAGAAGTTCTTGCAGGGCGGCAACGGCACCCACCGCCGCGAGATTATGTACAACGATTTTGTTTTCATCGGGCCCGAAGACGATGCAGCAGGGATCGCTGGCGCCGGAAATGCAGCTGGAGCATTGCAAAGGATTGCCGGGACGGAGGCAGCTTTTGTCAGCCGCGGCGACGACAGCGGCACCCACAAGAAGGAACTGAGCCTCTGGAAGGCCGCAGGGCTGGACCCCGAAGGTTTTGGTGAGTGGTACCGTGCTGTTGGCGCAGGCATGGGTGCTGCGCTAAATACCGCTGCGGGTATGGACGCTTACATCATGTCGGACCGCGCCAGCTGGCTGAACTTTGGCAACAAGGGCGATCTGAAGCTGCTGTTTGCTGGTGATCCGGTGCTGTTCAACCAGTATGCCTATATCCCGGTGAACCCGGAGAAGCATGGCCATGTGAAGAATGGCCTAGTAATGCAGCTGGAGGAATGGCTGGTTTCGGACAAGGCCAAGGAACTTATCAACGCTTACCAGATTAATGGCGAAACGCTGTTTGTCTTTAACGCTCAGCAGTGACCTGATCTGATCTGGATAAGTGGAGCCCCTGCCTTTGGCGGGAGCTTTTTCTTAGTGCCGCAGGAAAGCGTCCTCAGCTTTCGCTGCTTACGGTAAGTGTCACCCTGTCGCCGGCGAACCAAGTTCGGCCGAACTCAACGGGCCGCCCCTGCGGATCCGCATTGACACCCGTCGTGCGCAGGATCGGGCTGCCTTCGGCGATCTTGAGGTGCAGCGCCTGGGTAGCCGTGGCCAGCTTGGCGGTGATCCGGGTCTCGATCCGGGTGTAATCCTCAACTCCGAACTTCTGAAGCGCTGCTGTGACCGAACGCTGTTCCTGAAGGGCTTCGAGAATGCCGGGAAAGCGGTCTGCAGGGAAGATGCTTTGGAACAGGGCGATGGGCTGGCCGTCCGCGAGTGATAACCCGTCATAGACATGCACCTCTGCGCCCGGGTCCAGTTGCAGCGTCTTGGCCTCGCGCGCAGATGCTGCGCGGGTTTCCAGCGTCAGGATCTGCTTGGCAGGGCTACGGCCTTCGCGTGTCAGGTTCTGGTGGAACCGCACCCGCCTGCTGATCGGGTAATCCGTTGGTCTGGAAGCTACAAAAACTCCGGCACCGCGGCGCGAATGGACCAATCCCTGTTCCGCCAGTTCCGACAATGCCCGGCGAACAGTATGCCGGTTCACCCCGAAACGAGCCGAAAGCTGTACTTCGGCGGGCAGCTTGCCGCCGGTTTCATACCGGCCCTGCGCGATGTCGTCGGTCAGGGCGATAGCAATGGACTTCCAAATGGGAGTGCGGGCCATGTCACTGAACTTTCACAAATCTGGGATTGCACCGGAGAAGGGGAATTGGGTAGAATTTGTATAGTTGTATAGATATTGTGGACAACTTTGCCAAGAGGCTTAGACAAATGAACACCAATTTTCCTGCAGAGGATCGCAAAGGCTGGATGAGCCTTCTGGCCTCCGCTGAAGAAGTCCGGCTGACTGAGCTGTGGCAAGATTTCGGGTTGGACCCGGATTGTGAGTTCCTCCGCGCTCCCGAAGTTGGCGGAATCATGGTTCGCGGCCGAATGGGCAGTACTGGTGCCCCTTTTAATTTGGGCGAAATGACCGTCACCCGATGCGCTCTTTCGCTGGCGGACGGTACGGTTGGCCATAGCTATGTGCAGGGCCGCTGCAAGGCGAAGGCGGAGATTGCAGCCAAGATAGATGCGCTGATGCAGACGGGTGCTGCTGAAGCCTTGAATGAGGCTGTGCTGATGCCGCTGGCGCAAGCGCGGCAGGCGCAGAAGGCGGCCCGCGCGTCCAAGGCTGCAGCAACAAAGGTTGAGTTTTTCACGATGGTGCGGGGAGATGATTGATGGATCAGCAATCCCGTAGCACAGTTTTCTCAGGCGGTTTTGGCAATCCGCAGGTCGCCGCCGCGCATGCTTTCCGAGCGGCGATGAATGCAATGGCCCGCCCCGGTCAGGTGCAGGAAATTTCAGGGGCAACGCCTCCAGAAGGGGTTTCAGTGGCTGCAGGCAGCCTTTTGCTGACCCTTTGCGACCCGGAAACCGGCGTGTATCTGGCGCCTGATGTGGACAGCGAGGCCCTGCGTGGCTGGCTGGCCTTTCACACCGGCGCGCCGGTCGTTGACGCAGGGCAGGCGGATTTTGCTTTGGGCGGGTGGCAGCACTTGCAGCCGCTCAGCCGCTTTCGCATAGGGACGGTAGAGTATCCTGACCGCTCGGCCACGCTGATTGTCGAAATGCACAGCCTGGATGTGGCGAATGCGGCGCTAAGCGGTCCGGGGATCAAAGAAATGGCTCGCATGCAGGTGCCCGAACTTGCCGCGCTTCAAGCTAACGCAGCCTTGTTTCCGCTGGGACTGGACTTCTTCTTCACTTTTGGATCGCAGGTTTCGGCCTTGCCGCGGTCCACCCAAGTCATAGCGGAGGCCTAAGCGATGTATGTTGCAGTTAAAGGCGGCGAGCGCGCCATCGAAAACGCCCATGCCTGGCTTGCCGAAGAACGCCGGGGTGACACCAATGTTGCGGAGCTTTCTCTTGCGCAGATCCGCGAGCAGCTAAGCCTTGCGGTAAACAGGGTGATGGCTGAAGGGTCTTTGTATGATCCCGATCTTGCCGCCCTGGCAATCAAACAGGCGCGAGGTGATCTGATCGAGGCCATTTTCCTGGTCCGCGCCTATCGCACTACTTTGCCGCGGTTCGGTTCCTCAAGGCCTGTAAAAACCAGCGAGATGGCCTGCGACCGGCGGATTTCGGCGACGTTCAAGGATGCGCCGGGCGGCCAGGTGCTGGGGCCAACATTCGACTACACCCACCGTTTGCTGGATTTCAAACTTGCCGCCGAAGGCGACGTTCCCGAAGCCCCGGCTGCCGAGCCGCGGATGGAAACCACGCCGCACATCACAGCCTTTCTGCAGGGGGAGGACATTATCGAGCGTGAGGCGTTTTCGGACGAGGTGCCGGGCGATCTGACACGCGAACCGATGGCCTTTCCCGCGGGCAGGGCAGTGCGTCTGCAATCGCTGACCCGTGGCGACGAGGGGTTTATCCTCGGCATGGCTTACTCCACTCAACGCGGATATGCGCGCAACCATGCCTTTGTCGGAGAGCTGCGCATCGGCACCGTTCCGGTGGAAATGGAGATCCCGGAGTTGGGTTTTGCCATTGAAATAGGAGAGGTGGAGCTGACCGAGTGCGAGACGGTGAACCAGTTCAAGGGTTCCAAAACGGTGCCGCCGCAGTTCACCCGCGGCTATGGCCTGGTCTTTGGCCAGTCCGAGCGCAAATCGATCGCCATGGCACTGGTCGACCGGGCGCTGCGTTGGGAAGAGTTAGGTGAGGACAATCTGGGGGCACCTGCGCAGGATGAGGAGTTTGTCCTGAGCCACTCAGACAATATTCAAGCTACGGGATTTCTGGAGCACATCAAGCTGCCGCACTACGTGGATTTTCAGTCTGAGCTGGAACTTGTCCGCAAGCTGCGACGCGAGGCAGTGGAATGACTTCAGTCGCCCCCGCCTCCGACGCAGTCACCGCCATCGAAGCCATCACTCCGGCGGATGACTTCGTCACCTCCACCTGGAATCGCGCCTGTAGCGGCGCTGGTTGGGAGCCTTCGGAGCTTTTTCTTCGAAGGCCAGGCAACCACAACGGCGATCACCGCGAAAACCAAGAGTGGCCAATAGTCACTCATCATATGTCTCCATGTGAGAGGGGGGCTACCCAATGAGCACCAGCTACAACTTCGCATATCTCGACGAGCAGACCAAGCGGATGATCCGCCGGGCAATCCTGAAAGGGTTGGCGGTGCCGGGCTATCAAGTGCCCTTTGCCAGCCGCGAGATGCCGATGCCTTATGGCTGGGGCACCGGCGGCGTGCAGGTCTCAGCCGCCACGCTGACCCCGGACGACACGCTCAAAGTGATCGACCAGGGGGCCGATGACACCACCAACGCGGTTTCAATCCGCAAATTTTTTGAAAAGACGGCAGGCATTGCAACCACTGAGGAAACCGCGAAGGCCAGCGTTATCCAGACCCGTCATAGGATCCCTGAGGCAGAACTGACCGAGGATCAGATTCTAGTCTACCAAGTGCCGATCCCGGAGCCGCTGCGCTTCCTGGAGCCGCGGGAAACCGAAACCCGTAAGATGCATGCGCTTGAGGAGTACGGGCTGATGCATGTGAAGTTGTATGAGGATATCAGCCAGCACGGGGCCATCGCCACCGCCTATGCCTATCCGGTCAAGGTGGAGGGGCGCTATGTAATGGATCCTTCACCGATCCCCAAATTCGACAATCCCAAAATGGAAATGGCAGCAATCCAGCTGTTCGGCGCGGGCCGCGAGCAACGTATTTATGCGCTGCCGCCCTATACCCGGGTCGTCTCTCTGGACTTTGAGGATTATCCGTTTGAGGCCAGCAAGGCTGATCATCCTTGTGATCTCTGCGGGGCAGTGGACAGCTACCTGGACGAGGTCATTCTGGATGATGCAGGCAGCCGGATGTTTGTTTGCTCGGATACTGATTACTGCCGGTCGCGGCGTGAAGCGGGCCATTCCGGCCGTCTGGGTGAGGAGGCCGTGTGATGACACCTTTGCTGCAAGTGAAAAACGTCAAGAAACTTTATGGCGCACGGATCGGCTGCACGGATGTGACATTTGATTTGTACCCAGGCGAAGTCATGGGAATTGTGGGCGAAAGCGGGTCGGGAAAATCGACGCTGCTGAACAGCCTGGCAGGACATTTGGTCCCGGATTTCGGCGAAGTAATCTTTGACACACGCGCGGACGGGCCAGTGGATACAGTAACCATGTCCGAAGCGGAGCGGCGGATGCTGTCGCGAACAGACTGGGCCTTTGTCCACCAGCACGCCCGCGACGGTTTGCGGATGTCGGTTTCGGCTGGTGGCAATATTGGCGAGCGGCTGATGGCAGTGGGCGACCGCCATTACGGCGCAATCCGGGAACGGGCAGCTGACTGGCTTGGTCGGGTCGAGATCAGCGAAAACCGGATTGATGATCGCCCTTCCGCATTCTCTGGCGGCATGCAGCAACGTCTGCAGATTGCCCGCAACCTCGTCACCGGCCCGCGGCTGGTTTTCATGGACGAACCAACTGGCGGGCTGGATGTCTCTGTCCAGGCGCGCCTCCTCGACCTCTTGCGCGGGCTGGTGCGGGAAATGGGGCTGAGCGCCATTATCGTCACCCATGACCTGGCCGTGGTGCGGTTGCTGGCAGACCGGCTGATGGTGATGAAAGATGGCCGTGTGGTGGAAACCGGGCTGACCGACCAAGTACTGGACGATCCCCAGCACAGTTATACCCAACTGCTGGTTTCCAGCGTGCTGCAAGTCTGAGGGCAGGATCATGATTGAACTGAACAACGTAAGCAAGAGCTTCATCTTGCACAACCAGGGCAGCGCAGTGATCCCGGTGATGCAAAATGCAACACTGTGTGTGAAACCCGGAGAATGTGTCGGGCTGACTGGAGTATCCGGTGCGGGCAAATCCACGCTGATGCGTGTGATCTATGGCAACTATCTAGCCGCCTCTGGCAGCGTCGTGGTTGGTGGTGTCGATGTGGCCAACGCCGAGCCGCGCGAAATCCTGGCCTTGCGCCGCGAAACCCTGGGATATGTCAGCCAGTTCTTGCGTGTCGTTCCGCGAGTGCCGACTCTGGATGTCGTAGCAGAGCCCTTGCTGGCGGTTGGAGCTCCCGTGGGCCAAGCTCGTGACAAGGCAGCCTCATTGCTGGCACAGCTTAACATCCCGGAACGGCTTTGGGGCCTTAGCCCAACGACCTTTTCCGGCGGCGAACAGCAGCGGGTGAATATCGCCCGAGGCTTTGCTTTCGATTATCCTGCGATGCTGCTGGATGAGCCAACGGCCAGCCTTGATGCGCAAAACCGGGCTACTGTTCTGGGCCTGATCAAGGCCGCCAAGGCACGGGGGGCGGCCATTATAGGCATTTTCCATGATGAAGCTGCGCGCGAAACGGTATGCGACCGGTTCGTGGACGTCTCCGGCTTTTCACCGAAGGCCATGGCATGAGCAAGGGGGCTTCAAAAGGTCCGGTCATAGCAGTGGTCGGACCGTCAGGTGTCGGAAAGGACAGTCTCATGTCCGCTCTGGCAGTCTCAGTCCCGCAACTGCGCGTGTTGCGCCGGGTGATCACGCGAGCACCCGAAGCCGGAGGCGAGGACTATCAGGCAGTATCAGAAGCGGAGTTCTCTGCCCTCGCCGGAGCTGGTGTCTTTTCTCTGCACTGGCAGGCGCATGGCCTCCACTACGGTATCCCCCGTGACATCGAAGACCTGCGTGAAGGAGCAGCTGGTGTACTGGTAAACTTGTCCCGCGCCGTGTTGCTGGAGGCGCAGGAAAAGTTCGGCCATTTCATCGTGCTTTCGGTGACTGCACGCCCGCAGGTGCTGGCCGCGCGCCTTGCTGCTCGCAGAAGAGAGAGCGAAGAGGAAGTGCAGAGGCGTTTGGCTCGCGCGATGAAGCCGCTGCCTGCAGGCTTGCGCCGGGTTCATCAGATCGACAACAGCGGGACGCTGAGTGCCGCGGTGAACGCTGCGCTGGCCGTTGTTCAGCCGGAGAGCGCATAGCGATGGATGAGGTGAAACCTGCCATCCGGCGCTTCGCCCGTCAGCGCGATATCTCCGATCACAAGAGGCGCAGGCAGAAGTGGGATCAGGCGTTTGTTCAGTGCGGCCTCCACTGCGGGCAGTTCTGGTTTGGGCAGCTTTCCTGTCAGCGTAATATGAAAACGGAACTGGCTGAGAACATACGGGTAGCCCCAGCGCATGAGGTTCTCCTCCTGCTCCGGCGCCAGGCCAGCGGCACGGCGGCGGTCCAGATCTGCCGTGGACAGCGGCGCTCGAAACCTGTCGAGTTCAGTCACGCAGTTTGCTGCGAGCGTGTTCACGGACGACTGGTCACCGGTAGGACGCAATGCGAGGAAACGGCCAAGGCGTGCCAAGTGAAGGCCGTCAAAGCTGACAGGCTTCTGAGAAGCCGCAAAGGCTTCACAGGCGATTTCAAGCGCAGCCTGTGTCTGACCTTCGGCCAGGCGCATCGGCGGCTTCAACGTCGCGTGAAGCCCGTATTTTCGCGGCACTTCCGTGATCGCGTCAATGTCCAGCCCTGCCATGTCCGGATGCGGCAGGCGCTTGCCCGTCTTGATATCCCATCCAAGCCAGCTGGCTGCAAACCGGCTCCATTCCGCATCGGCGGGCGGAGCGTAATAGATCGCGTATCGCGTGAATGTCACATTGGCCTCCTAAACGTGGCCTTCCATAGCTTGAAAGATGTGAAGTCCAGATGACAGAAGAGATGATCCTTGCCAATGCTGCTCTGGTACTTCCGGGCGAAGTCCGGACCGGCAGTGTGAAAGTTACAGGTGGTGTGATAGCAGACATCTCCGACGGAGCATCGGTCCCGGCGGGCGCTATGGATTGCCAAGGGGATTTTGTTAGCCCTGGCCTGGTGGAACTGCACACGGACAACTTGGAACGCCATATACAGCCGCGCCCGAAGGTGGACTGGCCGCTTGCCAGTGCCATTATTGCTCATGACGCGGAGCTGGCGGGGACCGGCATCACCACGGTGTTTGACGCTATGCGCGTTGGATCAATAAGCCGCCGGGAAAGCCGTTATGGCGCATATGCCCGGCAGCTGGCTTCTGAGCTTCTGGAGTTGCGCGCTGCCAACGCGCTGAAGATCTCGCACTTCCTGCACCTTCGGGCAGAGATATGCACTGATACACTGGTGGAAGAACTGAATGCCTTCGGAGAAGAAGACCGGGTCAGGCTGGTCTCTCTCATGGATCACACGCCGGGCCAGCGACAGTTTCGCGACCTCGCCAAGCTGGAGCAGTATGTAAAAGGCAAACACGGGTTTGACGATGCAGCCTTTCAGTCGCATGTGGCGCATCTGATGGAGCTGCAGGAAACTTATGGCGCGTTGCACGAAGCGGAGGCTGTCGCGGCGGCCAAGCGGTTTGGCGCGGTGCTGGCAAGCCACGATGATACAACAGCGGCACAGGTGGCGGTTTCCGCCGGCCATGGGATCCGGCTTGCTGAATTTCCAACGACGGTTGAGGCTGCGCAGGCGTGCCGGGTGCAAGGCATCAAGGTGATGATGGGTGCACCGAACTTGATCCGCGGCGGATCGCATTCAGGCAACGTTGCTGCGCATGAATTGGCGAACCTGGAATTGCTGGACATTCTTTCGTCCGATTATGTGCCTGCCGCGCTGCTAATGTCTGCGGTCAAATTGGGCGAGCTATGGGGTGATTTGGCACGTGGGTTGGGCACAGTCACGCATGCTCCTGCTGCCGCAGTCGGACTTGATGACCGGGGGCGGCTGGAAACAGGCAAACGTGCTGACCTGATCAGGTTCAGCATGCAGGCGGGAGCGCCTGCTATACGTGGTGTCTGGACCCGAGGGCTGCGGGTGGCGTAGATGCTGTGAGCCGGAGCCCCGCGAAGTCAGTGTTCAGCCAGCCCGGTAAAACATATAGCGCCCGGCAGGGATGCCGTCGGGGCCGCTCAACTGTTCAAAGCCCGTCAGCGGCTGGCCGGAAACGATAATCCCGCCAGGGACCATGACTTGACCAATCACAGGCGAGAGTGCGGCAGCTTCGGCAACGTCCTTTTCCTTGACACCAAAGCCGAAGTCATAGTGTGCGAGAGCAATCTTGTGACCGCCTGCCGCAAGCTGCTCCAGCATCGGTCTGGCTTCGCCCTGAAGAAAGTCCTCTTCCGGTGGGACGCAAGACGGATGGCATTGCAGGATCCGGTCAATCACCCAGATCCGGCGGTCACTCATGATTTTGCGCAAGTGGTCATAGGTGCGCCCGTTGCCGAGCCCCATATCCAGAACATCGCCTTGGACCGGATTTATCAGTTCCGCGGCCCAGTTCAATCCGTCGCGCTGGGCGGTCAGACGACGCAGCATGGAATCGAGACGGCTCATTCAGGACATCCTTTCATCATAGATCCAAGCCTCGCCCGGGCCGTGAAGCAGGCGCTTTGCGAGCGCACCGATGAAAGACCAAGTTGCCTCATCATGGACCAGATGGTGGGTGAGGAGCCCATAGGGTTCCGCATTGTCGGCATCTCCCATGCGGCGGTCGCGCAGCTGGCGGGCCACCTGTGTGGTCAACCGATCAACTGGCAGCAAGCCGCGGCGGCCTTTCCAGTCGACCGGATCCAGATGAGTGTTCACCCGCAACAGGCCGGAAGCGGGTTTGGCAGCCTTGCGGGGGGTGAATGTTGATACAGCTGTATAACCGGCTCCTGCCAGCCAAGTCAGCATTTCCGCAGAAATCCGGTTCCACGGCGGAACAAACATTGGGCGCAAGCAGCCGCCAAACAAGTTTTGCATCGCCGCCAAGCCGCGCTCGGCATCATCCAGCAGTTCTTCCAGAGGGCGGTGCGCACCGAACTCGGCCTTTTTTTCTCCAGCCGGTGCATGGTTCTGGTGGGCCCAACCGTGGACGACCGGGACGAGTGTTGGATGCTCTGCGATGAAACGGGCCAGATCCGGTGTCGCGCCTTGTGGAACCACGGCCAAATGCACCGGCAGGTCGAGGTGATCCGAAAGCGCTGCCAGCCGTTCCAGTTCAGAAGAATGGGACATTGCATCATCGTCCCGCCACCACAGGGGCAGCCTCAGCCCTGCCTGCTGCCAGTGGTCCAGTTCCCGGTCCAGCTCGCTCCAATCCGGTGTCATTCGCGCCCTCCCGCAAGTTCAGCGGCAATCTCCACGGTCCGGGCTGCCCCGTCAAACCTGAAACCGCCTGCGAGCCGCGGCGGTGCTTGCATTGCCGCCTTGACTGCTGCGCATAGCGATTCAGGAGAAAGGTTTGCAGTTTCAAGAACCTCTATGCCCTTCAGTGGTGCGAGACTGGCCGCGCGCAGGCCCTGTTCTGTTTCGTTTCCAGCGTCGAAGGGCACTAGAACAGCAGGCGTGCCGACTTGCAAAATATCCAATGCAGTATTGTAGCCGCACATGCTGACTGAAGCCGCGGCGTGGGAAAGCATCTGGCGGAAGTCATGACGGGCAGGCTCCAGCAGAGCGGGGGACCTGGCCGTGGAAAACTCTGCAATGCGAACGTCGGCATCCGAGCCGCCAACGAGCAATCGCCACGGCGTGCCGGGCATCAGCCTAGCGGCCTCTAGGGCGCAGCGATAGAGCGGTGTCCCCACGCTGCCGCCCCCAGCGCTCACCAGCACTTCGCCAGCGCCTGCCTGATCCGGGTGGGGGCCAGCGGTGGCTGGGGCCACATAACCCGTGTAACGCAGCTTGGCTGCCAGCATTTTAGAGACCGGCCAGCTCGCGTTGAGCCGTGTGGCTGCGGGGTCGGAATGAACCAGCACAGCATCAAAGTATTTAGCGATCACTGCGTCGGCCTTTGCCGCTTTCTCCGGTTTTGACGGAGGGGAGAGGATGTCGCGGATAGAAGACAGGATCACCGGCCGCCGAGGCAGTGTTTTGGCAGTTTCAAGCAGAGCTTGGAATTCCCTTCGCAGGGAGCGTCGGCCAAAAGGGTAAAGCTCTGTGATCAGCACGTCGGGTTGCAAGTTCCGCAGTGCAGTGCAAATGGCTGTCTGACGTTGTAACAAATATGCTTCATCAGCCAGCGTGTTGTTTTCTGCCAGGAGGCGGGTGAAGTCCACCCCGTCGGAGCGCAACGGAGGCAGCTGAAGCAACTCAACCCCGTCAGTTGTGAGCTGCAGTGCCGGGAAACCGCCTGAGGCGACCTGCACCCGGTGGCCCGCTTCGATGAAAGCCCGGGCCAGTGTGATAGCCCTGGACAAGTGGCCGGTACCCAGCAGATGTGTGACGGCAATCAAAACTTTCATGAGGATGCCTTGCTAAGCAGCCGAACCGGGTCTGGCCAGGGACGAAGGTCTCGACCGATAACCTCGATTACAAACAGGCGGTTCCGTTTGATGCGGAATGGGGCGGGGCCATCGAAATTCCAGCCGTGCGCCCGTGCCAGGATCATTCGCATGATACCGATATGGCAAACAGCAACAGCATCCTGTTTCAGTGCGTAAAGCCAAGGTTCGATTCTGGACCAGACTTCCGCCGGGCTCTCTCCTCCAGGCGGACGGTAATTCCAGCCCCATTCTTCGATATCGCGAAAGACGCTGCCCGGAGCAGCTTTTAGATCCAAACCACGGAGCCCTTCCCAATCCCCCCAGTTCATCTCGATGAGTTCAGACGCTGTTCGTGGTTTGTGTCCGGTGACGAGCAGGGCCGTTTCCGCTGCACGTGCCAGTGGACTGGACCAAAGCTCTGCCTGCCGCCAATCCTCTGGCAAGGTGTGGCTGCCCAGCTCTGTCCGGGCCGCATCGTCCAGCGGTATGTCACTGCGGCCTTGGATGCGGCCGGCGCGGTTCCAGGCGGTATGCCCGTGGCGCAATAGAGCAAGCCGTATCATGCGGAGAGGTCCATCAGCGGCAAAACAGTCTTCCAAAATGTCCGGGCGGCGGCGGGAGCAAGGTGGTTGGTTGAAATATAGTCGCGGGCATCCTTGGCAGTTTCTGAACGCAGCTCGGGGTTTGCAAGCAGCTGGGTGGCAAAGGATGCGAGAGCTTGTGCGCCTGCTTCCGGAGCCGGGTAGGCCTTGGGCAGCAATACATCCCGCACGCCGGGACGGTCCTGAGCGGCAACTGGCAGCCCATGGGCTTGGGCCTCCAGATACACCATGCCAAAGGCTTCATTGACACCGGGCCACAGAAACAAGCTCGCCTGTGCATAGGCCGCGGCCAATTCCGTGCGGGAGAGTTGGCCCAGGTAGCGGACCCTTTCTGAGAAGGGGGCCATCAGAATCTCAACCTCAGCCCGGGCCGGGCCGTCGCCTGCAATATCCAGATGCCAATCACCGGGCAGGTGGGCAAGTGTTTCTGCAATGATACCATATGAAGCCAGTTTGTCGCCCCGGCGCATCATGCCCGCTGCCAGAATGGGTCCGTCCAGGGAAGACGGGGCCGGTAGCCCGTTAAGTGGAAGGAAGGGGGGCAGGCAAGTGATGATCTGGTGCCCGTGCCGGTCACGATCCAGCGCAAACCGGTCCTGTTCGGTGAAATAAAAGATTGCATCTGCGGCATCAGCCGCCGCATGGGCCGCTTTGGCGAACTCGGCCCAGGGGCTGGTCAAACGCTTTTGGGCGCGTGTGGATTCGATCTGCACATACGGGATGCCCCGGGCGCGCGCCATCACCGGGCCAATCAGGTCAGGGGCTTTGTAGTAGTTGTGATACGTGACCCAGAGGTCAGCTTCAGGCATTTCTTCAATCAAACGGCGGATTTCGCCTTCCGCATTTGCGCGCAGAGCAGATTGCTGCTCCCTGTCGCCGTGTTTGTCATAGATCCGAAGGTCCGATGCAAGCTGCACCTTTGCGCCGTTGGATTTAAACAGAGCCATCAGATTGCGTGCAATCTCGCGATCGCCGGAGGGAACACGATGGTGCGGCGGCTTCATCGGCGCGTAGAAGGCAACCCGCTTTCCGGATCCCGGCATCATCGAGGTCAGCCGTTCTGCAGCATAGAGTTCAGCCGTTTCGAAAGCTGGGCAATTCCAGGATCCATCCCGAAATCGCTGCGCAAACGGGCCAAAGCGGACTGGGCCATTTCTGCCAGTTTCTGTGGGTGCCGCGCAGCAGAGAGCAGACTCTCTGCCAGCGCCTCAGGGCTGTCTGCGCTCAAAAGCCCGTGGATCCCATGGTCTATGAACTCCGGGATCGCTGAAACAGGGGTCGACAGGATCGGCAGAGCCTGCGAAGCCGCCTCCATCAGCACGTTCGGGAGCCCGTCCCGGTCACCGTCGGCTGCCACCCGGCTGGGCAGTACGAACAGGTCAGATGAACGCATTGCCTCAATCACTTCTGGCTGGTCGCAGGCACCGCGCCAGGTGATACGATCGGCAATGCCTGCATCTTCAGCCATACCTTGCAAAAGGTCACCCAGCCCGCCGCCACCGATATGAGTCCAGTGCCAGTCAAGGCCTGCCGGCAGCAAAGCCAGTGCGGCAATCAGGCGGTCGAACCCCTTTTTTTCCACCAAGCGGCCTACAGACATGAAGCGCATGGGGTCTTGAGGCCGGCGCGGCCTGCGCGCAGGCGGTGCTGGAAAACGGGTCAGGTCCAGCCCGTGATAGACCAAATCAATACGATCAGGTGTATCCGCCAATTCCTGCAGATGCTTGGCGCCGAAGCCAGTGCATGTGGCACCAAATTCAGCGCCGTGATGGGCTGCGGAGAGCTTCTCCTGGATTTCCCACTCTGGTGAGGTCCAGATGTCCTTGGCATGGGCAGAAAAGCTCCACGGAAGGTCCCGCATGATTGCTGCGTAGCGAGCCACTGATGATGGGGTGTGCAGGAAATGCGCGTAGAGGCCTAGTACCTCCTCCGGCATCTCTGCCGCCAAAACACAAGCCTGGCCAAAACGGCGTATACGGTTAGGCGTCGCGTCACGGCGCAAGTCCGCACGCCAAATGCGGTAGGCCTCGAAGTATCCAGGCAACTGCTGAGCAATTTCGCGTGCGCGCCAGACCCGGACCGGTTCTTCATGCAGATACTCAGGCAGGTAATTTACACGCGCCTTCAGCTGTGCATGCAAGGGATGGCTCTTGATGTCCGTGGGATGGCGCAATGACCATATCTCAAAAGCATGGCCAGCGGCCTCGAGGGCAACCAGTTCTTGCGCGATAAAGGTCTCGGACAGGCGCGGCCAGCCCTTTACCACCACTGCAAGGGGCGGGCGGGCAGTGTTCATTCGGCGGCCTCTTTGCGGGTTTCCTGAAGCAGCGCTGTAACGCGCTGGGTCACATAATCGAGACCGTCCAGCAGACCTTCGGAACCAGCGGCAGAGGGTGGCGGCTGGGTAGCCAGTGCTCGGATTGCCTTGGCCAGTGCTGGCGCGGTCCAGCCATCCCGAAACTCATCCAGCATGGTTGTCAGGCCGATCTCTTCTGCCCGGCTGGCGCGTATCCATTGCTCCAGCCTAGGGGTGGTGCGAGGCACGATAACTGCAGGCTTGTCAAAAGACAGAACCTCGCAAAACGTGTTGTACCCCCCCATGCAGACCACGCCCTGAGCGCCGGCAAACAAAGTCTCAATTTGAGATTCAAAGCCAACGGCGGTGACGCGGCCATTCAGCCGGGCGACGCGCTCCTCAAAATCCTGCCGGGTTTCGCCGGACAGAAAGGGGCCATAGACCAGAACCGCACGCGGCGAGAGGCACGGGTCGGCTTCATATGCCGACAACACCAGATCCACCATCATCTCGCCGTCGCCACCACCGCCTGGCGTTACCAGCAGGTAAGGCTGCTCGGGCGGTTCTCCGACCTGACCAAGATCGCGGCGCAGGTAGCCAGTCCAGTGCATACGGGCTTGCATCTCTGCAGTGAATGGCAGTCCGGCGGTTGGATCATACACAGATTGAGGGCCGTAAACCCAGATTTCATCGTAGAAATCACGGGTTGCTTCGACCGCGTGCTTGCGTTCCCATTCTGCGGCCAGCACTTCCGGCTCATCCAGCACATCCCGCAAGCCGAGCACCATCTTGCAGTTCCCCTGCGATTTCAGAAGGTCCAGGGCTGGCATCAGCTCGCCGCGAAAACCGGTAGGCTCCTTGTCGGCGACCAGCACGTCAGGATCGTATTGCTCAACGGTTGAGCGGATCAAAGCTGCCCGCAGCTCGGCTGTTTCCTCGATACTCATACCCATGGTACGCGAAGCGTAGGACCCATCTGAGCGCTTGATCACACCAGGCAGGCGCACATGATCGACCCGGGAAGGGAAGGAGAACCGGCCTGCAACCGGAGAGCCGGTAAGGATCAGCGCCGAAGCGTTGGAGTTGGCCGCCGTAATCGCCCCGGCAAGCGCGCGCGACCGGCGCAGATGACCTAGCCCGAACGTATCGTGGCTATAGAACATGATCCTGGGACCACGTTTGCAGGTTTCTGCCTGAGAGCGGGGGATGGCTGTGTCCGTCATTCAACTACCTGGGAGGATTTTCGGACCAAGGCTGGCAGCGGGATGGCCGTGGCGGCAGAGTGAGCGCGCCAGCCCATGCGGCCGCTTGTGTCAGGGCGCGTGCTCTTGTGCTCGGCCATCTTCCGCCTCAGTTTGCGCCTTCGGTGCCCATTTGCGGCAAGAGCGCGGTCAGTATTTGCTTTAGCCGCGTCGAGTCCCGGAAAGGCTTATCTGGGGCCGCGGCGTTGCGGCTTTCTGCCCATGGGCAGATATCTGAATTTGTATAGCCCGGAGCTGCGGAGCATGCAATCGTGCGGCATTGTTGCAAAGCGCACGGTGATTTGCGCGCGCGCCATTTGCGCAACGCTTCGGGAGATGGTTAATTTGGCTTAAGTTTCCAGAAGGATAGCGGGTCATGCAGCAATATATCTTTCGGGCCCTGCTCTGTCTGTTGCTGGGGATCGGGCTGACAGCTCACGCCAGCGCGCAGGAAAGTGACGCTGGAAGTGCAGAGGCACTGTCCCGGGCGATTGAGCAAGCGGCCGAAAGCGGCGTCAATGTTCTGGTCGTTGACAGCAGCGGACGGTTGCTGAATGTGCCGCCGGAGGACGGGCCGCCAGCGGATCATTCTGCGCCGGGAGCGATGGAACAGCCGTCGGCTTTGATGAAGGCGCAGTCCAGAGTTGCAGCGTTTCGGGCAGAATTGAACAGCAGGCTGGAAGCACTGCCGTATTCAGTCTTCGAAATGCAGTACATCTTGCGCCAAACCAGCCCGGACGGGCGCATCATGACCTATGTAGAGGTGCTGGGCTGGAGTGTGCTGTTCCTTCTGATCGGACGCTGGCTATCAGTGGAGATCTACGGCAAGCGGTTTGCAAAGAGGTTTGTGGTCTCGCGGATCCGAAAGACCCCGGAAGGGTATCAGGAGAAAATGCCGTTTCTGGTGTTCCGTTTTCTCACAGGAATTGGGGCCACAGTTTTTGCGATGATTTTTGCTGCGCTGACCTCGTATCTGATTTTTGGCTCATCCGGTGATCCGTCCATCGAGTTTACCGTTACTGCAATCTACACAGCTTATTTCCTGGCTCGCACCGTGTCGGATCTGTGGCGGATGGTTTTGTCGCCATTTCTGGCGCAATACCGTATCCCGGTGTTTTCCGACCGGGATGCCAAGCGGCTTTATATTTGGGCCTCTTTGCTGGCAACCTACGATGTTTCTTCAACACTGTTTGCAACCTGGGTTGGAGACTTCGGTCTCAACTATAACGTTTATGCGCTGGTCTACGGCGTCCTGGCATTGGTGGCGACGCTGGGCAATCTTCTGATGGTGCTGGTAAACGGCCGGGCCATTTCCAATGCTATCCGCGCTGGCCGCCTGCCGGAGGAGTGCTCATGGCTGGTGCGGGTTCTGGCATTTGCCTGGGCTCCTGTACTGATGATCTACATGGTCTTTGGCTGGCTAAAACTGGCGTTTGACCTCGTTCTTGAGCATGAAGTCTCAATACCGCTGATGGCTGGAAGTTATTTCGTTCTGACGACGATCCTAGTGGTCTACGGGGCAATCAACTATGTCATTGAAAGGTATTTCCGCCGGAGAGTTGTTTCTGCGCCCGCAGCTGAGGAAAGTGCCGCGCAGGACGCAAGGGGAGTTCCTTCTGAGAGCGAAAATGCGCAGGCGGACGGTACGGCGGCGGAATGGGACGATGAAGCAGAAGTTCCGCTGAAGCCAAGACATCCGATCGCCACTTACGAGGACCTCGCTCGCAGAGTGGCAGGCATCCTCGCCTTTGTCGTCGGGGCTTATTCGCTGGTAATTGTCTGGAACCCGGACGCCAGCTGGCTCAGGACCACTGCTGCCGAACGTGTGGTGGATGTGACTGTCATCCTGTTTATCGGTTACATCGTCTACCACCTTTTCCGGATTTGGATCGACAGCAAGATTGATGAGGAAGTGGGTGACGTTTCAGAGTCGGAGCTGGGCGATGAAGGTGGAGCTGGCGGCGCCAGCCGCCTGGCGACTCTGCTGCCCCTGTTCCGCGGCGCAATTTTGGCAGTGGTTTTGGTGTCAATTGTCCTGATCTTGCTGCTGGAGCTTGGAATCAATGTCAGCCCGCTGTTCGCCGGAGCTGGCGTCGTAGGTTTGGCAGTGGGTTTTGGCTCGCAGACGCTTGTGCGGGACATTTTCTCCGGGGCGTTCTTCCTGATTGATGATGCTTTCCGCAAAGGCGAATACATCGACATCGGAGATGTGAAGGGCACTGTCGAAAAGATCTCTGTCCGTTCTTTCCAATTGCGCCATCATCTGGGAGCACTGCACACCATTCCTTTTGGGGAGATCAAGGTTCTGACCAACTACTCCCGGGATTGGGTGATGATGAAGCTGCCCCTGCGGGTAACCTATGACACTGATGTGGAAAAAGTCAGGAAGCTCATCAAGAAGCTGGGACAAAGACTGATGGATGATCCTGTTGTTGGTCATACGTTTATCCAGCCGTTGAAGTCGCAAGGGGTGATCGAAATGCAGGACTCCGCAATGATCATCCGGGTAAAGTTCATGACCAAGCCGGGTGACCAGTGGATCGTGCGCAAGCGGGTATACCAAGAGATCCGTGAGCTGTTTGCAATCGAAGGCGTCAAGTTTGCGCATCGCGAAGTGACGGTACGCCTTGCCCCGGATCAGGCGGATGAGGTGACACCAAAACAGAAGGAGGCCGCTCTGGGGGCGGTTCAGGCTGCGATTGATGAAGACCTGCTTGAGGATATGGGCGGCCCTGGTGGGGATGACCGTTGACTATCTCCCAACTGGCAGCTGCATGGTCACCTGCTGTACAGATGGCACGTTCGGCTTGCGAGCGGGTGCAAGGTTGCGCTTTCGTGTGTGAAAAGCGTGGAAAAGGATTGGGTGGACGAACCTGTGAAGCCTGTGTGCGCCTTCTATTTCGGGAACCCCTCTGCATCGTGCGCCTCATAGCCAAGTTCAGCTTCTTTTGCGCGGTTTTTCAGCCCAGGCAGGGGGAGCACTGCCGCAGCGGGTTGCTGCCATTTCCCAGCGCATAGCAGTGCCGCTCATGTTGAGCGGTGCGGCAAGCCGGCGGCCAGGCCCCCAGCTGCTTGCTTCAACATCCGGTGCGTAGTCGCAATCAATTGGTCCGATGATTTCCGGACCTTCGGCAGATTTTTCCATCCCGGCCAGCAACTCCGCCGTGCGCGCCAGCGATAGGCGGGCCTGTGGAACTGCCTCACCTTGTGCTGCTGTGGTGAGTGCCGAAAGGACTGCGGCGGCCATCAGGTATCCAGTTGCATGATCGAGCGCTTGCACAGGGAGAGGGTGCGGGTTCTCCGTTCCAGCCCAGTTCCGGCCCGCATCAGCAATTCCCGCGCTCATTTGAACCAAGCTGTCGAAGCCGCGCCGTGTCGCCCAGGGGCCAGTCCAGCCATAAGCGTCCAATTGCACCTCGACGGTGTTTGGCGCAAGCTGCCGACGGGTCTGTGCGCCATACCCCAGCCCATCCAAGGCGCCTGGCCGGTAGCCGTGCACCAGTACATCGGCCTCGCTTAGCAAGGTTTCAAAAACCTGCCTGTCGCTATCTTCAGTCAGGTCGAGCGCAGCCATGCGCTTGCCCAGTGAGATGTCTGTGATTACTCCCGGCTCATCCCATCCAGGCGGGTCGATGCGCAGTACATCAGCCCCGAACCCCGCAAGGGTGCGGGTCGAGACCGGGCCTGCAAGAACACGAGTCAAGTCCAGCACCCGTAATCCAGCGAGAGGGCGTGCTGCCGTTGCTTCCGGCCGGTCCCGCAACTCGACCGGTTCCCGAGCTGACCAGAAGATCAGCGGTTCCGAGGCCACTGCACGGCCTTGAGGGTGCGCCAGCCAGTCGGCACGGCAGCGCATGGCGGCAGCTACGCCGCCGGCCGCCACGGTTTCGCTTTCAAGCGCGTCGGCCTGCCAGTGTTTTACCGCATCAGCTACAGCTTCCCCTGTTCCGGAGCAATCGAGCACTTGCAGCGCAGCCTTGCGGTGATGCGGCAGGTTGGTGTGCAGGCGAATCCAGCCGTCCTTGGCTTTGTAAACGCCTGCTATGTCATCCCAAAGGTTCGGGAGCTCCCAGCCCTTAGGCCGGAAGCTGTAACCGAACCAGAGTGAAGCAAGCCGCTGATCCACAGTAACTTCTGGCGCAGAAGCGGTCAGGTTCATCACGTCTATCAGCCTTGCCAGTTCGAGACCCACTGTGCCGATCGAAGCGACAGCCAATTCGGTGACCGCGAAAGCGCTGAGCAAATGGCCGTTTCCGGTCACCTGATATTGGCCTGCGGCGGGCAGGCTGCTGAGGAGGGTCATTGCTGATACGGGTCCAGGCTGTCCCGCAATCCGTCACCAAGGAAGTTAAATGCAAGCACGACGATGACAATCGGCAGCATAGGTATTGCGAGCCAAGGATAGATTTCAACAGACGTGAGGTTCTGCGCATCATTCAACATCACTCCCCAACTGACCGCCGGAGCGCGCAGACCAAGGCCGAGAAATGACAACGCAGTTTCACCAAGGATCATCGCAGGGATCGACAGGGTGGCTGATGCGATCAGGTGCGACATGAAATTCGGTAGAAGGTGCTTGCGGATCACCCGCCCGGAGGAGGCCCCCATCATTTCTGCAGCACGAACATATTCCTCCTCCCGCAGGGACAGGAACTTGGCGCGCACGGAGCGGGCTAGTCCGGGCCAGTCAAGAATGCCAAGAATGATTGAGATAATGAAGAACACAGCAACAGGCGACCAGTTTGAAGGCACCGCGGCAGACAGGGCGAGCCACAAAGGCAGTTCCGGTAGTGATCTCAAGATCTCGATCACCCGGTTTATTGTCCAGTCCACGCGGCCGCCGAAATAACCAGCGACACTGCCGAAGAAAATGCCAAGTACAAAGGAGACCGTGATTCCGATCAGGCCAACCGTCAGTGATAGCTGTGCGCCATAGGACACGCGGCTGAATATGTCGCGGCCCAGACGGTCGGAGCCCATAATGAAGATCGTGGCCTCTTCGCTGGCGCAAAACAGATGCCTGTTGCTCTCTATGAAACCCGCGAGGTTGTAGGTGCTGCCTTCGCAGAAAAACTTGAGCTTTAACGGCCGCGAGGTGTCCGGTTTGAACTCCCACTGGAAGGTCTCCAGGTTGGCTTCGGAGGTCATCGGGTAGACGAAGGGGCCGACAAACTCGCCTTCGTGAAACAGCTTGATTGACTGCGGGGGCGAGTAGAGGTGCTCGGAAAACCGCTGGTTCGGGCCGTAAGGGGCAATAAAACCGGCAAACGGGATCAGCCCGTAGGCAATCAGCAGAAAAATACCCGAGATGAGGCCCAGCCTGTGCGTCTTGAACTTACGCCAGACCAGTAGCCAGTTTGGGGCATCCAGATCCTTCCGCTCCAGTTCCAGCAGCGAGGCCTGCGGATCAAATGGTTCATCGTCGACATAGCGTCCGTCGGGCAGATGGGTCATGCGTCACGCCCCTCGTAGCGGATTCTGGGGTCAAGCAGCACCAGCAGCACATCCGAAATCATGGTACCGATCAGGGTGAGAAGGGCAACGAACATGAGTACGAACCCCGAGAGGAACATGTCTTGTGTCTTGAGCGCTGTCAGCAGGGTCGGGCCGATGGTTTGCAGGCCCAGCACCACCGACACAAGGACAGAGCCGGAAATCATCGAGGGCAGCAGGTTGCCGATATCTGCAACAAAGGGGTTGAAGGCCACCCGCAGCGGGTATTTTGTCAGCATGCGGGACGGCGCCATGCCCTTGGCGATGGCGGTTTCCACATAGGGTTTGCCCAGTTCATCCAGCATGTTGGCCCGCAGCCGCTGCATCATCGCCGAGGCGCCGGCTGTACCGATCACAAAGGTTGGAACAATGAGGTGCACCAGGATGGATTTTACCTTGTCCCAATTCATCGGCATACCTTCGAATTCAGGCGCCATAAGCCCCCCGATCGGCAGGTCAAACCACCGGTGGCCGTAGTAGAACAGGATCAGCGCCAGCAGGAAGTTCGGTGTGGCAAGCCCCAGATAGCCTACAAAAGCGGTGGTGTAGTCGACCCAGGTGCGCGCGCGGGCCGCCGCCAGAACGCCCAAGGGCAGGGCGACGGCATAGACAAAAATCACGGCGGCCAAGTTCACGAGCACCGTCAGCCACAGGCTGTCGCCGACAATATCGGCCACCGGGCTGTCAAACTCAAACGACCAGCCGAAATTGCCTTGGACCATGCCGGAAAACCCGTGCGGCCCCGGCATGAAACCCATCCAGATCATGTATTGCTGCCAAAGCGGCTTATCGAGTGCGTATTCCTTGCGCAGAAATTCTGCCTTGGCCACCCCCGCGGACTGTCCGGTTGCCTGCAGTTCGGCAATTTGGTTCGACAGGTAGTCGCCGGGTGGCAAGTTGATGATGACGAAGATCAGCACCGACACCACCAGCAGGGTCATCAGCATGGTGCCAAAACGGTAGATGGCGTATCGCAGTATTTCCATCAGTCAAGGCCACCCTGGAAGAAGAACTCATCCGGCCGGTAGACGCCGAAATGTGCTCCGGGATCCCAAGCCCAGATTGCTTTTTCTGGCACATTGCGCAGCCGGTTGCTGACGACGACGGGTTGCGGAGCAGCGGCAACCACGCCGATGGCATATACTTGTTCTGCGTGGATTTTTAGCATGGCGTGCCATGCAGCCATGCGTTCGGCCTTGGTCGTGGCCATGTCCCAGTCCTGCAAGAGGGAGAGAAGCTGCCGGGCTGGCGCCATGTCAGGCGGTTCGCCTGAATTGCCGCCTGTCTGGTAGTACTGACCCCACTTAGGCCAGGACAGAAAGACCTGATCAGTCGGTGCCAAGTAAACGGGGGATGTATAGGACTGAGGCAGACCGTTGTCCCAGCCGAACCAGGCGGAGGCCATCGACCTTCCTGAGAACACGCGGTTCCTGAGTATATCGCGGTCCAGAGGCCGCATAATTAGTTTGACGCCGACATCACGCCAGTCATCTGCGATGATCTGCAGGGCGTTTTCCACTTCCTGCCGTTCGCCGGCGGTTTCCACGATCAGTTCCATTAGGCGCCCGTCAGGCAAATAGCGGATGCCATAGCCGTCTTTTTCAGTTAGCCCGGCTTCGTCCAGCAAGTTGCTGGCGTGTTCCGGATCAAACTGTGCCCATGCATTTCTGAACGCGGGATCAAAAAGCTCGCTTTGCTCCAAAACGGTCATCGCGCCGGGTTTGGCAAGGTTGAAATAAAGTGCCCGGTTGATAGCGCGCCGATTGATTGCCAGCGATAGAGCGCGCCGCACCCGCACATCACGCAGTACTGTCCGCCACACCGGGTCCTGAGTGTTCAAGTTCGGGTAAATGGCAATTTGCGAGGCCGCACCGTTGCCCCAAAGATAGGTTTTGTAGCCGGAGTTGTCCTTTTCCCCTTTGCGCAGGATAGGAATGTCGCGGAAATCCAGCCCGCGGGCCTGCAAATCGGCTTCCCCAGCATTTGATTTGGCAGCCACCAGCCCTGCGGTCACGATCTCCATCTCTACGGTATCAATATATGGTAGCTGGACACCCCGGCTGTCGATCCGGTGGTAGTAAGGGTTGCGTACAAACTGGTGGCGGATCTTCTTGCCGGGAGAAGCGTTGATCCACGGCTGCAGAGTTGGAAGCTCGTGGTTATCGAATTTGTACATATTGTCGTACTTGTTGTGCAGGGCAGCCCAGCTTTTCACGCGGGCATAGTCGACTTCTTCTTCCAGAATTTCAGGGTCGGCGTAATTCGCGTGAAACTGTTTCAGGTACTTGGCCGGGCGGTAGATAAAGGGCGGGCGCGCCTGCGCCAGCATGTGCAGAAAACTGGGATTGGGATCGTCCCACTCATAAATCACGGTGGTTTCGTCGGGGAAGCTGACCCGTGGCAGCTTACCCATCACCCGCAGAAAATCCGGCGGCCCGGCCGGGCTCAGCAGTTCGTTGTTGGCGACATCATCCCACCAATAACGGAAATCGTCCGATGTGAAGGAATCGCCGTTGGACCAGCGGTGCCCGGGCCGCAGTTTCAGCGTGTAGCGGCGGTTGCCATCGTTATCATAACCCAGAAGAATGTCCGGCTTTAACTGATACTTCTCATCATAGCCTGCCAGCCGCGCGTATCCATAGACCACCATCTGCCGGATGTCCTTGGAGCGGGTGACCATCGTATTGAGAGTGCCGCCCTGAATGCCAAAATCGCGGCCCTTGGCCGCCAGATCGACCACCAGCGGCACCTCGGGCAGACGTTTGGCAACGGGAGGGAGGTATCCCGCCTTAACTTCTGACTTCCAGAAGCCGCTTTCCTGCACCGTGATGTCTGCGTGAGCACTTAAAGGCGCAAGGCAGAAGGCAGCGGCTAGCAGAGCTTTCAAAGCATCAAGCATGGCAGCGCACCTTGTGGCCAGGTTCCAGGTGTTTCATTCCCACTAAAGGCGGAGCATCAGCACCGTTGAACCTGAACGCTTCAGGCCAGTGCTCGGGGGCGCCCGCACCCTGGGCCACCAGTTTCAGATCAATTGGCCGGTCTATGTCTGGCTCCGGCTGGGCAGCGATCAGCGCCTTGGTATAGGGATGCTGCGGATTGTAGAACAGTGTCTCTGGCGGGGCCTGCTCGACGATCAGACCGCGCCGCATTACCGCCACTTCATCTGCAATCCGTGCCACCACGGCCAGATCATGGCTGATGAACAGATACGACAAATTGTTCTTGTCTCGGATTTCCTCAAGCAGCCGGAGGATCTGTTCTTGGACCGATACGTCGAGTGCAGAAGTCGGTTCATCGCAGACAATCAGAGCAGGGTCCAGCATCAGAGCGCGCGCAATTGACAGGCGCTGGCGCTGACCGCCGGAAAAGGCGTGAGGATAGCGTTTCAGCATATCAGAGGAGAGACCCACGAGGCGCAGCATTTCCGCTGCCTTGTCACGCCGTTCAGAACGGGTGCCGATACGATGGATGTCCAGCGGTTCCATCAGTGTGTCCTGAATGCGCATTCTGGGCGATAGGGACGAGTACGGATCCTGAAACACCATTTGAGCCTGCCTCTGAAAAGCTGTTCTCGTTTCCCGGTCCATGTCATGCACTGCAACCGGGGGGCTGCCGGGGGTTGGCCGGAACAGAATCTCGCCGCCGGAATCGGGCGGTTCCGCCCCTAGTGCGAT
This sequence comes from Leisingera sp. S132, assembly GCF_025144465.1. NCBI lineage: Bacteria > Pseudomonadati > Pseudomonadota > Alphaproteobacteria > Rhodobacterales > Roseobacteraceae > Leisingera > Leisingera sp. S132. Next base: position 748,090 of record NZ_CP083553.1, read on the forward strand.
CCGGGCGGCTGTTGTCTTGCCTGAGCCGCTCTCCCCCACAATTGCCAGTGTCTCACCTCGGGTCACCCGTAAGTCGATTTCCCGGCAGGCATGGATCAGTGTCGGGGCCTGCCAGCCTTTGCCTGCCCGCAGGGTATAGGTTTTGGAGATGTTTTTCATCTCCAGGATCAGGTCATCGCGCGAAGGCGGAATTGCGACAACTTCTGCATTCGGAATTTCCGGTGCAGCGTCAAACAATACCTTGGTGTAGGGGTGTGCCGGTGCGCGGAGCATCGGTTCGGCAGGCCCGGATTCCATAACCCTGCCTTTGTGCATCACCACCACTTGCTCAGCCATATTGGCAACTACGCCCAGATCGTGGGTGACCAGGATCATCGCCATTCCGGTTTCGCGCTGCAGATCCTTCATCAGCCCCAGCACTTGCGCCTGTGTAGTTACATCCAGTGCTGTGGTCGGCTCGTCTGCAATCAGCAGGTCGGGCTTGGCAACCATTGCCATGGCAATCATCGCCCGCTGGCGCATTCCTCCCGAAAGCTCGAACGGGTAGGAGCGGTAGGTGCGCTCTGGCTCAGGAAACCCGACCCGTTCAAAACACTCCAGAACCACGTTACGTGCTTCGCGTTCAGATTTGCGCCCGTGCAGCCACAGGACTTCGGATACTTGGTTTCCGATCCGGTGCAGTGGTGACAGGGACCGCATGGGCTCCTGAAAGATCATTGAGACCGTATTGCCGCGCACGTCGCGCATCAAGCGTTCGTCAAGCGTGGCCAGATCAAGCTTCTTGCCCCGGCTCTCCAGTAATATTCGTCCGGAACGCAGCTGCGCCACCTTTGGCAGAATACGCAGAACTGCGCGGCAGGAAATCGTCTTGCCCGAGCCGCTTTCCCCAACCAAGGCAAGTGTTTCGCCGGGCTGGACAGCAAAGCTGACGTCCTTGACAACGGAGTCTCCTTTGCCAAACCCGATGCTGAGGTTTTCAACGGACAGCAGAGGGCGCATTCAGAATTGCCCGCCCAGCTGGTTCAAGGCGCTCATGAGATTGTGTTTTCCCCTGTTTTTTTCATCACCTTCGCGCGCCGAAGGCCTTTTAGTCAAACCCCATTTGACCAGATGCCGGATTTGAAAGTGGTAATTGGCAAAGCTTATGAGGCTGTTGCGAGCCCGCGGTTGCAGAGCAACGAGTATGCAAGCCGTCTGAAAGGGGCTGGAGTACTGCGCCAGCGTTCAGTCACGATTGATCATGACCTCGTGCAGGCCGCTGCCTGCGGCTGGAAACTTCTGAAAACCGGACCAGCAGAACGGTGTGTCGCTAAGGCCACTCAAACCTGACAGCAATTCGGCGCAGACTTGAGTGCTGTGTTGGCGCTGGCTGCAGGCCCGGCGTAGACTATCGCAAAAGCAATCTACCTGAAAGGCCGCCCATGGCGCAAAAACCTGTTCTGCACCGGGATGACCCTGAGGCTGAGCCTTTGATCGGCAACATCAAAGTCACCCGCAACGACTGGCTGAACGTGGCGATGGACGTGCTGATCTCTGACGGGGTTGAGCAGGTCAAAGTGCTGGCGCTGGCTGAGCGGATGCAGGTTTCAAGGTCGTCGTTCTACTGGTACTTTAAGTCGCGCCAGGATCTGCTGGACGCGCTTCTGAAAACCTGGGAGCAGACGAACACAGCGGGCATGGTGCGCCAGGCTGAGGCCTCGGCCAAGACTATCACGGGGGCCGTGCTGAATGTCTTCCATTGCATTACCAACCCCAACCTTTTCAACACCGCGCTGGACTTTGCAGTGCGGGACTGGTCGCGCCGATCTGGCAAGGTGCGCAGCCTGCTGGATCGCTCTGACCGGCGCCGGGTTGAGGCGCTGACTGAAATGTTTGCCCGTTATGGCTACCCCGAACGAGAGGCTATGACCCGCGCCAAGGTGCTGTATTACATGCAGCTAGGCTACGACATGGCGGACCCGAACGAAAGCCATGCCCATCGGCTGGAAGTGACGCCCGAGTACCTGAAAGTGTTCACCGGGCGCGAGCCGCTGGCTGAGGAGATCGACGCCTTCACCGAGTTCACGCGCCAGCACTGGGACATCTGATATCCCAGCGCCGGCTTGTGATGGATGGTTGTTAAAGGCTGAGCAGCACCTCATCCGTTGCATGTCGGACTTTTCTGGCGGCTTCCAGGCGCACCGGGCCGTAACCGCGGATTTCCATCGGTGCTTGCAGAATTGCGATACAGGCGTCATGGGTGCCAGGCGTATAGCGCTGGGCAATCTTGCTGAGCGCGGCCTCGTACCATGTCAGCAGATCGCGGTGCAGGCGGGCTTCCTCATGGTAGCCAAAGACGTTGAAGGCAGTGCCGCGCAGGCGGCGTGCCTTGACCAGCAGGTTCAGAGCCGGGCGCAGCCAAGGGCCGAATGAGCGTTTCAGCGGCCGGCCGCGGCTATCCTTTTTTAGGCTCAGCAGCGGCGGAGCGAGGTGGTATTTGACCGTGAAATCTCCCTCGAATTCGTCCTCGATCTGGTGACGGAATTTTTCACTGGTCAATAGCCGCGCAACCTCGAATTCGTCTTTGTAGGCCATGAGCTTGAACAGCGACCGGGCGGCTGCAGCGGTTAGCTGCTCCTGTGCCTCAGCAGGCAGGGCGTCGCGGAACCGTCCCAGCGTTTCCTGATACCGGGATGCATATTCGGTATCCTGGTATCCGGTCAGGAAGGTTGCGCGCCGTTGAACCAGCTCTTGCAGCGTTTCGCCCTCGTCAGGAGTTTCCTTGTAGACGTCTTCAACCAGCTTCGGGTCTGCTGCCATGGCGCGGCCGATGGCAAAGGCGAGCCGGTTTTTTTCGACCGCAACGCCGTTGAGTTCGATCGCTTGGTCCAATGCTCCGGCGCTGACCGGCACCAGCCCCTTTTGCCAGGCAAAGCCCAGCATCATGACATTGGCGAGGACCGCGTCGCCCAGCATTGTTTCGGCAGCCTCGTTGGCATTGAAGCCGGACAGGTTGGCCGGACCAACAGCGTCGGCGATGGTGCGTTCTCGTACCGCTGCCATCAGGTCGGCATCGCGGCGCAGAACCAGATCTCCTGTGGGCATCTCGGCCCGGTTCAGAACTATCCGGGTGCCTGCACGGTAATGAGCCGAGGCCTTGGGCGCCGAGCTCACGACGACATCGCAGCCGATGACCGCATCCGCGCCGCCCTGGTCGATCCGCACCTGGTTCAGTGTCTCCGGAGACTTAGAGAGCCTGATGTAGCTCAGCACAGTGCCGAACTTCTGGGCAAAACCGGTGAAGTCCAGAACGCTCGATCCCTTGCCCTCCAGATGCGCGGCCATGGTGATCAGGGCCCCAACGGTGACAACGCCGGTGCCGCCTACTCCGGTAACGAGCAGGTCAAACGGTTCTGCCAGGGAGGGAAGGTCCGGGGCGGGCAGCTGGGCTGCCAGTTTGGCGGCGTCCAGCCCGGCAGGCTTCTTCTTGCGCCGGGTTGCGCCCTCGACGGTGACGAAGCTGGGGCAGAAGCCGTTGAGGCAGGAGAAGTCCTTGTTGCAGGTGGAGAGGTTGATCTTGCGCTTGCGGCCAAAGGGCGTTTCCTTCGGCTCCACGCTCAGGCAGTTGGATTCCACCGAGCAATCGCCGCAACCCTCACAGACCAGGTCGTTGATGAAGGCAAAGCGTTTCGGGTCCTCCATCTTGCCGCGCTTGCGGCGGCGGCGCTTTTCGGTGGCGCAGGTCTGTTCGTAGATCAGCACGGTGACGCCGGGGACCTCGCGCAGTTCACGCTGGACCGTGTCCAGTTCTGCGCGGTCATGGAAGGTGGTGCCGCTTGGGAAATCCCCATGGCTGAACTTGCCGTTGTTGTCCGAGACCAGGGCAATACGCTGCACGCCTTCGGCGCGGCAGGTCTGGGCGATGCCATGCACCGAAACCGGTCCGTCCACCGGCTGGCCGCCGGTCATCGCCACCGCGTCGTTATACAGGATCTTGTAGGTGATGTTGGTGCCGGCCGCGACCGCCTGGCGGATCGCCAGCGAACCGGAGTGATACCAGGTGCCTTCGCCGAGGTTCTGAAACACATGCTTGTTTCCATTGAACTGCGAGGCAACGGTCCACGGCACGCCTTCACCGCCCATCTGGGCATAGCCGGCGGTTTCACGGTCCATCCAGCTGGCCATCACATGGCAGCCGATGCCGGAAAACGCCTTGGAGCCTTCCGGCAGCTTGGTAGACGTGTTGTGCGGGCAGCCGGAGCAGAAGTAAGGCGTGCGGGTGGCGCCGGGCACGTTCAGCACTTTCGGCGGTTCAGCCGTCAGCGCAGCGGCCTTGGCCGGAAGGTTTTCTTCCGGGAAAAACTTGTCCAGCCGCGCCGCCACGATGGGCGCCAGCAGCAGCGGGCTCAGCTCACCGGTCCACGGGATCAGCGGCTCGCCCTGGCTGTCGTATTTGCCGACCATCTTCTCCGGCTTGCTGCCGGGCCAGTCATAGAAGTTTTCTTTGAACTGGCTTTCGATGATGCCGCGCTTTTCTTCTACAACCAGAACTTCCTGCTTGCCCTTCACGAACTTCAGCGCATCGGTGCGGTCCAGTGGCCAGACCATGCCGACCTTGTAGATGTCGATACCCAGACGGCGGCAGCCGGCCTCGTCCAGCCCCAGAAGGCGCAGGGCCTCCATCAGGTCCAGATGGCCCTTGCCGGTAGAGACAAAGCCGAAACGGGCGTCCTTGATGTCATAAATCCGCTTGTCGATCGGGTTTGCCTCGGCAAAGGCACGCACCGCGTCCAGCTTGGCATGGATGCGGGTTTCAATCTCGGGCGAGGGCAGGTCGGCGCGGCGGATATGCAGCCCGCCGGGGTAATCCGGCAGCTCCGGGTAAACGAACTGACGGTCCGGCTGCAGCTCCACCGAGCGCGCGCTCTCCACGGTTTCCGACACTGCTTTGAAGCCGACCCAGGTGCCTGAGTAGCGGGACAGGGCAAAGCCGTATTCGCCGAAAGTCAGGTATTCTGAAACATCCGCCGGGTTCAGAACCGGCATGAACCAGGACATAAAGGCCACATCCGACTGGTGCGGCATGGAAGAGCTTACGCAGCCGTGGTCATCACCGGCGACGACCAGCACTCCGCCTTTCGCCGACGACCCGTAGGCGTTGCCGTGCTTCAGCGCATCACCGGAGCGGTCAACTCCCGGGCCTTTGCCGTACCACATGGAAAAAACACCCTCGACCTCGCAATGAGGGTCCAGAATGGCCTGCTGGGCGCCCAAAACGGCGGTAGCACCCAAGTCTTCATTCACGGCGGGCATGAACTTGATGCGGTGGTCTTGCATCCGCCCCTTGGCGCGCCAGAATTCCAGGTCTACGCCACCCAGCGGGGAGCCGCGGTAGCCGGAGACAAAGCCCGCGGTGTTCAAGCCTGCCTTCTGGTCGCGGCGGGCCTGGTCCAGCATCACCCGGGCCAGCGCCTGGGTGCCGGTCAGGAACACCCGGCCTTTGGTCATGTCGTACCGGTCGTCCAGTTTGTAGCTGCGAAAGTCGTGGCTCAGCTTCGTCATGGCGTCGGAATCCTTGCGCGGAAATGTGGTTTGCGGAAAAGTAATCCCGAATGCTTGAAAAGATTTGCCCGATTTGTTGGTTTTGCGATGATTTGTGGTTAAGTTACCCCTCGTTAAGCTCTGATGCGGGGAAAGTGACCGGAAAATGGATATCAACGACCGAGACCGCCGTATCCTGACGCTGCTGCAGGAGGATTCCCGGATTTCCAACGCTGATCTCGCAGAGGCTGTTGGAATGTCGCCGTCTGCCCTTTGGCGCCGGGTCAGGGCACTTGAAGAGGCGGGTATCATTGAACGCTATGGTGCGGTGGTAAATGCGCCAGCAATGGGGCTTGGTTTCCAGGCAATCGTGCATGTCCATTTGACCCGTCATGACCCGGATAAACTGGTGGAGTTCATCCGCGCCGTTGAAACAAACCCGCTGGTGCAGGAGTGCTATGCCACAACCGGTCAGGCGGATTACCATCTGCGGGTGCTTGCTCCGGACTTAGATGTCTACAACCGCTTTCTTGAAACCTTTCTGTTCCGTCTGCCTGCGGTCGCCAGCGCGCAAACCAACGTAGTTCTGCGCACAATAAAACGGGACATGCCTGTGGTGCCCTGACCGGGTCGCCTCTAACACGGCCCTTCTTGCAAAAGAGCCAGAGTGCAAATCTGTGATTTCTTGGTGGTTTCTTTCCCGGCAGCGCTCCTGGGGAGAGCAGTTTCCTATTCAGGTTCCGCTTTTCAGGTTGCTGCGTACTTCACCCAGGCCCAGGCCATGGCGATATAGGTCAGCTGGTGCAGCGCCTGGTCCGATCCCATGGCCTGCCAGAACATCGGTTGCTGTGGATTAAGATTTTTGCGCTCGGAAAAGCGGGCTTTGCCGAAATCGATGTGGAAATGCACCAGCCACTCCAAAACCGCGAGCACGAGAATAAAGTTCAAAGGAGCGCCAAACAGCAGAAAAATGATTGCCGAACCGGCGATATGAACGCCTGCATGCTGCGCCCGCCCGGTGTGCACGTAAGCGCAGCGGCCAGAAAGCATTTTTGGAGTCTGCAGGAAAAAATCGGCAAACAGGTGCTTGACCTGCAAGGCGCAGAGAAGCAGCAGCACGGATCCGACATATTCCGGCAAACCAAAAAGTCTCCTGAAAGTACACTTGGCTGGCACCTTACGGATTTTTTGCCGTCTGGCAAATGTTGCAACTGCAGGGTGCCGCAACGGGATTTGGCCGGTTTCTGCCCATTGCCTGCGCTGGCCAAACCGCGCTACCCATAGAAAAACCTTGCATGATGCCGCCAATTACGGAGCTTTCCCATCGAGCGCTCTCTGTTCCGCTTCATCTGGAAATACTCGAAACGCGACCAGCTGGTGCTGCTTGTCGTGACCGCTTGCCTGTTTCCGCTGCTCTACTTGACGCTAGAGCTGCCGAAACGGATCATCAACGACGCGATAGGTGCTGAAAGCTCGACCATCACGGTGCTGAGCCATAGTTTTGATCAGCTGACCTTCCTCTGGATTCTTTGCGGTGCCTTTCTGGTGTCAGTGCTGTGCCACGGTCTGCTGAAGATGCGGATCAACACCATGAAAGGGGTGCTGGCGGAGCGGATGCTGCGCCGTTTCCGCTATCAGCTGATCGCCCGAGTGCTGCGCTTTCCGCAGCCCTACTTTGAACGGGTGAGCCAGGGGGAATTGGTATCGATGGTCACATCAGAGTCTGAGCCGATGGGCGGGCTGATGGGGGACGCCGTGAGTCAGCCCGTTCTGCAAGCCGGGCAGATGCTGACCATCTTGTTTTTTCTGTTTTTGCAGAACTTCTGGTTCGGAATGGCGGCGATTGCATTGATCCCGTTGCAAGGCTGGCTGATTCCGATGCTGCAGAGGCAGATCAACCTCTTGAACAAGAAACGCATCAAACAGGTGCGGTCGCTGGCTACCGAAATCGGGGAAAGCGCGGCTGGAGCTTCGACCCTGCGGATAAATGGCGGCTGGCGTTACCGGATGGCGATCATCACGGCCAGGCTCGGGCGTCTCTATGACATCCGCTTCCAGATCTACCAGAAAAAGTTCTTTATGAAGTTCCTCAACAACTTCATTACACAGTTGACCCCGTTTTTCTTCTACGCGGTTGGCGGCTACCTGGTTCTGCAGGGCAAAGTTTCGCTTGGGGCGCTGGTTGCCGCGCTGGCCGCATATAAGGATCTCGCTTCCCCGTGGAAGGAGCTTCTGGCCTATTACAACCAGACCCAGGACATGAGCCTGCGCTGGGAGGTGATCCTGGAACGTTTTGCCCCGCAGGGGATGGTGGACGAAGCGCTGCTCACAGGGGATCCGGACGAGCTGCAGCACCTTTCTGGAGATGTGGTGCTCGATTCCGTCACCGTGCGTGACACTGATGGCAACCTGGTGCTGGAGGAACTGAGTGCAACTTTTCCGGCCGGGCAAGTGATCGGAATCGCAGCGCCGTCAGAAGAGGACCGCAGGGCACTGGCGGAGCTACTGACGCGTGAAATTCTGCCGACCTCAGGAATTGTTACTGTGGCAAAGCAGGATTTGAGCGGGTTGCATCAGGCCGTGGTCGCAGCTCGCATAGGCTATGCCACCTCGCGGCCGGTTCTGTTTCAGGGGTCTTTTGGCGACAATGTGATGATGCCGATGCGGATGCGTCCGCAGGGCGAGCCGAACAACCTGCACGAACTGGAGATTGCTGTTCAGGCGGGGAACAGCCCGGATCCATTTGACGCGCCATGGTTGGACCCCAAGCTGGCCGGGTTTTCCAGCGAGGCAGAACTGAGGGGCTGGTGGCTGAAAGTAGTGGAGGGCATCGGCTCAGATACGGCCCTGTTCCGGCGCGGCATTGAACAGCGTTTCGAGGAAGCCGCGCACAAGGAGCTGGCAGAGCAACTGGTTAGCTTGCGCCCGGCAGTGCGTGAAGCAATCGAAAATGCAGGATTGGATGTGCATGTGCATTTCCTGGACCCAGAGAGCTACAATCCGGCCCTGCCTGTTGCTGAAAACCTGCTGTTCGCGGCCTCTCACGAGCCACTGACCGGCGAGACGCTGCATCAGCAAAGAGATTTTCTGGACCAGCTGAAGCAATTGGGCCTCGATGAAAGCCTGGTCGCGCTGACCCGCGACGTTGTTGAAATGCTGCGGCAGATCTTTGGTGTGGATGGAACCGGCCATCCGCTTTTCCGTAAGCTCGGCCTGGATGTTACTGCATATGAGACCGCGCTGACGCTGGTCGACCGGTCCGGCTCTGCTGAAGCATCTTCGCTTAGCCGGGAAGAGCTGGCGCAGCTGCTGATCGTGCCTTTCACCATCTCAGCCGAGCAGATCGGACCAGCTTTTGAAGATGATATGAAGGAACGTATCCTTGGTTTCCGCCGCAGTCACGGAGACGGGCTGCTGAAGTCCTTGGGCACAGGCTTTGTATCCTTTCAGCAGAACGCCATTACACCCAGTTTCACGGTTTTGGAGAATGCGCTGTTCGGCAAGATATCCGATGCCGCCGGCGCCAAGGGCGACGAAGTGCGCAAACTGGTTTCGGACCTTATGGTTCGTGAAGGTTTGCGTGATCAGGTGGTGGAACTGATATTCGACATGCCCATTGCTGTTGGCGGACAAGGGCTGGCAGCCAGTTTCGCAGAACCGCTCGCCTTCTGCCGTGCGACGATCAAACGTCCCGACATCCTGATCCTCGACTCAGCGATGGCGAGCTATGATCTGGAAACCCGTGTTGCAGTGCACAAGAATCTGCGCAAGCTTTTGCCTGACACGACGCTGATCTATCTGGCCCCCGGGTTTCAGAGCCCGGACGTCTTTGATGTCTATTTTGAATTGCGCCAAGGCCGGCTGGTCAGTGATGAGGCTCAGGCGGAGGTTGCTGAAGACGGAGCAGCCAGTCAGGATCTGGCGCGCAAGCTTCGTGCTCTCGAACAGACAGAGCTTTTCTCAGGCCTGAACCGTCGGCAGTTGCGCCTCTTGGCTTTTGGTGCGCGCTGGTACGATGCCAAGGCAGGTGAGGTGGTATTCCTCAAGGATGATGAGGCTTCAGACGGTGCCTATATGATCCTGTCGGGTGAGGCAGATCTTCTGCTTCCGCAGGAGGGGCGCGAAGACCGGCTGATTGCGCAAGTGGGGCCAGGCCGGCTGGTCGGAGAACTGGGGCTGATCCGTCAGGAGCCGCGGGCACTGAGTATGGTTGCATCCAGCGATTTGCGGTGCTTGCGAATCGGCGAAGAGGAGTTCCTGGCAGTTGTCGAAAACGACGCTTCGACGGCCTTCAAGCTTCTGCAAGTGGTGGCTGGTTATGTATCCAACTGATCCGGTGACCGTACGGGAGGAAGTGAAATGAAACTGCTTCGATACCGCTTGGGCTCAGAGGTGCTCCCGGGACTGTTGGACAGTTCGGGTGCGATCCGGGACTTGTCCGCCCATGTGCCGGATATTGCAGGAGAGGCTCTGAGCGAAAGCGCGCTGGCCCGGTTGGCCGCCCTGGACCCCGTTACTTTGCCTCTAGTGGAGGGGAAGCCGGACCTCGCTCCTTGTGTTGGACAGCCTGGAAAGTTTCTCGGTATCGGCCTTAATTACACTGATCATGCCGAAGAAATGGACATGGATCTTCCAGAACATCCGATCCTGTTCCTCAAGGCAACGTCTTCTATCAGCGGGCCGGACGATGATGTAATCCTGCCCCGCGGCTCTGTGGCCACTGACTGGGAGGTTGAGCTGGGCGTGGTAATCGGCACCAAAGCGAAATACGTGACCGAGGCTGAAGCGCTTGACCATGTTGCAGGCTATTGCGTGATCAACGACGTGTCGGAAAGGGATTTTCAAACCAAGCTGACGGGGCAATGGACAAAGGGCAAAAGCTGCGACACTTTCGGGCCGACGGGACCCTGGCTTGTGACCAGGGATGAGGTTCCGGATCCGCAAAACCTTTGGCTGACTTGTGATGTGAATGGCATTCGGCGGCAGACGGGCAGCACCAGGCGAATGGTGTTCACTGTTGCGCAGATCATTTCACATCTAAGCGAACTGATGACGCTGCACCCCGGTGATGTGATTGCAACTGGAACCCCGCCGGGAGTCGGAATGGGGGCCAAGCCTGAACCGGTTTATCTAAAAAACGGCGATGTGATGCGCCTGGAGATCGAAGGACTTGGGGTGCAGACTCAGGAAGTCAGAGCAGAAAAGGTAGAAGACGTATAGCCAACTGAGCGGCTATTCCCGTCTGCTGCCTTGTAGTTGAAATGTCAAAGGCGGACAGTCTCTGCCGGGAGTAATGGTGTAGTGCAAACCAGGCCCTCATGATGAAAACTGTTCTCCAATCCGCTGTCCTGCAGGGCGTCAGCTAGACAGGGGCGAGGCTCTTATTCGCCATTGCAGAACTGTTTGTACAACAGGGCAATTATCTCTTCCGTGTTGCCGTTGTTCAGAGAATAGAACACGGATTTCCCATTGCGCCGGGCTTTCACGAGCCCATCCTCCCGCAACCGGGCCAGCATTTGGCTCACCGCTGCTTGGCGCAGCTCCAAAAGCTTCTCAAGTTCGCTGACTGATTTCTCCCCGGCGCTCAGATGGCAAAGGATCATAAGCCTGCCTTCATGCGCGAGAGTTTTCAGGAAAGCTGTTGCGGCTGCAGCACTTTCCTGCATGGTTGCTTCCGGCGGGTCGCCGTCATTTCTTGACGGTTGCACTGCTTCATTTCCTGCTGTTTCCTCACAGCTTGCCTTCCAATGGCGTCCCGGTCATCCAGCAGTTGAGTTTCATTCCGGTATCGGCGGAGAGCCACCGGTGAGGGCCCAGCCATGAGCGTAGTCGCGCCTGCAAAGTTCAAATCTGATGGGAACGGTAGGACGGCCATTGGCAGGTGGTGAACGAGCGCCCACGGTGCAGGTAATGACTTCCATAATCTTCTCCGCACCACTTCAGCCTGCCGTGCCGCTCCGGTCGAAGATGATGATGTTCCGTTTCGCGTTGCCGGACTTGGTGTCGGCAATTGCTTCATTGATCTGCTCCAGAGACCAGCGGCCGGAGATCAGTTCATCCAGTTTTAGGCGGTCTTGCTGATACAGATCCACCATCCAAGGAATGTCGCGCTGGATCACCGCATCCCCCATCTTGGAGCCGATCAATCCCTGACCCACTGCGGCCAGCACAACTGGTTCGTAGGCGGCCTTGGCGCCGGAATGCGGCATGCCGATCAGCACCGCTTTGCCGCCGCGGCCTAAATACCGCGGTGCCTGATCATAGGCGGGAATGGCTCCGACGGTTACCAAAACCGCATCAGCGCCGCGTCCTCCAAGAGCCTTATGGGCCGCTTTCCACGGCTTGTCTTCGGTGGCAAGCACCCCGTGGGTGGCGCCAAACTCCTTGGCGGTTTCCAGTTTGTCAGGTTTCATGTCGACGGCCACGATGCGGCGGGCGCCAGCAATACGGGCGCCCTGAATGGCGTTGAGGCCTACGCCGCCTGCGCCGATGACCACCACGTCCTGGCCTGCACGCAGCCGGGCCGCGTTGACTGCCGCCCCCACACCGGTGATCACCCCGCACGAGATCAGCGCCGCCGCGTCCTTGCCGATTTCTGCCGGGATCTTCACGATCTGACGCTGGTCCACCACCACCTTCTCGGCAAAGGCGCCGCAAGCCATCGCCTGCTCCAGCGGTTCGCCGCTGGCCGTCTTCAACGGACCGTTAACTGTGTCATAGGGCGCTTCGCAAATCACCGGCCTGCCGCCCGCGCAGGACGGGCAGGTGCCGCAGCTGCGGATCAATGTGACCACTACGGAATCGCCAGCGCTGAAACCTTGCACGCCTGTGCCGACCCCGGTGATCACCCCGGCGGCCTCGTGGCCGTAAACCGCCGGCAGATGCCCGCCCCAAGCGCCTTCGGCAAAGGAAATGTCGCTGTGGCAGATTGCAACCGCGTCCAGCGTGACCTCGACTTCACCCGTGCCGGGCGGCGCCAGCTGCACGTCCTCGATGACCAGCGGGGCGCCGAATTCATGGCAGACAGCGGCTTTGATGGTTTGCATGATTATCCTCCCCGTTTGCAGTCAGGGTGACGCGCCGGGGTGGTTGCATCAAGCGGGAATACGCAGGGCGGGACGCGTTGTAACGTCACGGAAGACGCCCTGCGCGCTGCCGGGCGCAATCCTGTCAGGGATTGCGCAGGCTGTCCGTTTTCTTGCTGAACTGAAGGGCCTCCCAAGGGGCATGGCCCATCTGCCTGGCGGGGTCAAATAAGGCATCCGCATCCAGGTCCGGATAGTCCCGCGCCACAAGATCCCGCAGCGGGGTTTGCGAGGCCTGAGCCTCCTGGCACAAGGTTTTGACGGCCGCCTGGGCATCGGGCCGCGGTATTTGCGCAGCCAGGGCAAAACTCAGTGCTTCGGCGTGGATCAGGCCCAACCCGGACGACAGCGCAGCCGCCATGGTCTCAGTGCGCGGCGCAATGACAGCGCACAGCTCCTTTCCCGTTCTTGCTGCAGCTGCCGCGCCCAGAACGATCTGCGGCAGGCACATCCATTCGGTGAACCAGGCCGCACCGTCGCGCTGATGCTGCTGCATCGAAGCGCCCTGAAGGACAGAGAATAGACCGCTGCCCTGCCGGGCCAGGGCCGCCAGCACCGAGGGGGCAACCGGGTTCTGCTTCTGGGGCATGGTGGAAGAAGCCCCGGCTCCGACGAGCGAAATCTCCTGGACCCCGCTTTGCGCCAGCGCAGTGCAGTCTTCGCCGATTTTGCCAAAGGCAAGGTTCACGCGGATCATCCAGTCCGCGATGCGCAACACCGGTGTGCGGTCGGTGTGCCAGCTGCGCCCCGGATCCTGCAAGGCCAGCCCCTTTGCCATGGCGGCGCGCACCTCTGCCGCCTTCATTCCCAGCGCGCTGGACGTGCCCGCCGCGCCGGACAGGGACACCATCAGGCAGGATTGCCGCAAGTCAGGCAGCTCTTCCAGCAGGTTCAGCAGCGGGGTGCCCCAAGCCGCCGCCACTGCGCCGAAGCTGGTGGGGGTTGCGTGCTGCCCGTAGGTGCGGGCGGCCATCGGCAGCTCCGCATGCGCTTTGGCGAGCTCGCCAAGCGATAGCACCGCGGCTTTTACGTTCGCCTCAACCAGCGCCAGCGCCTGGCGCAGCCGCAACATGAGCGCGCTGTCCATGATATCCTGCGAGGTCGCACCCCAATGCACATATTGCGCATGCTCGGGCGCCTTCATTTCTTCGCGGAACGCGGCCACCAGCCCCGGAACCGGCACGCCGCTCTGCCCCGCAGGCCGTTTCAGAACACCCGGGTCGACGGCGATCTCGACCACGGCCCGCCCGATCGCAGCCGCGCTTTCCTGAGGAATCACACCTGCTTCGCCTTGCGCCTTGGCCAGCGCGCCCTCGACCAGCAGCATGGCGCGCACTTCGGCGCTGTCCGAGAACAGGCGGCTGGCCTCGCCGCTGCCGAATAGCTCGCCATAGATTTGGCTGTCAAAGACAGAACCCGCCATCAGAAGTCCTTTGCAATCTGCCCCATCAGCTCTGCCAGACTTTCCGGGTCAGCGAAGAAGGGCGAATGGGATGTGTTCATATCATGTGCCCGCCCTGGCGGCAGGCGGGCCGCCATCTGAGCCTGGTATTCCGGCGGAATGACCCGGTCTCCGGTGCAGCGGATGTAGGTTTTGGGCACGGCTTCAAACCGTTCGCTCAGGCGAACCGGCGTGTCCTGCGGCAGGATTGGCTGCTCGCAAAGGTTTTCCATGGCAAAGCGCACCGCTTCGGCCGGGCAGTCGTGATAGAACAGATCCGGCGTGGTCTCCGGAACCAGGCTGTACGCGGTGCCTGCCTCGTTCTTCCGGGTTGCGCCTTCCAGGGTCTGCCGGGGTCCTGCCTTTCGCATGCCGATCAGGGACATGCCGCTGACCGGCAGATAAGCGCAAAGGTAGATCAGCCCGCGCAACCGCTCGGGATGCGCATCGGCTGCCGCAGAAATGGGAAAGCCCCCCCAGGAGTGCCCGACGATCAGGGTGTCCGGGGTGGAGGCCGCGGCAACCGCCTCAGCAGTTTCAGCGAGTGTCACGCCCGCGGGATCCCGCCCGTCCGCGTGGCCGGGCAGGGTGATGGAGCGGGCTGAGTGGCCGCGGGTCTCCAGAGCCGGAACCACGTCGCGCCAGCACCATGGACCGTGGCAGGAACCGTGAACAAGAAGAAACTCAGCCAATGTGCCCGGTCTCCCTCAGGAAGGCCGTCAGGCGCTCTGTGTATTCATCCGGCTGTTCGACACAGGGAATGTGGCCCGCGCGCCGGATCAGGTGGAACTGGCTGCCGGGGATCAGGTCCACCGTTTCGCGCACCAGGTCGGGCGGGGTGGAGCCGTCCTCGGACCCGGCAATTCCGAGGCATGGCAGCCTCAGCCCGCTGGTCGGAGTGTAGAAATCGGTGCCCGCAATCGCCGCGCAGCAGCCTGCGTAACCATCACGCGATTGCTGAACCAGCATGTTGCGCCACAGCTGCATCTCAGGCGTGGCGCGGAACCCGCGGGCAAACCAGCGCTCCATCACTGCATCGGCCAGCGCCTCGATGCCGTCGCTTTGAACGGTCCGGACGCGCTCTTTCCACATCTCGGGGGTGCCGATCTTGGCGGCGGTGTTTGACAGCACCAGCGCACGGATCTGGTCCAGCCGCTTCACCGCCAGTCCCTGCGCGATCATGCCGCCGATCGACAGGCCCACTAACATGCAGTCGCGCACCTCCAGGTGGTCCAGCAGCCGCTCCGCATCCCGCACAAGCGCACCCATCGAATAGGGGGCAGGCGGGCAGGAGGACAGCCCATGCCCGCGCTTGTCGTAGCGGATGATGCGCAATCCTGCGGGCAGCCTTTCCACCACAGCATCCCAGACTCTTAGGTCCGTGCCGAGCGAGTTGGCAAACACAATGGGGGCGCCGCCTGCATCACCGTCAACGCGGTAGTGAAGCTGGACATCACCCAGATCTGCAATCTGCATGGGGTACCTCGTTTCTGCTCCGCCGCAGTCTACCTGTGCCGGGGCAGGGAGGTAAAGCAATCGGCAGGGCTCAGCCGTGCAGCTCCATATGGGCCATGATCTGGCCATGGTCCGAGGCAAGCTTGTTGTACGGCGCCTCCGGGTGGCTGCCATCGGTCAGATGGTCGTTGAAGACGCTGTAATAGTGCATCTTGCCGACCGCTCCGTGCCAGTCCGGGTCGAAGTGGCGCGACATGTAGATCTGGTCGATGCTCTCGTGAACTCCGCCAAAGGTCGTGGTGTAAACCACGTCGCGCAAGGATTTCCGCAGGAACATTTTTTCCGCCGAGCGCAACCGCACCCGGTCTACAGCCTCGCGGATCTGCGTGTCCTCGGCCTCGCTGTAGCGGTCGCCCGGGTGCTGTGCATCGTGGCGCAGCATCCAGGTATAGTTCTTGAACGGCACCTCGCCGGAGATGATCTCGCTGCTGACCGCGTGTTCACCGTCGTTGAAGTCTCCCAGCACCATAACCGGCCGGCCCTGTTCCAGCTCGTCCAGCACCGCGCGGCGCAGCACCCAGGCCTCGCCCATCCGCCTGAGCGCCGCGCGCAGCGACCCCATCGCCCTGCCTGCAGCATCATAGGCTGGCAGCACGATCTCGGGCGGGTAGGGGGCGCCCTGCGGCTTGATGTATTCGCCAAGTTTCGATTTCAGGTGGCAGTTGAAGACGCTGATCACCTGATCCCCGACCGGGACCTGCACCTTGAGGATCGGGCGCGACAGTCGGCGGAGCGTGTAAAAACCCGCGTCGTCCTCCTCACCCAAGCAAGCCATCGGAATATCCAGCGGCTGGGCAAGCTCCTGGATCACTTCCGGGTCTTCCTCAAAGCCGAAACGCGACAGCACCGCCAGCCCGGGCCGCCGCTTGCCCGGTTCGCTGGTGTCATTGAGGTTGGGGGCGAAAGCCAGCTCTGCCTCGGCATAGGAGCCGTATGCCAGTTTCTGGAATATTGCCTTGCGGTGATAGCGTTTGGCAGGATCGGGGATGCTGGCAGCATTGGCCAGCGCACCGCGCCGGTCGGCTTCGGCAATCACCTGCCGCAGCGGCGCTTCCTCAAAGATTTCCTGAAACCCGACGATGTCGGCATTCAGCGTCAGAAGCTGGTCGGCCATCCAATCCGCCTTCCACGCGTATTCTTCAGGCGTGTAGCTTTGAAAGCGGTAGTATTCCCGCTCCGGGCCGATCAGATTTTTGACGTTAAAAGAGGCGATGGTGAAACGTGTCATGACGTGTCCCCCTGGCTGCCGCGCGGACCATCGCGCGGCCAGGTCTCAAGCATAACGCGACAGCGCCTCCCGGAACAGCTCTGCATCCACATTGCCGCCGGTTGCCACTGCGATCACAGCCTCGCCTTCGATCTCATCCGGGTGGAACAGGGCTGCCGCCAGAGAGGCCGCACCTCCGGGCTCCAGCACGATCTTCAGCCGCAAGAACGCCAGTGCCATTGCCCGCAGCGCCTCTTCCTCGGTGATGACGAGCCCCGAACCGCACAGGCGGCTGAGGATCGGAAATGTGACATCCCCCGGCTGCGGTGTCAGGATGGCGTCGCAGATGCTGCCCGACTGGCTGGGATTGTGCCGGATTTCGCCTGCTGCCAGCGACCGGGTCACGTCGTCGAAACCTTCCGGCTCCACCGGCCGGACGTGCAAGTCTGGCGTGCGGGCTTCCAGCGCCAGCGCAATGCCAGAAGACAGCCCGCCGCCGCCGCAGTTGACCAGCACCTCTGCTGTGCTGACACCTTCCGCTGCGGCCTGTTCGGCAATCTCCAGCCCGCAGGTGCCCTGGCCGGCAATCACCAGCGGCTCATCATAGGGCTTGATCAGCGTCAGCCCGCGGTCTTCAGCGTATTGCGCGCCCACTGCCTCGCGGCTTTCACCGCCGGCACGGTCATACAGCACCACATCGGCACCCAGATCTCGGGTGTTCTGGATCTTAAGCTGCGGCGCATCCGCCGGCATCACGATTACCGCAGGCACGCCGTGTGCCTTGGCTGCAGCCGCCACCCCCTGCGCATGGTTGCCGCTGGAATAGGCGATCACCCCGCGCTTTCGGTCCTGTTCCGGCAGCGCCGAGACCGCCGACCAGCCGCCGCGGAACTTGAACGACCCGGTATGCTGCAGGCATTCCGCCTTCACCAGCAGGCGCCGCCCGGCGATCTCGTCGAGAAACGGCGAGGACAGCAGCGGGGTTACGCGGGCATGGCCCTTCAGCCGCTCCGCCGCGGCTTCGATCATGGCAATTGAGGTCATTTGATCTGATCCAGAACTGAATGGATGAGGGCGAGCGCTTCCGGCTCGTCCAAAAAGGGAACATGGCCGCGGTTGGCGATTTCCGCTGCCTGCAAGGCGGGCAGGCGGCATTGCATCTCCGCAAAGGTTTCTGCACTCAGGATGTCTGAATTCGCGCCGCGGATCACGCCGCAGGGCAGGCCGTCCAGCGCTAGGAACAGCGGCCAAAGATCCGGCGGCGGGCCTGCTTCAGCTTGCGCCAGCAGCGCGTCCCGCAAGCGCGGGTCATAGCGAAGGGAAAGCCCGTCCGGGGTTTGATCGTAGAAAGTTTCGACCTCCTCGTGCCATCGGCCCGCCGGCACGTCCGGAAAGGCAGGAGCCATAAGAAGCTCCAACGTTTCCGCGGCCTGCGCATAAGATTTGGCTGCCGGGCGGCGGCCCACATACTCCATGATCCGGGCGATGCCGCCAGGCGGGATCTCAGGGCCGACGTCATTCAGGATCACCGCCGACAGCCTGTCCTTGGAAATCGCCGCCAGTGTCATCGCCACCAGCCCGCCGCGCGAGGTGCCGAGGATGGCGCCCCGGCTGACACCCAAATGATCCAGCAGCTCCAGCACATCCTGCGCCTCACGCAGGACATTGTAGTTCGTGAAGTCGGGGTCATGATCCGATTGCCCGCGTCCACGGGCATCCAGGGAGATCATCCGGTAGCGCGCGGCATGCGGTGCAAAATAGCGGAAGTCCCGGCCGTCCCGCGTCAGGCCTGCCAGGCACAAAAGCGGCAGGCCTTCGCCGGTGTCTGTGTAATGCAGGCGCAGCCCGCCCGAAGTGTCAAAGAAAGGCATCTGCGGTTCAGCCCTTTGCAAGGTCCGGGATGGTGGTCAAATCTGTCAGGATGTGCGCCGGTTTCCAGGGCAGGCGGTCCACGGGCTCGCCCGCGCGGTTCACCCAGGCGGTCACAAAGCCATAGCCGGCGGCCCCAGCCGCGTCCCAGCCGTTCGAGGAGACGAACAGCACGTCCTCCCTGGCGCAGCCGAACCGTTTGCCAACCAGATCATAGACGCGGGCATCTGGTTTGAAGATGCCGACGCTTTCCACCGACAGAACATCATCCAGAACATCGCTCAGCCCTGCCGACTGCACGGCGCCATCCAGCATGGCAGGGGAGCCGTTTGACAGGATCGCGGTATTCACGCCTGCGTCTTTCAATTCCCGCAGCATCGCGGGCACTTCCGGATAGGCCTGCAGCTCCCAGTAGAGATCCAGCAGCCGCTGGCGCAGCGCGACGTCGCCGGACAGTCCGGCCGCCTCCATCGCCCAGTCGAGCCCGTCCTGCGTCACGTCCCAGAAATCAGCGTGTGCATTGGTGATGGCGCGCAGCCAGGTGTATTGCAGCTGTTTCAGCCGCCAGTGGCTGGCAAGCTCTGCCCAATTGTCCTGCAGGTGCGGAAATGCGGGTTCACTTGCGGCCTGCCGGGCGGCGGCGGCGACATCGAAAAGCGTTCCATAGGCGTCGAAGATACAGGTGGTGATCGGCATTCTGTCCTCCCCTGCGGCGAGAGTGGCACGAAGGCAGAGAGCGGGCAAAGCAGGAAATTGTACCCATACGGGTTTACATCGCGTCTACTGGCGCTAGGCTGCGCCCCTTTATCAACCCGTAACCGATAGGAGATCTCATGACAGGGGTAAAGAACGGCGACACCGTGCGCATCCACTACACTGGTAAGCTGACGGACGGCACCGTTTTCGACAGTTCCGAAGGGCGCGACCCGTTGGAGTTCACCGTGGGCGCGGGCCATGTGATCGCCGGCATGGATGCCGGTCTCGAAGGCATGGGCGTAGGGGACAAGAAGACCCTCGAGATTCCTTGCACCGAAGCCTATGGGCCGATCAACCCTGCTGCGCGCCAGGATATCCCGCGTGAGGGTATCCCGGCAGATATTCCGCTGGATCTCGGCACCCAGTTGCAGATGCAAAGCCCCGATGGCCAGGTGCTGCCTGTAACCGTGGTCGAAGTCAGCGACGACACGGTAACGCTGGATGCCAACCACTTCCTGGCGGGCAAGGACCTGGTCTTTGATGTCGAGCTGGTTTCGATCAACACCACCGCTGCCTAGAGCGAATAGGGCGGCTGCTCCTGCCGCTTGCAAACCTGATAAATAGTGGCCACTTGGGCTTGAGCGATGGCGGGGAGCCCTCCTAATGTGTCCCCAGGAATGGGACGCAGGGAGTTGGCAAGGATGAACGCGGAAATCTATCAGCCGGGCGACCCGGTCGCCGACATCCTGTTTAACTGGTCGCCGCTTGTCGCTGCTGCGCTGGCCTGCGCGTTTGGTGCGGTTCTGCTCCACCTCGGGTTCTGGACCTACGTCAAGGCGGCATGGCTTAAAAGGTCGGGCGTCGAATGTAATGCTCGGGTCACCGGGAAATGGCTGAAGAAGGGCTATGCCGATAGGCGCGAGCGGGACCGCGCAAAACCTGCCAAGTACCATTACCTGCAGTTCGAACGCACCGAGGGCGGCCGGATCTATTCGGCCAAGGATGTGGCTCCCATCGCATTGTGGGAGGAGGTTGAGCCAGGAGACCAAGTCGCGGTGGTTCACCTGCCTGGACGCGCCTTGATGCGGCTTTCCGGTTGGCCGGATCACATCGGGCGTAACGCAGGGGTGTTCCAGATGGCAGCGGGCGGGCTGATCACTGCGTTCTCTGCAAGCATAATGATTTCTGGCGCGCTTGCTGCACTAGGGGGGCCGGAGTATCAGGAGATCGGTTCGGACTGGATCAGAGATCAAGCGGTAGTGCAGCGGGTCGGCACACCTGCGGATCCGTATATCCGCCTTTTTGCACCGGACAAGATCTACGTTCATGTGAATATTGGCGACACCCAGGGCGGGCGGCTGATGGCGAACCAGCGGCTGGTTCTGTTGTCGCCTG
This sequence comes from Leisingera sp. S132, assembly GCF_025144465.1. Taxonomy (NCBI): domain Bacteria; kingdom Pseudomonadati; phylum Pseudomonadota; class Alphaproteobacteria; order Rhodobacterales; family Roseobacteraceae; genus Leisingera; species Leisingera sp. S132. The sequence continues at coordinate 768,818 of NZ_CP083553.1, forward strand.
AGCAGTTTGCCGGCGCCCGCATCTCTGAGAATGACGTACTTAAGGCCTGGGTGGATCCGGCTCAAGCAAACAACGCGGTTCTGGACATGGAGCTTGACCGCTCATTGCGCTGAAACAGGTGAAACAGGTGAAACAGGTGAAACATTACTGACTGAATCGTAAAAGGGCACCTGGAAGGGTGCCCTTTTCCATTTCACTTTGTGCCGGTTTTACAGCTGATCCGGCTGTGGCATACCCAGGATGTGAAAGCCGCCATCGACCCGGATGATCTCGCCGGTGGTGCAGGCGCCGGCATCTGAGGCCAGGTAAACCGCAGTTCCGCCAACGGCCTCAAGTGTCGCATTGTCGCGCAGCGGCGCGTTCTGGGCGGTGTGCTTGAAGGTCTTGCGCGCGCCGCCGATTGCGGCTCCGGCGAGGGTCTTCATCGGGCCGGGAGAGATCGCGTTCACGCGGATGCCTTCCGGACCCAGATCATTGGCCAGATAACGGGTCGCCGATTCCAGTGCGGCTTTGGCCACGCCCATCACATTGTAATTCGGAACCACCTGGTTCGAACCTTGATAGGTCAGGGTCAGCAGAGTGCCGCCGTTCTCCTTCATCAGCGGGTGGGCGCGCCGCGCTACCTCGATGAAGGAATAGGCCGAGATATCCAGTGAATTCTTGAAGTTCGCCCGCGTGGTATCCAGGAAACGCCCGGTCAGCTCGTTCTTGTCCGAATAGGCAATCGCATGTACAACGAAATCAAGTGAGGGCCAACGGCCCGCCAGTTGCTCAAACGCCGCGTCCAGCGAGGCATCATCGGTCACATCCACATCGACCATGAAGTCAGAGCCGACGGTCTGCGCCAGCGGCTCCAGCCGCTTGCCAAAGGCTTCACCCTGGTAGGTAAAGGCCAGTTCGGCACCGGCATCCGCCATGGCCTTGGCGATGCCCCAAGCGATGGAACGGTCATTGGCAACGCCCATAATCAGGCCGCGCTTGCCTGTCAGCAGTCCCGCCATCGTCTTTTATCCTTTGTACTTGCTCAGAACCATCGAGCCGTTGGTGCCGCCAAAGCCGAAGCTGTTGGTCATCACCGAGTCGAGGCCTGCGTTTTCCACCAGGCTGGTGGCAATCTCACCCGGCAGGATGCCTTCGGCGAGGGTGTCGACATTGATCGACGGAGTAATGAAATCATTGTCCAGCATCAGGAGGCAGAAGATAGCCTCCAGCGCACCGGCAGCGCCCTGGGCGTGGCCGGTCATCGACTTGGTCGAGGAGATCGGCGGCACTTTGCCCTCGCCGAACACCCGGCGGGCGGCCTCAACTTCGCCGACATCACCCACAGGGGTCGAAGTGCCATGCGCGTTGATGTAATCCACCTTGCGGCCTTCGGGCAGGGTCGACAGCGCCAGACGCATTGCCCGCTCGCCGCCTTCACCGGACGGCGCGACCATGTCGTGTCCGTCTGAAGTTGCGGCAAAGCCGGTCACCTCTGCATAGATCTTCGCGCCGCGGGCCAGCGCGTGCTCCAGATCTTCCAGCACCACGATGCCACCGCCGCCGGAGATCACGAACCCGTCACGGTCCTGGTCAAAGGCACGCGAGGCTTTTTCCGGCTCGTCGTTCTTCTTGGAGGACATCGCGCCCATAGCGTCGAACAGGCAAGAAAGGGTCCAGTCCAGCTCCTCGCCGCCGCCGGCGAACATCACGTCCTGCTTGCCCATCATGATCTGTTCAGCGGCATTGCCAATGCAGTGCAAGGAGGTCGAGCAGGCCGAGGTGATCGAGTAGTTGATGCCCTTGATCTTGAACGCGGTCGCCAGGTTGGCGGAGATCGTCGAGGACATGCACTTCGGCACCGCAAACGGACCGATCCGTTTGGTCGCGCCGGATTTCAGCACAGTCTGATGCGCGGTCAGCATAGCAGAGGTCGACGGGCCACCGGAACCGGCCACCAGGCCAGTGCGCTCGTTGACCACCTGATCCTGGGACAGGCCCGCATCGGCAATCGCCTGGCTCATCGCGATATGGGCATAGGCCGCACCGGGGCCCATGAAACGCAGGGTGCGCTTGTCCACATGCTCGGCCACGTCGATTTTCAGCGTGCCGGCCACCTGGCTGCGGAAGCCGTGCTCAGCCATTTCCGGGCTGGCAACGATGCCGGATTTCCCGGCCTTCAAAGAAGCGGTGACCTCTTCGGCATTGTTCCCGATGGAGGAGACAATCCCCAAACCGGTGACGACGACGCGGCGCATGTGCGTACTCCTGTTTCTGTGACTTATGTCCTGCCGGAAAGCGTATCAGTTTTCGGACAGGGCCACTTTCATATCTTTGACTTGGTAGATCACTTCGCCGTCCGCTTCGACGATGCCGTCTGCGACGCCCATGGTCAGGCGGCGGGTTTGCACGGCCTTGGTGAAGTTCACGCGGTAGGTCAGCATCTTGCGGTCCGGACGCACCATGCCGGTGAGCTTCACTTCGCCCACACCCAGCGCATAGCCGCGGCCCTGCCAGCCACGCCAGCCCAGGTTGAAGCCAGTGAGCTGCCACAGCCCGTCCAAGCCCAGGCAGCCGGGCATGATCGGGTTGCCGGGGAAATGGCAGTCAAAGAACCACAGGTCCGGGGTGATGTCGAATTCGGCAATCACATGGCCCTTGCCGTGCTCGCCGCCATCGCCGGAAATCTCGGTGATGCGATCCATCATCAGCATCGGCGGCGCCGGCAGCTGGGCGTTGCCGGGCCCGAACAACTCGCCCCGTGCGCATTTCAGCAAATCGTCCTTGTCAAAGCTGCTGGGGTAATCGGCCATTCGGGCGCATCTCCTGCCTGAGGTTCGTGTATATATATCTGGATCCCTGTAACACCCGGCCAAAGGGTCCTGCAAGGGTACCCCGCGTCACTTCCTGCACTGATTGTGCCGCAGGCGCATCGGAGTCGGCCCGCCAGCTGCGAATGAATTTCATTTGAAAACCTCCGGGTGTTGCACCTATATATACGGTCAGCAACGCGAAGCAGGACCTGCTCATGACGCCGAATAGCGAAGAAGTGGCCACACGCTGGCTGACAGATGCCGGGCTGAGACCCACCCGGCAGCGGGTTGCGCTTGCCGAATTGCTGGTCGGCGACGGCAAGCACCGCCACATCACCGCCGAAAGCCTGTTCGAGTCGGCCCAAAAGAACGGTGCTGCAGTGTCTTTGGCCACCGTCTACAATACTCTGCGCGCCTTCTGCGATGCGGGCGTGTTGCAGGAAATACCGCTGGACGGCTCCAAAAGCTATTTCGACACCAATACCCATGATCACCCCCATTTTTTCTGGGAGGATGAGGGCCGCGTCAGCGATGCCCCTGCGCAGGAACTGGTGATCCACAAGCTGCCGGAAGCGCCTGAGGGGATGGAGATCGCATCAGTTGACGTCGTGATCCGCCTGCGCAAGGTCTGACCCGGCGGCGCCCAGTTCTCTTTGCAAAATGCGGTAGGCCTGATGGGCCGCAGAGGCCTCTGGCAGCTCTGCATGTGCTGCCAGAATCACCGGTTCCTCTGCCCCCGGATCGATGACCCGGACCGTGCGCAAAGGTTTGCCGTCATAGCTCATGCCGCCGGGCGGCAGGCTGTAGCTGATACCGACACCTTCGCCATTGGCTGCGAGGCTGCGCAGAAGCTCCAGCGAATCCGCCCGGTGCGCAATCCGCGGCACAAGCCCGTGCGCCTTGAACAGCCCCAGCATATGCTGCACTGAAAGCCCCTCCTGCGACAGAACCAGCGGGTGCTCCGCCAGCTCAGTCAGAGAAATAGCGCCGCGTCCGGCCAGCGGATGATCCGGCGGTAGCAGCGCATGCGGTGACAGCCGCTGCAATTCCGCCCGGCTGAAACCCGCGTCCAGTCCTAGGTCATAGGTTATCGCCAGATCTGCCTCGCCCTCTGACAAGGCTGTGATCAGAGGCTCAAAACCGCAGGCCTGGTGGCTGATCTCAACCTCTGGCATGGCAAGACGCAGCGCCTTCAAGGCAGGGGCCAGCAGGAAAGGGGCTAGGTCGGAGAAGCAGACCAGCAGCAGACGCTGCTGCCCGGCGCTTGCTGCCTTGGGGTCTTCCAGCAGGGCTGCCTGCTCCAGCAGCAACTGGGCTTTTTCGGCAAATAGCCTGCCCTGCGACGTCATCGCCAGCGCCGCCCCGCGGCGGCGCAGAAATAGCGGATGGCCCAGATGGTCTTCGATCCGGCTCAGCGCCGCGGAAAGTGCTGGCTGGCTGACATGCATGGCTTCCGCCGCGGCGGACAGGCTGCCATGCCGGGCTACGGCGCAGATGTATTCGTAGTGGCGCAAAGTCAAATATAACATGAGATGAAGGGTATCTTAGAAAGATATGATTTGAAACTATGCCTGTGCCGCGGCAGGAATAGCGCATCAGAATTGCATCATTCAGAAGCGGAGGCAGCAATGGTCCACCCCCTCATCACCCCGGAGCATGTCGAACAATACCAGCGCGACGGCGTGGTTCTGATCCGCGGTCTGTTCGCGGACCAGGTTGAACTGCTGCGCGCAGGGGTTGCTGCAAATATGGAAATCCCCGGGCCTTATGCGTCGAACAATGAAAAAGCGGGCCAGACCGGGCGGTTCTTCGACGACTACTGCAACTGGAGCCGCATTCCTGAGTTCCAGCAGGCGATTGAAGACTCCCCGGTCGCTGAAGTCGCTGCTGACCTGATGAAATCCACTTCGGTACAGCTGTTCCACGACCATGTGCTGGTGAAGGAGCCGGGCACCTCGATGCCGACCCCTTGGCACCAAGACGGCCCTTACTACTTCGTTGAGGGCAGTCATACCATCAGCTTCTGGTCTCCGCTGGACGAGGTGCAGGACGCGACCCTGCGCTGCGTGGCCGGCTCGCACAAATGGGAGAAGGAAGTGCTGCCGACCCGCTGGGTATCAGAAGAGGATTTCTTTCCGGATGAAGGCCAATACATGCCAGTCCCGGACCCGGATGCCGAAGGCATGACCGTGCTGGAGTACCCGATGCAGCCGGGTGACGCGGTGGCCTTCAACTACAAGATCCTGCACGGCGCCCGCGGCAATACCTCCAAGTCGCGCCGCCGCGCTTTCTCGTTGCGGCTGGTGGGGGACGATGCCCGATATGTGGAACGCCCGGGCCGCACTTCGCCGCCGTTTCCAGGCCACGATATGCAGCCGGGGCAGCGCCTGCGCGAGGATTGGTTCCCGATCCTGCTGCAACGCTAAAGGGGAGGGGGCGTTGCCCCCTCAGGCCTTTGGCCTTCACCCCCTGAGTATTTGAAGAAAGATGAATGACTTTCCGGGGTTACTTTTTGAGGTCGCGGCGGATGCCCATGTTTTCGGCGTTGGAGAAAGAGCAGGTCTTGCAGATGCCGAACTGTTTGAGGAAGCCGCGCTTGCGGGCGCGGGCGGCTTCGTCCGAGCGGTAGGCGGCGAGGAAGCCGTCCTGTTCGACATTCGGCAGCTGAATCACCTGATCGTAGTCGATGCAGCAGAGGCCCAGATCACCGTTCCAGAACACTACTGACTGGAACAGCGGCACCGTGCACATGGCATGGCTGGTATGGCGCGGATGGCGGCGCAATTCCTTCTGGCGCGGCAGGAAATGCGCAAACTCGCGTTTCTGGTCGGCAGAAGTGTAAGACCCGATCGAGAAAGTCTTGAACCTGACCCGGTCAAAACCGGCCTCCTTGGCCCAGGCCTCCATCTCGTCCATCTGGGGTTCGGAGTAACTGGTCAGCAACGTCTGCAGCACAGTCACCGGAGATTTGGAGCCGATCTGTTTTTTGATGTTCAGGAATTCTTCAATGCTGGCCTTGACGTCATCAAAATCGGAATTGACCCGGTAGGTCTCCTGCGCTTCCTTGGAAAACCCGTCCATGCAAAGGTTCACCCGGGCGAGGCCTGAGCGGATCAGCCGCTCGCTCATCTGGGGCGTCAAGCGGGTGGCGTTGGTCGACAGATAGGTGTCATGGCCGTTTTCATGGGCGTAAGCGATGAAATCCGGTAAATCCTTGTGCAGCGTCGGCTCGCCTGAGAAGCTGAAGTAGATCGCGGGCTTTTCCCGCTGGTCCTTGAAATCGTCAATGATCTTGCGGAACACATGCGGCTTCATCATGCCGCGCTTGCGCTTCATTGCAAACGTCACAGGGCAGACCGGGCAACGCAGGTTGCAACTGTTAGTTGCGTCGATAATGATGATCTTGGGCGGGCGCCGGAAGTAGGCCAGCGGCAGGAACCGGGCCAGGAAATGCAGTGCCCGCTCATGCAGCCCCGGAGGGTTGTCCGGCAGGTCTGGCTGCGCAGAGACGGGCTTCAGGTCCGGGGCGGGAGTGAGATCTTGCATTTGGCCGTCTCCGAATTGTGCGTGCGGGAACAACCTTAATGGCCTTGGCCCGGGTGGCAAGTGCCTGACCGGTAACGCCGCGTGAGTAAAGCGTGAGTCTGAGCAGGAAACGGGGGGCGGTCTGCGCAGGCCGACGAAAATAGCGGCGTCACGGTGCAGGCCAAAGGGACGGATGACGGCTCCCCCCGGATAACCGTCATCCGGCACCGCGAGTTCCGGAGATTGAAAGATCCCCGGACCGCAGTGTGAGAGAGATCTTACACGGGAGGCTTGCCCTTCACTGCGCGCGCAACCATCGCGGCAACAAAGAGGATCAGGAAAATGACGAATAGGATCTTAGCGATACCGGCCGACGCGCCTGCAATGCCGCCGAACCCGAGCAGCGCTGCGACCAAAGCGATCACCAAAAATGTAATTGCCCAACCAAGCATATCGTTTCTCCTTTTCTAGGCGCTGCCGGAAGCAGAATTCAGAGTACCAACCCCGGAGACACCGGTTTTGTTCCCTGGCCGCGTGTCCGGGGGTATCAGGTGCCCCATGATCATCCGCGTCGACACGGGCCTGACGAGCACCGGCCATCTCAGCATCCTGGATTGCCTTTCCAAGTCCCGCTCGGCTGCACTGCCCATCAGAATGAGCCTTCCACCGCAGCTGCGAACGGTTTGGTCGATCTTCAAACGCGTTACCACGTCGGACCCGCACTCCATGAAAGCCACTGCGATCCTGCGGTAGCGTGACAGAACTGGAAGCGCCGATTCCTGGCCTCTCTGCACGCTGATCTCCGCAGCCGGGTCAAAGTCCAGTATGGCGTCGCAGATATCGCAAGTGACGAGGTAATTCCTGGACGCGATCAGGTAGACCTGTGCGCCTTCGCGGTTCTGCCGCTCCATTGCTTCGCTCCCCCTATGGTCTGCGATTTTGGAACTTTCTGGCATCACACGCATTAAACTGTGACATAGAGCTGAAGGGGAAAGACGATGTCTGCGACCGCCTGCCAGAACTGCCCGCTACGCAAACGCGCCATTTTCACGCCGATGTCGCGCGAGGAGGTCGCCTTCACTCAATCCTTTAAAACCGGAGAAATGGTGGTGGATGCAGGCACAACCATCCTGCTGGAAGGATCAAACAGCCCGCAGCTTTTTACAGTCCTCAAGGGCATGGGCACGCGCTACAAGACATTGGAAAACGGCCGGCGGCAGGTGATCAATTTTCTGTTCCCGGGCGATTTTGCCGGTTTGCAGGCGGGGCTGATGGGTGAGATGAAGCACTCTGTCGAAGCCACTACCAGCATGACACTCTGTGTGTTCCGCCGGTCGGCGCTGTTTGAACTGTTTCAGCATCATCCGGAGCGTGCGTACGACCTGACGTGGATTGCAGCGGTAGAGGAGCACTTCCTTGGCGAGACCATTGCCTCGCTCGGCCAGCGAGATGCCCGGCAGCGCATCGCCTGGGCGCTTGTCCGGATCTATGAACGGCTTAAGGCCGTTGGGATGGAGGTCAAGAACGCAGTGCCGCTGCCCTACCGCCAGCAGGACCTGGCAGACGCGCTGGGGCTGTCCCTGGTGCACACAAACAAGATGCTGAAGGCTCTGCGTGATACCAAGCTGGCGGAATGGCAGAACGGGATTCTGAAGATCAGAAATATCCCGGCGCTCGCCGAAATGGCGATGATCGAGGAATCCGCCCCTGATATCAGGCCGCTGATCTGACGCGGCCGCAAGCGGTCTGCCTTCTCGGCTTTGCGATTGAGCAGGTGCACCGCTCCGCGCCCTGCAGGGAGGCCGCAACGATTTTCGGAAAAAGTGCTCCGCGTGGATTGGAACAAATCCAGCGGCCGCGGGTTGGGTAGGTGAAACCAGCAACAGAAAGGAGATGGCATGCTTTACTGGGCACTTGTCTTCCTGGCCGTTGCAATCATCGCCGGCATCTTCGGATTTAGCGGCATTGCTACGGCCTCCGCAGGGATCGCACAGATCCTGTTCTTCATCTTCCTGCTTCTCTTCGCGGCAGCGCTGATCGTCCGGCTGCTTCGCGGCGCTTCCCGCTGACGGCGGCGCGCGGCCAAATGCAGAATGCCTGCATTCTCTTGCCGGCGGGGCGGAACAATCCCGCCTCGCCTGCGTTTATCCATTGTAAGCGACCTGCAACAGAAAAGGAGTATCCCATGACTGGCGCACTGACCGCCGTACCAAGCCCCGACAAAGTTGAAACCGGTGTCAGGGACACTGGCCCAATCGCTGACGGCTTGGCGGACGTGCTCGCAGATACGTACCGTCTGGTTTTCAAGACCCACGCTTGCCACTGGAATGTGGAAGGCCCGGCCTTCTTCTCAATGCACAAGCTGACCGAAGAGCAATACGAAAACATGTTCTCCGCGGCCGACGACTTGGCAGAACGCATCCGTGCCCTGGGGCATCTGGCGCCATCGCGCATGGACGAAGTGCTGAACCGCTCCAAGATCGAGGATCCCAGCGGAGAGCTGAGCGCCGGTGAAATGGCGCAGGATCTGGCCGCAAGCCATGAGCGGATTGCTCAGCGCATGCATGCGCTGGCAGAACTGGCAGGCCGCCGCCGTGACATCGTGACAGAGGACCTGGCAACGGCTCGCTCTGCCTTTCATGAACAGGCGGCCTGGATGCTGCGCGCAATCGCCAAGTCGTAATCCTGAATTTCATCGCCTCCGTGCGTGGACGGCGTAGCAAAGCCCCCGGCCGCTATCGCGGCCGGGGGCTTTTGCCAAGGAGCAAATGAAAACCGGACCGCGGGGCGGTCCGGCCAGGACGTCGGCAACTGGTGAGCGGTCTTCAGACTTTCAGCGTTTCCGTGGAAGAAAAGAACATCGCCTGGCTGACGGCAGAGCGGACTTGCTCTTCCGTGTAGGGTTTGGAAATGAGGAAGGCTGGTTCGGGGCCTTCCCCGGTCAGCAGACGTTCGGGATAGGCAGTGATAAAAATGACCGGGCGGTCGCCGTGTTTTTCCAGTATGCCGTTCACGGCATCTATGCCGCTGGAATTGTCGGCCAGCTGGATATCCGACAGCACAAGCTCGGCGGGGGCGCTGGAGGCAAGCTCCATCGCTTGGGCTTCGGTACGGGCGATGCCGGTGACACTGTGGCCCATAGCTGTGACAATCGCTTCCAGGTCCATGGCAATAACGGCCTCGTCCTCGATGATCATCACCCGGCCTGCAGTGGCGCGTGACATTTCCTCGTAAGCAATTGAAATCAGTTCGGAAGCCTCGTCTTCACTGACCCCCATGATAACACCTGTGCTGGCAGAACTGAATTCCTCTATCGTGTGCAGCAGCAGCGCTTCACGGGTGTTCGGTGTCAGCTGGCGCAGATGCCTTTGCGCCTTGGCGGCGAGTCCGGTATCGGCTTCATCTTCGCCTGCCGGTGCCCCGGTGGAAGACCAGATTGCGTGGAAGACCCGGAACAGGGCGGCCTTGGGCGACAGGCTGCTGTCATATTCGGCTTCCCCTGCCAGGATCGCCTCCAGCGCCGCCAGGGCATATTTGTCGCCGCTGCTCTGGCTGCCTGTCAGCGCACGCGCATAGCGGCGCAAATAGGGCAGGTTGGCACCAATCTGGCTGGCGATCAGTTCTCCCGATTGAGCGGTCATTGTGCGACGTTCCTTTTTTTTACAATATATATGGAACTATACGCACCGCCGCGCGTTTGGTTCCAGAAACCGCGCAAAAAATTGATGGATCGCATGACACAGCCACAACGTGCCCGGCCCCGGAATGAGCAGGCCGACCGCGAAATCGACGAAAACCTCAAGCGGGCGTTCGAACAGGTCGCCAGCGAACCTGTGCCGGACCGCTTCACTGACCTGCTGAAACAGCTGAAGGAAAAAGAGACTCTGGGAAAGATGAAGCAGTCAGAGGAGAGTACCTCGAATGACTGAGACACAACCGGATCCCAGGGACGACCTGGTCAACCATCTGGGTGCTCTGCGCGCCTTTGCCATCAGCCTGACCCGCAACAGCGCCACCGCCGACGACCTGGTGCAGGATACGCTCGTCAAGGCCTGGACCAACATCGAGAAATTCGAAGCGGGTTCGAATATGCGCGCCTGGCTTTTCACTATCCTGCGCAACACCTTTTACTCGCTGCGCCGCAAGCGCAAGCGCGAGGTCGAGGATGCCGACGGGGCACTGTCCGGCAGCCTGGCGCAAAAACCGGATCACGACGGACGGCTTCACATGCGCGACTTTCATGTGGCTTTTGCTCAGCTCAACGATGAGCAGCGCGAAGCGCTGGTGCTGGTCGGCGCAGGCGGGTTTTCCTACGATGAGGCCGCCGGAATGTGCGGCGTCAAAACCGGCACCATCAAAAGCCGTGTCAATCGCGCCCGTGCCCGTCTGGCTGAGCTGATGGATCTGGACGAAGACGGTCAGATTGAGCTGACCGACACCGTGACAGCCGGAATTGTCGCGCAGCAGAGCGCCGCATGATTTCAATGCCGCGGTTGCAGGCAGGGGGGCTTCTGGTCCGGCTCGCAGCGCTGATGACGTTTGCGCTGCTGCCGCTGGGCATGATCGCGCTCTATCAGACTTATGCTGTTGTCGATGAGGCCACCCGGCTGTCGCATGCATCGCTGCTTGACCGGACCGAACGGGCGGCATCCAAGGAACGCGAACTATTGCAGCGCGCTGGCGGCGCTACAGAAGGGGTCGCGGCGGCCATACTTCCCGTTCTGGACGACCGCCGCGCCTGCAGCAGTCTTCTGCAGGCTTTCACGGACGGCCCGAACCCGTTCACCTTCGCGGCTTTCATCACACCGGATGGCCGGATGATTTGCGCATCTGATGGTAAGGCTCGGGACGTGTCTGACCGGTGGATGTACTTGAAGGCCCGCCAGACGTCGCAGTTGTCCTTTGCTTTGGGCCGCGATCTTTTGGGGGAAGGCGGCTCGTTCCTGCTGGCCACCAGCCCGGTGCAGCGCGACGGTATATTGCTGGGATATGTGTCCATAGCCATCCCGCACAAGGTCGCCGCAGCAGATTTCGGAAACAACTGGTCCGACCGGGGCATCCAGTACGTGACAATCGACGCGCAGGGCGAAATCCTTTCCTCCAGCGTGCCGGAAGAGGACGCGGCGCAAGTGCTGCCCGTTTCGGTGCCGCGGCGGGATCTGCTGGCGCACACCGGGGAGACCTTTTTTGAGGATGACCGTTCGGGCAGCGAACGGTTCTTTGCTGTGAGTGAAATTCTTCCCGGGCAGGTTTCGGTGGTCGGCAGCTGGCCGGTGGAAAACGCCATGACCGCGGCCAGAAACCCGGCCTCCCTGATGACGATCGCGTTTCCGGTGTTGATGTGGCTTGCAGGGATTTCCGTGGCGGTTCTTGGCCTGCAGCAGATGGTTATCCGCCACCTCAGCGCGCTGCGCCGGGCCATGCGCCGTTATGCGCTGGGGGAACGTGAGGACCCCAGGCTCGAACTTCACAACCCGCCGCGCGAGTTCGAGGAAGCGGAGCAGTCCTTCAACAGGATGGTTGCCATCCTGAGCGAGGCAGAACGGCGGCGCGAGCTGGACCTGGAAGAAAAGACAATCCTGCTGCGCGAGGTGCACCACCGGGTCAAGAACAACCTCCAGCTAGTTGCCTCGATCATGAACATGCAGGGCCGAACGGCACAGACGCCCGAGGCCCGCCGCATGCTGTCGCAATTGCAGCGCCGGGTGCGGGGGCTGGCCACCATTCACCGCAGCCTGAACACCAACCCGGATATCACAACTGTTGACAGCCGCGACCTGATCCAGGAGCTGATCTCGGAAATCGGATCGATGAACGCCGGAACCGGGCAGGAGATCGTGATCGAAACCGACCTCGCGCCTGTTCCGCTGACCCAGGATCAGGGTGTCACGCTCTCGATGCTGGTGTCGGAGGCGATGACCAACGCAGTCAAATACCTGGGTGTGCCTGACGGCGGACGCCCTCGGATTGATGTCCGTCTGCTAGAAACAGCGCCGGACTGGCTGGAGCTTGAAATCACCAACACCAAGGGGCAGCCGCTGGCGGCAGAGGATGAAGTCCTTCAGGGAACCGGCATTGGCGCACGGCTGATGATGGCTTTTGCGGCACAGCTTGACGGCACCGTGAGTACCGGCGAGACAGAGACGGCTTACACCTACCGGCTGGGCTTTCCCGTTGCCGCCGGTGCAGTTCCGCCAGCCGCAAGGGACACAGAACAGGATCATGACGCAGAAGAACCCGCAGCATGATGACGTCCGCTGCCCGGACTTTTCAGTTCTGGTCACCGCTGAACAGGCCTGGCCGGCTTTTGAGCGTGCGGTGCTGGAGGCCAAGAATGAAATCAGCGCGAGCTTCCGGCTGTTCGATTTCGCCACCAAGCTGTTGAGCCCGGACGCGAAGAAGACAGGGGAAACCTGGGCAGAACTGATCGCGGATGCCCTGCGCCGCGGCGTGCGCGTCCGCCTGGTGGTGAGCGATTTTGACCCGGTGATGGCGGCCCCGTTGCACGCGGCTGCGCAAAACACGCTTGCCCAGGCCAGGGAGATTGCCAGCGGGCTTGCGCCGGAAACGGCTGCGCGTCTGTCGGTGACCGCGGCGCTGCATCCGGCACGGGCCGGCTTGCTGCCGCGGCTGGCATTTTCACCTTTTGTGATCCGTAAGCTTCGCAAGCTGCCGCGGCGGCTCAGGCCCTCCGCCGCGAACCGCGGTCTGCCGCAGCTCTATCCTGTTTCTCATCACCAAAAGATTGCGGTGATCGACCGTCAGGTTCTCTACATCGGCGGGCTGGATCAGAACCACCGCCGGTACGACACCACCGCCCACGACCAGCCCGCGTTCAAGACATGGGCGGATGTGCAATTGCTGCTGCGCGGTCCCGAAGCAGAGGAAGCCGCGGATCATCTCGACAGCTTTCTGGAGGACATAGCCGGGCGCAGGCCGCCGCCTGCCCGCAAGCACATCCGTCGCACCTTGTCGGTTCCGCGCCAAGCGGGCTTTTGGGCGCTGTCGCCAAAGACGGTTCTTCGCGAAATCGAAGAAGACCACCTGGCCGCATTTGCCGCTGCCCGCAGCCTTATTTATCTGGAGACCCAGTTTCTGCGCTCCAGCGTCATTGCACGCGGGCTGGCAGATGCGGCCCGCCGCAACCCAGATCTATCGCTGATCCTTATTCTTCCCGGCTTGCCGGAAGATGTTGCCTTTGACGGGAACCAGGAACTTGATGCCCGCTATGGCATGGCTCTGCAGGCTGAGGCGCTTGAGACCGTGAGTTCCGCTTTTGGATCCCGCGCCTGTATCGCCAGCCCGGTGCAGCGCCGGATGGCTGCGCGGGACGCGCCCTCGACCCTGGCAGGCTCGCCGCTGGTCTATGTGCACAGCAAGGCGCTCATAGCCGACCGGGATTTTGCTCTGGTGGGGTCGGCCAATCTCAACGGGCGCTCTATGCGCTGGGATACCGAGGCCGCATTGCGGATCACCCGGCAAGACCGGATCGGTCAGCTCTGGCACACGCTGGCCCGGCACTGGTGGCAGGAAGACCTGCCGGAGCAGGCATTGGATCCGGCCAGCGCTGCCGCCTGGTGGCAGCAGGAAATCCGCCGCAACCAGGTGCGCCGCCCCGAGGCCCGGCGCGGGCTGCTGGTGCCGCATGACCCGGACAGGATGGCGGAACTGCAGCAGCCCTTGCCAGGTGCTACCGAAGACATTGTCTGACCCGGATTGCTTGCATCCGCGGCCACCCGGAGAATTTGCCCCGCCCTCGACAAGCGAATGAAAAAGGCCCGGTGCAGCACTGCACCGGGCCTTTGGGACGGGGGGGAGGCCGCAAGACTTATTGAGCTTCCTGCGATTCCTCGGTGATTTCATTGCCAAGGTTCGATACATCCCTGCCGAAGCCTTCTGCGGTCTCGCAGGCCGCCAGGCCTGCCAGTGCCAGCAAAGCTATCATGATACGCATGCCGGCCTCCTTATTGCAGTTTCGAGGCCACATTGCCTGCGAAGGCATCAATGACGGCATTGTAGAACAGGTCGCTGTCAACGGTCACGGCTGCGGGATCGATGCCTTCGGGGTAGTAGGCGTTCAGCTGGTCCGCGGACACGGTCAGGTCATAGCGCATATCTTTGGAGGCATCGGCCATATCGATATCCACATCGCCCTTCAGGACCCATTCGCCGACACCCAGCGCCTGCTCGAAATTGCTGGCCAGTGCCACCGAGTCGATCTCCACATGGATCTCTGCCGCGTCCTCGGCACCGGCTTCGGCGATCTGGCCTACCAGCTTCTCTGCGAGGGCGGTTTCCAGATCGGTTTCGAGGCTGGTCCAGACTTTTGCTGCCGGATGGTTCTCAATCGCACTCAGATCGGCGGTCACGTCGATTTCGGACACCATGGACCCAGCGGTAGCTGCGGTGGCCATAGCTGCAACAAGAGCGGTGGTGCGGAGCAGATGTTTCATCGTCGGTATTCCTTTCCAATTGTGTCCCTCTTGGGGATGCACCGACAGAACGCACCGGCCAGAAGAAAGGTTCCTGCAAAAATCCTGAAGGCCCGCTGAATGTACATGCATCGGCGGATTCTTGCGGAAATCAGGCGCTTGGAACTACAGACCGGCAGTCGCGTTGCCTTTCTAAACCGGAACCGCCAGAGGAAGGGGGCAAAATGACTTCAGCGAACCAGCCTGTTGAACATGTGCTGAAGGAAACCAGCAGTCTTGCGCGCAGAAACCGCGGCGGCATCACCGTCCGCCGGTTTGCAGAGGAACTGGGGCAGAGTTCGCTTCCGGCGGTTCTGGCAGTCCCGGCCATGGCTGTGGTCACACCACTCAGCGGGGTGCCGCTGTTTTCCTCTGCCTGCGGTGCGCTGATCTGCCTGATCTCGGCTCAAATGCTGATGGGGCGGCAGCACCTGTGGATCCCCGGCTGGCTGGGCCGCCGCAGGATTAAGGCTGATACCGTGCGCAAGGGGGCGGCGGCGTTACGCGGGAGCGTGCGATGGATGGACCGTCATTCGGGCAAGCGGCTGGCATTGTTGACCCGCCAGCCCTTTCTTACGGTCATCCAGGCCGTGTGCCTGATCTGCGGCGCTCTGATGCCCCTGCTGGAAATTGTCCCGTTTTCCTCGTCGGTGCTGGGCGGCATTGTCAGCCTCCTGGCCGTGGCCATGCTGACCCGCGACGGGCTGATCGTCTTGCTCACACTGTCCGCGCTCTTTACCGCTGCTGCTTCGTTCGCGGCGGGGCTTGTTTGATTGCCATGCGCTGCAGCCGAGCACCAAAAGACCGGGTTCCTTTCGGAACCCGGTCTTGCAGGCCGCTTGGAAGTGACATTCCCCGGGACACTGGTACGAGGCAGGAAACCGGAACCAGGGAAGACAAACAAACGGCGGTGATCATGGCGGCCAGAAGGCCGCCATGAATTCGGATCTTATCCGGGCTGGTAGTCCGGCAGGGCTTCCAGTTGCTCGCGTGTCAGATGGGTTAAGATACGCACGTCGGTTTCGGCCTGCACGATCTCGATATCCCCCATCGACAGCTCGACCGGCTTTTCACCGAAGCCCAGAAAGCCGCCCACATCGATGATGACGGCTTCGACGCCGCCACTGGTGTTCACCACGACCTGCGAGAGCTCGCCAATATGCTCGTCCTCGGCGTCATAGGCTGGAGCTCCGGTCAATTCTGATGCAGTAACCTCATTCATGCCCAGTGGCTCCATCGCAGGCCCGTCTGCGTCGGGGATCAGGGCCGATAGGCCGCCCTCTGAAGCCGTGCCGCCGCTGAGTGGGCCGCTTGCGGAAATGCTGCCGTCCGTGCCGCCAGCCACAGGGGCCGCCGCGGCGATGATCAGCGAAGCCGAAAGCGTAAGATGTTTCATTGGTTGATCTCCTGAGTGTTTCGCACTTCAGACCGTGCAATACAGCCCCCCAACCCGCACCAGCGGGAAAAGGTTCCAAAGAACCCGGAAATATCCCGCTGAACTGCATCCAAGAGGCGCACGGGAAAACGCTCCAACGCTGTGTTTCCGGCTTCTGCGGCAACTTGCCTCTGGCAGCATGGCAGGCACAGGCATAGGTGGCGGAATACCGCTCCGGGGGCAAAACCGGGCCGGAAAACATGATTGTGTGATGCGCTTTTTGATCCACGTCAAAGTTCTGGCACTTTGCTTCTGTGACAAGGGCGGCAGCACTGCCACAAAACGGAGAGAGTCCGTGAGCGATTCCAACCCGGCCCCCAGCCTCTATGCCGCCAGAGAGCCAATTTTCCCGCGGCGCGTGTCCGGCAAGTTCCGCAACCTGAAATGGTACATCATGGCGGTGACGCTGGGGATTTACTACCTGACCCCCTGGATCCGCTGGGACCGCGGGCCGTCGCTGCCGGATCAGGCGGTGCTGCTGGATCTGGCAAACCGCCGGTTCTACTTCTTCTGGATCGAGATCTGGCCGCATGAGTTCTACTTCGTGGCGGGTCTTTTGATCATGGCCGGGCTTGGACTTTTCCTGTTCACCTCGGCGCTGGGCCGGGTCTGGTGCGGCTATGCCTGCCCGCAGACCGTCTGGACCGACCTGTTCATCCTGGTGGAACGATGGATTGAGGGCGACCGCAACGCCCGCCTGCGCCTGCACCGGCAGAAGAAAATGGATTTCCGCAAGGCACGCCTGCGGGTGACCAAATGGGTGGCCTGGTTCCTGATCGGTCTCGCCACCGGTGGTGCCTGGGTCTTCTACTTTGCTGATGCGCCGACGCTGGCCTATGATCTGGTGACGCTGAACGCGCACCCCATTGCCTATTCCACCATGCTGATCCTGACCGCGACCACCTTCCTGTTCGGAGGCTTCGCGCGCGAGCAGATCTGCATTTATGCCTGCCCCTGGCCGCGCATCCAGGCGGCGATGATGGATGAAGACACGCTGACCGTCGGCTACCGCGAATGGCGGGGCGAGCCGCGCGGCAAGCTGAAGAAGGGCCAGGTGGCCGAAGGGCAGGGCGACTGCATCGACTGCATGGCTTGCGTCAACGTTTGCCCGGTGGGGATCGACATCCGCGACGGCCAGCAGATGGAGTGCATCACCTGCGCGCTGTGCATCGACGCCTGCGATGATGTGATGGCCAAGATCGGCAAGCCGCGCGGCCTGATCGACTACATGGCTCTGTCGGACGAGACGCTGGAGCGCGAGGGCCAGCCGCCCAAGAATATCTGGAAGCATATCCTGCGCCCGCGCACCATCATGTATACCAGCCTGTGGTCGCTGGTGGGGGTGGGGCTGCTGTTTGCGCTGTTCATCCGCTCCGATATCGAACTGACCGTTGCACCGGAACGCAACCCGACCTTTGTAACCCTGTCGGACGGCTCGATCCGCAACACCTATGACGTGCGCCTGCGCAACAAGCACGGCGAGGACCGCGTGTTCAAATTGTCGATCAAGGGCGACCCGGCCATGCGTCTTCAGCTGGAGGGCACGGTCTATCATTCGGTGAACGTCCCGGCGGATACAGCGCTGCTGCAGCGGGTCTACATCGTTTCCGCCAAGGGTTCTGCACCGTCGCAGGCCTCCAGCACTCCGGTTCGCATCTGGGTCGAGGATCTGATAAACGGGGAACGGGCCCACAAGGACACCAGCTTTAACGGCAAGGGGAACTGAGCCATGGCCAAGCGCGAACGCGAATTCACCGGCAAACACGCCATCCTGCTGTTCGGCGGTGCCTTTGCGGTGATCATCGGGGTGAACATCATTCTGGCGGTCAATGCGGTGAAAACCTTCCCGGGGCTGGAGGTGAAGAACTCCTACGTGGCCAGCCAGGAGTTTGACCAGCGCCGCTCCGCGCAGGAGGCGCTGGGCTGGTCGGTCTATGCATCTTCGCAGGGGGATCAGGTCAAGCTTGAGATCACGGACGCCGACGGTACCCCGGTGGAGGTCGCCAAGCTGAGCGCAACACTGGGCCGGGCGACCCATGTGCAGGACGACCAGAAGCCGGAGTTCACATTTGACGGCCAGGCCTATGTGGCTCCGGCTGATCTGGGTCCAGGCAACTGGAACATCCGGATGGTGGCACGGGCCAAGGATGGCACCGAATTCACCCAGCGGGTGATCCTTCATGTGAAAGGCTGAACGCGATGACCGCGCAGCTCCGCCCCTCGCTCGTCGCCTGTCCCGCCTGTATTGCCGCCCCGCATGACGCGGCAGAGCAGGCGCCAACCGAGGCGCGGCTGGCGCTGTCTCTGCCGGGCATCCACTGCCAGGCCTGTATTTCGACGGTGGAGCGGGAGCTGAACGCCCATCCGGGCATCCATTCGGCTCGGGTGAACCTGACCCTGAAACGGGCGCTGATCGAGGCAGACCCGGAGGTGCGCGCCGCCGACCTGATCCCGGTGCTGGAGCGGGCCGGTTTCGAGGCGCATGAACTGGATCTCGCAGCGCTGGCGGCCACCCAGAATGACAAGGCCGGGCGGGATCTTCTGATGCGCTTGGCGGTGGCCTTTTTCGCCTCGATGAACGTGATGCTCCTGTCGATCTCGGTCTGGTCAGGCGCGTCTGATGCCACGCGGGACATGTTCCACTGGATTTCGGCTGCCATCACATTCCCTGCGATCATCTTCTCGGCGCAGCCCTTCTTTGCCAACGCCTGGACCGCGCTGCGGGTCGGGCGGCTGAACATGGATGTGCCGATTGTCCTGGCGCTGGTGCTGGCGCTCATCACATCGCTGTGGGAAACCTTCCTTTCGGGCGAACATGCTTATTTCGACGCAGCTCTGACGCTCACGTTTTTCCTGCTGGCGGGCCGATATCTGGACTACCGTACCCGCGCTGTGGCGCGCTCGGCAGCAGAGGAACTGGCGGCGCTGGAAGTACCCCGTGCGATCCGGCTGCTGGAGGGTGACGAATACGAGGTTCCGGTTGCGGATCTGGCCATTGGCGACCTGATCCTGGTGCGCCCCGGCGGGCGGATGCCGGTCGATGGCGAGATCGTTGACGGCCAGTCCGAACTCGACCGGTCGCTGCTGACCGGGGAAACCCTGCCGGTTTTTGCTGAACCGGGTCTGGCTGTCTCCGCCGGTGAGGTGAACCTCACAGGCCCGCTGACCATCCGCGCAACCGCGGTGGGCGAGGACACATCGCTGCACCGGATGGCGGATCTGGTTGCCATCGCGGAATCCGGCCGGTCCCGTTATACGTCACTGGCCGATAGTGCTGCGAAACTTTACGCGCCCGGCGTGCACATTCTGTCGGCGCTCGCCTTTGCCGGCTGGTATCTCTACACTTTCGACATCCGCACGGCGCTGAACATCGCCGCCGCGGTGCTGATCATCACCTGCCCTTGTGCGCTGGGCCTTGCGGTGCCTGCAGTGACAACCGCTGCCTCGGGCCGGCTGTTCAAGCGGGGCATGCTGATAAAACACGCCACCGCGCTGGAACGGCTGGCAGAAGTGGATACCGTCGTCTTTGACAAGACAGGCACGCTGACCTCCGGCACGCCGGAAGTCACCAACCTGGGCGATCACGCCCGCGCGGATCTCGAGATCGCCCTGACGCTGGCCGAAGCCTCCTCGCACCCGCTGTCGGTGGCGCTCTCCCGCGCCGCGCGGGCTGCAGGAATCAAGCCTGCTGCGGTGCAGAACATCACCGAGGTGCCGGGATATGGCGCCGAAGGCCTGTTCGGCGGCACCTGTGTCCGGCTGGGCCGTGCAGCCTGGGTCGGGGCCGCGCAGGGCAGACAGACAGCAGCCTGGCTCGATACCGGGGCAGGCGAGCCCAGGCCTTTCCTCTGCACGGATGCCTTGCGCCCCGGCGCGGCAGAAGCCGTGCAGGCGCTGAAGGCGGCCGGCAAGGATGTGCTGCTGATTTCCGGTGACACCACTGGTGCGGTCGAGGACCTGGCCGGGCGGCTGGGCATTTCCAAATGGGTGGCTGAGGCGCTGCCTGCGGATAAATCCGCCCGGGTTCAGTTGCTCTCGGATCAGGGCCAAAAGGTGCTGATGGTCGGCGATGGCCTCAACGACACCGCGGCGCTGGCAGCGGCGCATGTCTCCATCTCTCCGGCTTCAGCCCTGGACGCGGCGCGTGTAGCCTCCGACATCGTGCTGCTAGGGCAGGATCTTGAGCCCATAGCCGAGGCCTGCGGCGTGGCGCAAAAGGCCACACGCCGCATCCGTGAAAACTTCCGCATTGCCACGCTCTACAATGTGATTGCAGTGCCGCTGGCGATTGCGGGGCTGGCAACGCCCTTGATTGCAGCGCTGGCGATGTCTACCTCCTCCATAACCGTTTCCCTCAACGCGCTGCGGCTGCGCTGAACCCGCACCCGCAAAACTGGTACTGAGCTTATGAGTGTCCTTGCCTATCTGATCCCGATTTCGCTGATCCTCGGCTCAGTGGGGCTTGCGGCGTTTTTCTACACAGTGCGCAGCAACCAGTACGATGATCCAGAGGGTGACGCCCGCCGTATCCTTAATGACGAGTGGGACGATAAGCCTAAGCCCTGACGGGCGGCCGTTAACCAAAAACTCCCGCCCCCGCAGGTGCCCTGGCTGGCGCCAGAACACCTTGGCGGCATTGGGCGTGGCACCGCGCTTTGCGCGGTGCCACGCCCAACGGGAGGAGGGGTTTTCAAAAGAAAAGCCTGACGACGGGCGGGAGAGGCCGCTGGAATGGGACCACAAAAAAGGCGCCTTCGCGGGCGCCTTTTCTGATTTGTGGTGTCACCGCACTCAGGACGGTCCAATCGGCGCGCAGGTCACGTTGCGGGCGTTCAGGCGGCGGCAGGCCAATTCTGCCTGCTCCTGGCTCATGCCCAGGAAGTTGGCCTCGAACCCGCGGCGGGTCTTGGCGACTTTGCGCAGGGTGCCGTCCAGTGTTTCCAGTTCCGACAGCGCGGTGCGCAGCAGCACCTTCTCGGCCTGGTAGCGGCTGGTATACAGCCCCACATTGACCCCCCAGTAGCGGCCGCCGGACGTGGACAGGCGGGTCACAACAACGGGCTCCGGCTCAGGTGCGGCTCCGGTCAGGCTGGCCGGGCGGGCCACGGGGCGCAGGCCGGTGAAGGGCACCTTCTGCACGGCCGCGAGTATGACCGGCTCCGCTGTCTCCTCGGCTGGCTGCGGTTCGGCTTCCGCTTCGGCGAGGGCCACGGCAATGCTCTCGCGCAGGGCATCCCCCTGAACAAGGCTGTCCGCACTGACTGTCTGAACGTTCTCAATCTGCTCCTGCTGGCTGTCTGCCGCCGGGTTGCCTGCCGTTTCAGGCGCAGTTCCTCCGGCAGCCCCGGCAGAGGCAACGGCTGCAGCTGGGGCGGCATCTTCTTCAGGCTCGCTAACCGGTGTCTGGAGCGCTTCTTCGAGGGCGGCAACCAGAACGGGCGATTCGCTGGCGCCGGGGCGCGACTTGGGACGCAGGCTGGTGTTCACCTGGCCACTCACCCTGAGGGTCTTGCCTGCCACGCCAGATGTGGACTCGTCACCGGCATCGGCAACCACCACATTGCCCGCTCCCTGATAAGCCGGCCGCCGCGGTTTGCGCAGCGCGGCGCGCGACGGCGCCCGGCGGAAGCCAAGGTCCAGCAGCTCCGCCACCTTGGCATTGCGCGAGGCGGTGGATTTGCCGCCGAACACAGTGGCGATGATCCGTTCATTGCCGCGCTTGGCCGATGCAACGAGGTTGAAGCCGGCGGCGCGGGTATAGCCGGTCTTGATCCCGTCGGCACCGCGGTAGGCCGCCAGCAGGCGGCGGTTGGTATTGGGTACCTCGCGGATGCCTGCATGGGTCGAGCGGCGCGAGAACAGGTTGTAATACTCTGGATAGTCATACAGCAGATGCCGCCCCAGCGTGGTCATGTCGCTGGCGGTCGACAGATGCCCGCTGGCGGTCAGCCCGTGGGCGTTCTTGAAGGTTGTGCGGCTCATCCCCAGCGCCTTGGCGGTGCGGTTCATCCGGCGGGCAAAGGCGGCTTCGGATCCGGACAGGGTCTCGCCGATTGCAGTGGCGGCGTCATTGGCGGACTTCACCGCCGCGGCGCGGATCAGGTACCGGAAGGCAATTTTCTGGCCTGCTTTCAGCCCCAGCTTGGATGGCGGCTCGGCGGCGGCATTGCGGCTGATCCGGACCTTGGTGTCCAGGGTGATCTCGCCGTTCCGAACGGCCTCAAACGCGATGTAGAGTGTCATCATTTTGGTCAGCGATGCCGGGTGCAGCCGGGTGTCGGCATTGCGCGAATGCAGGACCTCTCCGGTGCGGGCGTCGATGACCATCGCTGCATAGGGCGCGGCTGCGCCCCGATGCGGCTGAATCGCTGCCGTAAGAACTGCCAAAAGAAAGACCGCGGTTGCCCATAGGAACCGGGTACGGGAATACCGGCTGGACGCCGGACTTACCTGCGTGATCACTGCCATGTTTGCCTCGTGCCGCCGGTTTTCCGGCTGACGTTTTTGCCTGTGCTGGAAAGCGTAACACAGGGTTTACGAGGAATAAACAGGCGCGAATGCGTGCTGTTTGGCGCATCGGCCAAACCGTGCCGGCATCTTGTGTGCCGAGCGGTTCCGGCCGCTAGATGCGGCAAGTCCTAACGAAATGTTATCAAAAAAAGTTGCCTCTGCGGCCGCGATCAGCGGCCGGAGGCGCCTGCCGGGAGAGTTTTGGCTGGTTTATCCGTTCATCCGCCGTGGAAATTGGTCACATAGAACGGGGTGGAATAGCTGAGGCCAAGGGAGAATTCACAGGGCTTGTGCAGCCGCGCCTTGATGCGGGATTCGAGGTCTGCCAGCAATGCCCTGGAAAAGGCTTCATCCCGGTGAGGCTTGGTCAGCAGTGCGACGCTGATGGTGATATGCGAGTGGTGGTACTGGCCCGCAGGGTAGGCGCGGCCCTTGCAGGCGCCCGCGCCGCTGTCGTGTTCCAGTATGACCGTTTCGATTTCGGCAAGAATGGCCTCTGCATCGACATCCAGGTCGCTGGAGTACGTCAATTCTGCATGGGGCATGTATCCGGGGCTCCTTTGGCGTTTGCCGAAGGAATAACGCCGCTCAGCCCAGGCTGTCCACCAGATCCGCCAGCCCGCCCAGATCGGCGATCTCCGTGTACCGCGGGCTGTATTCCGGCGCCTCGGCGTGCTCGACCTCCCAGATCAGCCCGTGCGGCACATAGGTGCCCCAGCCGCCGGCCTCGATCACTGGCACCACGTCGGACCGCATCGAGTTGCCGACCATCATCGCGCGGTCCGGACCATCGCCATGGCGGTTGAAGATGTCCACATAGACGTCTGGCGTCTTTTCCGAGACCACCTCGACGCCGTCAAACAGCTCCCCCAGGCCGGACTGCGCCAGCTTGCGCTCCTGATCCAGCAGGTCGCCCTTGGTGATCAGCACCACCTTGTAGCGGCCCGCAACGGACTCCACCGCCTCCCGCGCATGGGGCAGCAGCTCGATCGGATAGGACAGCATCATCTGGCCCGCGGTGATCAGCTCCTTGACGACGGCTGCAGGCACCCGCTCGCCGGTCACTTCGATCGCGGTTTCGATCATCGACAGGGTGAACCCCTTCACCCCGTAACCATAGCGCCCCAGATTGCGCTTCTCGGCGTCCAGCAGCAGGCGCTCCAGCTGTTCTGGGCCGACATCCGCAGGCGTGTGATCCTGCAGCAATTCGGCAAACCGCTCCTGCGTTACGCGGAAGAACCGTTCATTGTGCCAAAGCGTATCATCGGCATCAAAACCGATTGTTGTCAAATTAGGTGTCAATCTGCCGGTCTCAGTCTCTTTTCCTCTACGCCATAGACGCTATATAAGCGTCACAGTTAATTCCACGTATCATTGGATCAAATTGCCTATGCCGCTGCTGCCGACAATGATGACTGATCATTCTGACGACGACACGGAATCCGGCGTTCTGACCAAGACGCGGCCCAAGACCAAGCGCCCGCCGCGCTATAAGGTGCTGCTGCTGAATGACGACTACACCCCGATGGAATTCGTGGTGATGGTGCTGGAACGCTTCTTCGGCATGACCCACGCGCAGGCGTTTGAGATCATGCTGACTGTGCACAAGAAGGGCGTTGCCGTGGTCGGCGTGTTCAGCCATGAGGTGGCGGAAACCAAGGTGGGCCAGGTGATGGATTTCGCCCGCCGCCACCAGCACCCGCTGCAGTGCACCATGGAAAAAGAAGAATAAAGAGGCCCTTAGATGTCCGTACGCTTGTCCTTGGCCGCCCAATCGGGCGGCTTTGCTGTGCCTGCTGAGGGCCGCATTGCCGTGTTCCATCCGCGCAGCGAACACGATCTGTCGGTGCTGCCCAAGGAGCAGGTTCTGGTCATCCAGCCGCTCCGCCCGGATCATGATCATTTCGCAGGGCAGGGCTACGCTTGCGCACCTGCACTGGAGGCCGGGGCTGAGTACGCTGCCGCCGTCGTCTTTTTGCCGCGGGCCAAGGCACTGGCCCGGATGCTGGTGGCGCAGGCCGCCGCGGTCACCGCGGGGCAGGTGCTGATCGACGGCGCCAAAACGGAAGGCATCGATTCGGTGCTGAAGGACCTGCGCAAGCGCTGCGCGCCCTCCGCGCCGGTCTCCAAGGCGCATGGCAAGGTGTTCTGGATCGAGGGCGGCACCGGTCTGTCCGATTGGCTGCCTGACGGCCCGCAGCAGGTCGAGGGCTTCATCACTGCCCCGGGCGTGTTCTCGGCGGATGGCATCGACCCGGCCTCCCGGATGCTGGCGGCAGCCCTGCCGCAAAAGCTGGGCCGCTGCGTGGCGGATCTTGGTGCCGGCTGGGGCTATCTCTCGGCGCAGGTGCTGCAGCGCGAGGGGGTTGAAGACCTGCACTTGGTTGAGGCCGACCATGCCGCACTGGCCTGCGCCCGCCTGAATGCAGCGGATCCACGGTCGCATTTCCACTGGGCTGATGCCCGGACATGGAAGGCGCCGGGCGTGGTGAGCACTGTGGTCATGAATCCGCCGTTCCACAGCGGCCGCGCAGCCGAACCCGCGATCGGGCAGGCCTTCATCGCTTCGGCGGCCTCCATGCTTGCCGCCAGCGGCAATCTGTGGATGGTCGCCAACCGGCACCTGCCGTATGAGACCGCGCTGGCGGAAAAATTCGCCCAGGTGCGCGAGGAGGGCGGAGACAACCGCTTCAAGATCCTGCATGCGGCCAAGCCGAAGCGCGGGCGCAAGTAACCGCGCGCGCGGCGCAATGGCGGTTTCCAAACCGGCAGGCGCGGTCTAACGTGCGGGCCAAATGCCATAGGGGAGCACCCTTTCATGTCCTTTTCCATTTCCGGAAAGACTGCCATCGTGACCGGCGCCGCCAGCGGCATCGGACTGGCAATCGGCAAGCAGTTTGCCGATGCCGGCGCCAATGTGATGTTTGCCGACATGCATGAAGCGCAATTGGTTGATGAGCTGGGAGAGCAGGCCGACGAAAGCAATATCCGCTATTTTGCCGGCGACCTGCGCGAGCGGCTGACCATAGCCAACCTGCTGTCCGCCACCATCGACGCCTTTGACGATATCGACATTCTGGTCAACGGCGCGCGGCAGGTGGTGGCGACCGACGCGCTGGATCCTCAGGACCAGACTCTGGACCAGCTCCTGAACCAAAGCCTGCTGCCGTCAGTGCGCCTGTCCCAGCAGGTTGCCAAGCGGATGATCAAGCAGGGAGAGGAGCATGAGGACGGCGACGGCCCGCTCGGCACCATTATCAATCTGTCATCGATAGCGGCCCGCCGCACCCACCCGGACCTGATGGCCTATTCGGTGGCCTCTGCCGCGCTGGACCAGGTCACGCGGTCCTTGGCAGTGGCGCTGGCGCCGCACCGGATCAGGGTCAATTCGATTGCCTTCGGTTCAGTAATGAGCGCTTCGATGCAGGAAACCCTCAAGGAAAACCGCGGTTTCCGCCAGGATATCGAGGCGCATACGCCGCTGGGCCGGGTGGCCTCTCCGACGGAACTGACCGAGACAGCCCAGTATCTGGCTTCAGACGCCTCCGGGTTCATGACCGGCCAGGTGCTCACGCTGGATGGCGGCCGCACCTTGCTGGATCCGGTCTCCGCACCGATGCACTGATTGGACTGACAATTGACTGCTGAAATGAAAGAAGAAAAGGCCCGGGCTGCGGCCTGGTTCCGGGAATTGCGCGACCAGATCGTCGCGGCCTTCGAGGCACTGGAGGACAGCCATGCTGAGGGTCCGTTTGCGGAAATGGACCCGGGCCGGTTTGATGTGACCGAAACCAAACGCACCTCGGACGACGGTTCCGACGCGGGCGGCGGGCTGATGAGCGTGATGCGCGGCGGCCGGGTTTTTGAGAAGGTCGGCGTCAACATCTCCGAGGTCTACGGCACGCTGGGCGAACGCGCGCAGGCCGCGATGGCGGCGCGCAAGGGTATTCCCGGCATGAAGGATGACCCGCGTTTTTGGGCCTCCGGGATTTCGCTGGTTGCCCATATGCGCAACCCGCATGTTCCCGCCGTGCACATGAATACCCGCATGTTCTGGACCCCGCACGCCTGGTGGTTCGGCGGCGGCTCGGATCTGAACCCGTGCATCGAATACGCAGAAGACACCGCGCATTTCCACGGGCAGCAGAAACAGCACTTGGACCCGCACGGGGCAGAGCATTACCCGCGGCTCAAGGAGTGGGCGGATGAGTATTTTTACATCCCCCACCGCAAGCGCGCCCGCGGAGTAGGGGGCATCTTCATGGATGACCAGAACTCCGGTGATTGGTCCGCAGATTTTGCCCTGACCCGGGACATCGGCCGCGCCTTCCTGCCGGCCTTCGTGCCGCTGGTCGAAAAGCGCCGGGTGCAGGCATTTGATGAGGCAGACAAGGACGCCCAGCTGATCCACCGCGGCCTCTATGCGGAATACAATCTGGTCTACGATCGCGGCACCAAGTTCGGGCTGGAAACCGGCCATGATGCCAATGCGGTGCTGATGAGCCTGCCGCCCCTGGCCAAATGGGTCTGACCCGCCCTTTCTGAAACAGCAGCGCGCCGCCCCAGAACGGCGCGTTTTTCTTGCGGCGGATTTACGCTGATCTGTGCCCTTTGGGGCGCGACTTTGCGCTGCCCTGCGCTAAGATGAAACTCAACAGGCAAAGAAAAGAGCGGTAGTAGCGAAGCGAGGCAGGGAGCACATCACATGCGCAGACTGGTTCTTGGGGTATTGGCACTGTCATTGGCGGCGGGCTGCGGCGGGCCGCCGGAAAGGGATGCCGGAGCACCGGCGGTCACCCGTACCGAACCCGCCAATGCGCGGCTTGCGGGGCTTTCGACCTATCCCCGCTTCGGCGACCGCGACCCGCATGACTGGGACGGGCGCAAACCCTGGTCCTACCCGGTGCACGGCATTGACGTCTCGCGCTACCAGGGCGACATCGACTGGCGCACGGTGCGCCGCTTTGGCGTGTCCTTCGCCTATATCAAGGCGACCGAAGGCGGCGACCACATTGATGCCAAGTTCCGCGACAACTGGCGTGGTGCCCGCGCGGCTGGCATGAAACGCGGCGCCTATCATTATTACTATTTCTGCCGCCCCGCTGCAGAGCAGGCGCGCTGGTTTATCCGCAACGTGCCAAGGGACACAAACGCGCTGCCGCCGGTGCTGGACATGGAATGGAACCACCGCTCCCGCACCTGCCGCACGCGGCCTGACGGTGCCACGGTCCGGGCCGAGGCGCGCAAGTTCCTGAACATTCTGGAACGCCACTACGGCAAGCGCCCGGTGGTCTACACAACAGTGGATTTCTACCGCGACACCGGCATCGGGCGGCTCAGCGGCACCGAGTTCTGGCTGCGCTCCGTCGCGGGCCACCCGCAAAAGGTCTACCCGGGCAAGGCGTGGAGTTTCTGGCAGTATTCCGGCACCGGCGAGGTGCCCGGAATTGCGGGCGACGTGGACCTCAACACCTTCCGCGGCAGCCCGGAGAGCTGGCTGAAATGGTCCGGTCAGATCTAGCGCCAAGCAGGGGCTTTACCCCCTCGCGCCCTTGGCGCTCACCCCCAGGATATTTTCAGCCAGATGAAGAGCGGGTCCTCCAATCCTCTGGCCCCAAATATCCCGGAGCGCGTCGCTTCAGGCCTTCCAGTCAAAAAAGCCCTTGCCGGCCTTCTCCAGCAGCTTGGCCGCCATCTCCCGGCCCAGCTCCGCGCCGTCCTCAACAGCGCAGATCTGGTCGTCATTGATCGCCTCCGACCCGTCCGGCCGCAGCACCTCGCCGCGCAGACGCAGGGTGGAGCCGTCCAGCTCCGCGAGCCCTGCAATCGGCGTCTCGCAGGAGCCGTCGAGTGCCGCCAGGAAGGCGCGCTCCGCCGCCAGCCGCTGGCCCGTCTCATGGTTATGGATCGCCGCCAGCATATCGCCCGCGCGGCTGTCACCGGCGCGCCGCTCGATGCCGATCGCGCCTTGCGCCACCGCGGGCAGCATGTCGGAGGTCTCAATAGCAGTGGCAGGCACGTCGTCCATTGCCAGCCGGTTCAGGCCGGCCATCGCCAGGAACGTGCATTCCGCCACGCCCTCACTGAGCTTGCGCAGCCGAGTCTGCACGTTGCCGCGGAATTCCACCACGTTCAGGTCCGGGCGGCGATTGAGCAGCTGTGCCCGGCGGCGCAGCGAGGAGGTGCCGACCACCGCGCCCTCGGCCAGATCATGCAGTGACGTCAGCGACGGCGAGACAAACGCATCCCGCACATCCTCGCGCGGCAGATAGGTATCCAGCGCCAGCCCCTCCGGCTGCGCAACCGGCATGTCCTTCATCGAATGCACCGCGATGTCGATGGCACCCGAAAGAAGGTCCTCTTCGATCTCCTTGGTAAACAGCCCCTTGCCGCCCAGTTCCTTCAGCGGCTTGTCCGCCGCGATCAGTGCCTGATTGTCGCCGGTCGTCTTGATCACCACGATCTCGAACGCCTCAAGCGGCAAATCAAAGGCGGCGGCCAGGCGCGCACGTGTCTCATACGCCTGGGCCAGCGCCAGCGGCGATCCGCGGGTGCCGATTTTCAGGGGCGAAGCGGGGGAGGGCAGGGTCAGTGTCATGCAGAAAGCCATAAATCAGTTTGCATCCCGGAGGAAACCGGTTTTTGCGCATCTCCCACGGGCCGGGCGCGCGGGCTTTGACATAGGACAAGGCGCAACCGCACGGGGCGCGGCACATCGCCCCTGCTCTTGACATTCCGCCTCTCAGGCATGACCTCAGGAGCCAGCTGACAAAGAGGATGACCATGGCCGGACAAAAGACGCTGCTGCGCGCATTGGCGGGTGAAAAACAGGATGTGCCGCCGATTTGGATGATGCGCCAGGCGGGCCGCTACCTGCCGGAATACCGCGCCACGCGGGCTGAGGCCGGGGATTTCCTGTCGCTCTGCTATAATTCCGATCTGGCTGCCGAAGTAACGCTGCAGCCGATCCGCCGCTACGGCTTTGATGCCGCGATCCTGTTTGCCGACATCCTGCTGGTGCCGCAGGCACTGGGTGCCGACCTGTGGTTCGTGACCGGCGAAGGCCCGCGGCTCTCGACCATCACCACCGAGGCCGACTTTGCCAAGCTGGGCCCGGCATCCGACATCCACGAGACGCTGAACCCGATCTATGAAACGGTTCGTATCCTGTCGCGCGAACTGCCGTCCGAGACCACGCTGATCGGCTTTGCCGGTGCGCCCTGGACCGTGGCGACCTATATGATCGCGGGCCGCGGCACGCCGGATCAGGGGCCTGCCCATGCCCTGCGCGAGGAAAACACTGCCCTGTTCGAGGCGCTTCTGGCGCGGATAACCGAGGCGACCATAGACTACCTCTCAAAGCAGATCGAAGCCGGCGCCGAAGTGGTGAAGATCTTTGACAGCTGGGCCGGCTCGCTGAAGGGCGAGGCGTTCCAGAAATACGCATTGGAACCCTGCCGCCAGATCACCGCAGCGCTAAATGAACGCCACCCGGGCATCCCCGTGATCGGCTTCCCGCGCGAGGCGGGTGAGAAATACGTGGGTTTCGCAAAGGCAACCGGTGTGGATTGCGTGGCGCTGGACAACTCGGTGGATCCGGAATGGGCCGCTGCCAATGTGCAGGTGGACGGCTGCGTGCAGGGCAACCTGGCCTCCCGCCACATGGTGACAGGCGGGCAGGATCTGGTGGATGACACCCGCCGCATTGTCGAGGCGTTCAAGAACGGCCCGCATATCTTCAACCTGGGCCATGGTATCACCCCCGACGCCGACCCGGACAACGTGCAGCTGATGATCGACACGGTCAGGGGCGGCTGACCTGTTACACGCGGCCCGGACTTGTGCCGGGTTGCGGTTTCAGGCATCAGCGTGGCAACAAGCGCCGCGAGTGAGGATATAACGGTGGATTACGGTAAATCTGGAGCACCCAAGATGGGCAAGAACAAACCACGTCACGCCGAACACAATGCCAAGGGCACCAAAAAGAACCCCTTTGGCAAACAAGCAGACAAGACCGAACTGCTCAAGCGGATGAAGGCCGCGGCGGAAAAGGCCAAGAAAGAAGACTGACTCTACTTCTGGGCCAGCTCCGCCAGAATCTCCTCCGTGTGCTGGCCGCGCCGGGGGATCTCCGGCGGTGTCCACTCCGGCTGGCCTGAGAACCGTGGGGCGGGGGCGGCTTGCAGCACGCCGTCCGCCTCCACCCAGGCGCCGCGCGCATTCATCGGATGCGCCAGCGCTTCCTCCGGGTTCAGCACCGGCGCCACACAGGCATCTGACCCTTCGAACAGCGCCGCCCAATGGCTGCGCGGCTGGCTGGCAAAGATCCCTGCCAGGCGGCCGGTCAGGGCAGGCCAATGCGTCATGGCGAACTGCTGCTGAAACTTAGTATCCTCCGACAGCCCCAGCTTCTCCAGAAACAGCGCATAGAACTTCGGCTCCAGGCATTGGACCGAGACATAGCCGCCGTCTGCACACGCATAGGTGCGGCACCAATGCGGCCCGTCGAGCAGGTTTGCTCCACGTGTAACGCCAAAGTTCCCGGCCTGGCGGATGCTCATCAGGAGGTTCATCATATGGGCCGACCCGTCATAGATCGCGGCATCGACCACGCAGCCCTCGCCAGTGGTTCTGGCCTTAAGGATGCCTGCCAGCATTCCTGCGACCAGGTACATCGCACCGCCGCCGATATCGCCGACCAAAGTTGCAGGTGTCAGCGGCGCGTCGCCGGGGGCGGAGGCGTACCACAGCGCTCCCGACAGCGAGATGTAATTGAGGTCATGCCCCGCCGCATGGGCCAGCGGGCTGTCCTGTCCCCAGCCGGTCATCCTGCCATAGACCAAGCCTGGGTTCACAGCATGGCATTGCTCTGGCCCCAGCCCCAGCCGCTCCATCACTCCGGGGCGGAATCCCTCGATCAGCCCATGTGCGGTTTCGGCAAGTTTCAGGAAGGTGTCAACACCGGCGGGGTCCTTGAGGTCCAGGGTGATCGACCGTTTGCCGCGGTCCAGAAGCGAGTTTTCCGGCATCCCCGGTGTACGCCCGGTGTACGGCCGGTGCACGCAGATCACCTCCGCCCCGAGGTCGGCCAGGGTCATCCCGGCAAAGGGGCCAGGGCCCAGGCCTTCGACTTCCAGAATGCGGATCCCCTGCAGCATTTGGCGCTCCTCTATGCGGTGTCCGGTTCGGGCAGTCTGCGGCGGCTCAGGCGGGTCCGACAAGCTGCTGACGGAATTTCCGTGGCGGCATTCCGGTTCCCTTGGCAAAGACCCGGCTGAAATGGGACGGATCATTGAACCCCAGCTCATAGGCGATCTGCGCCGCAGTCAGGTTGGTGTAGATCAGCAGCCGCCGCGCCTCGCGCAGGACGCGGGCATTGACCAGCGCCGAGGCAGCCTGCCCGGTCGCCTGCTGAGCGACCCGGTTCAAATGAGTCGGCGATACTGCCAGTGCACCGGCGTATTCCGCCAGCGGGCGGCGCAAGCGGAAGTCGCGCTCAACCAGCGCCTCGAACCTTGCGAACAGCGGGCTGGCAGAGGATTGCGACGCCGAGTCTTGGTTGGCCGCAATGGCGCGCGCGGCGGCAGCGGTCACAGACAGCGCCAGCCCGCGCAGCATCTGCGCGCGGCCAAAATCCCGGCGGCTGTTTTCGCTGAATAGTTGCTGAGCCATATCCTGGAGATCTTCGGGCAGCAGCAGAACGGCGGGCAGATCCAGCATCGCGCGCACGCCTTCGCCCGGAATCAGGTGCTGGTCGAGGAAGTCGGAGGTAAGAGTGATGACCCAGCCGGTTGTGCTTTTACCAAAACGGAAACCGTGCACCACGCCACGGGGGACATTGATCAGGCAGGGCGGGCTGAGGCGATGTTCGTTTCCGTCAATGTCAGCCGCTCCGCCCCCGCTGGTCAGTATCAAAACCTGATGCAACCTGGCGTGCCGATGGGGCCGCAATTCCCAATCATGCAGCTCTGAACGGGCGCGGATCGTCTCCACATGCAGCACATCCGCCAGTTCAGCTGTTTCGCCGAACAGGTTGTAGCTGTGGATGCGGGCTGAGGACTGCATGTGCGAAAAGTACAAGGTTTGGCGCGCTTGGTCCATTCGTAAAAACCGGCATCCAGCGCATAATCACCAGTGCACGAATTCAGCAAACGATCAGGGGAACGCGCATGTCCACGCATCAGACGCAGGTTGTCATCATCGGCGGCGGGCCTTCGGGGCTGCTGCTTTCGCAGCTATTGCACCGCAAGGGGATCGGCTCGATCGTGCTGGAGAAGCATACCCGGGAGCATGTGCTGGGCCGTATCCGGGCAGGCGTGCTGGAGCATGGTTTCGTCAACCTGATGCGCGAGGCGGGCTGCGGCGCACGCATGGACCGCGAGGGAGAGGTCCACGCGGGGTTCCACATCGCCCATCAGGGCCGGCTGGACCGCATCGACCTGGCAGGCCGCACCGGCGGCGAGACGGTGATGGTCTATGGCCAGACCGAGGTGACCCGTGATCTCTATGAGGCGCGGGATGCGATGGGCGGAGCGGTCATTCATGAGGTGCAGAACGTGCAGCCGCAGGCGCTGACCGAAGCGCGCCCCTTTGTGTCTTGGGAGCAGAATGGAGAGGCGCAGCGGGCAGAGTGCGATTTCATCGTTGGCGCCGACGGGTTCCACGGGGTCAGCCGCAAGTCGATCCCCTCCGATGTGCTGAAGGAATATGAGAAGGTTTACCCCTTTGGCTGGCTTGGTGTTCTGTCAGAGACGCCGCCGGTGGCGGAAGAGCTGATCTATGCCCGGCATGAGCGCGGTTTTGCCCTGTGCTCTCTGCGCAGCCGGATGCTCAGCCGCTACTACATTCAGGTGCCGCTGACCGACCGCGTGGAGGATTGGAGCGATGCAGCATTCTGGGAAGAGCTGAAACGGCGGCTTCCGCAAGATGTGGCTGCAGGCCTGCAAACCGGCCTGTCGATCGAAAAATCCATCGCGCCGCTGCGCAGCTTCGTGGCTGAGCCGATGCGCTATGGCAATCTATTCCTGGCAGGCGACGCTGCCCATATCGTGCCGCCGACCGGGGCCAAGGGGCTGAACCTGGCAGCGTCTGACATCCACTATTTGTATCACGGTTTCCTGGACCACTATCTGCAATCGGACAGTTCGGGACTGGATGACTATTCGGAAAAAGCCCTGGCGCGGGTCTGGAAAGCGGAGCGGTTCAGCTGGTGGATGACCAACCTTCTGCACCGGGCGCCGGAGGGATCTGAGACAGACCTGCGGCTTCAAAGGGCGGAACTGGACTACTTGTTTTCGTCAGATGCGGCACAGGTCTCGCTGGCAGAGAATTATGTGGGGCTGCCCTACTAAGGAGTTGTTCTGCGGCTGACCGGGTTCTCCGGCAAGCCAGCGGCTCCCGCGCCTTTGCCAGGCATCGCAGATGCCCAACACCGCCCAAGGACCGGCGTCAGCCGGCCGCCAGGGCGGGGGCGGGAGCGCCCCAGGCAACCGTCAGTTTCCGGTGGCTGCCGCGGGTTGCCTCAGCCAGGTCTAGCAGGGCTGCGCCAAAATCTGCGAAGGAAATCTGAGAGTTGCCTTCAGCATCAGTGACCAGCGTGCCGGTCCCAAAGCGGTAGCTGCCGGTTTGCGGCCCCGTCGTCAGCATGGCGGGCGGACGCAGGCAGGTCCATTGCGCTTCGGTCTCCGCGTTCAGCAGCGCGTCCTGTGCAGCGCAGGCCTCGGCAATCGGGCGGACACCGTCAGGCAGGAAGCCCGGTGCGCTCAGCACTGTGTGGCCGCTGCCGTCTGCCAGTTTCAGCGTTGCGGCGCCGCCGGTCACCAGCACGGGAATGCCCGCCTGCCGCGCGGCCGTCAGAGCAATTCGCGTCAGAGGCACCAGTTCCGCCTCCCGGCCTGCAGGCGGCCTCAGGGCGCTGATGACCAGATTGTGACCCTTGGCGGCTTCTGCCGCGGCCTGCGGCTGGTCCAGAAGATCCAGTGCCAGGGGGGTGACATTCGGGCCAATGACACCAAGGGCCTGCGGCTTGCGCGCCACGGCAGTAACCTGATGGCCGCGGGAAATTGCAGCTTGCAGTGCCGCGCTGCCGACATCGCCTGTAGCACCGAAAAGTATGATCTTCATGATGTCCTCCTTTTATCTTGATGTCGAGATACTACAGTTAAAATCTCGACGTCAAGATAAATTTGCTCAGGGAATGCGTAGCGCGGCCGGCCTTGAGGCCGCAGCGGGCTTGGCAGCGCCGGGCAGGGCGGCTAGGTCTGAAAGCAACCGCAACGGAGCGCCAGGGAGGGCCAGCCTATGCAGATGAGTGACCAGAAGGATATCGCCGCCGATCCGGCAACCGTCTATGCAGCGCTGCTGTCTCCGGAGGTGCTGAAGGCCTGCGTGCCTGGCGCGCAGGAGGTGACTGGCACGCCGAAGGACGGTTTCGAGGCCACGGTCACCCAGAAGGTCGGCCCGGTCAAAGCCACCTTCAAAGGGCAGGTCAATCTGTCGGATCTGATTAAAAACGAAAAGCTGACCATTTCCGGTGAGGGCAAGGGCGGTGCTGCTGGTTTTGCCAAAGGCGGGGCTGTCGTGACTTTGGCGCCGTCTGAAACCGGCACGCTGCTGTCTTATGACGTTGAAGCCAAGGTCGGCGGCAAGCTTGCACAGCTGGGCAGCCGGATCATTGACGGCTTTGCCAAAAAGATGGCGGATCAGTTTTTTGCCAATCTGCAGTCCCATCTGGCGCCGGAGGAAGAGGGCGACGATGGTGCTGCACCGGATGAGGGGGAAGAAAAGAAAGGCTGGTTCAGCAAGGTGACAGGCCGCGGCTGATCCCTGCGCTGGCGCACAGGCCATTCTGCGGCTTGATCCTGTGCGCAGGGCTGGCAGGCGCGGCAAACCGCCGCTAGGGTGGCCGGGATTTGAGACCACCCCGGAGGCACCATGGCGGCAATCCTGTCCATCCGCGATCTGCGCAAAACATACGATGGCGGTTTTCAGGCGCTGAAAGGCGTCTCGCTGGAAATAGCAGAAGGGGAAATCCTGGCGCTGCTCGGGCCCAACGGCGCGGGCAAGACCACGCTGATTTCAACCATCTGCGGCATTACCACGGCAACGTACGGCAGCGTCAGCGTCGGCGGATTCGACAACGTCGGCCAGTTCCGGCAGGCGCGTGCCCTGATCGGGCTGGTGCCGCAGGAAATCACGCTGGAGCCTTTCACCAAGGTTCTGGATACGGTGACCTTTTCCCGGGGCCTGTTCGGCAAACCCGCCAATCCGTCACTGGTGGAGGAGGTCTTGCGCAAGCTGACGCTGTGGGAAAAGCGGGAAAGCCGGATCATGGATCTGTCCGGAGGCATGAAGCGCCGGGTGCTGATTGCCAAGGCGCTGGCGCACGAGCCGCGCATCCTGTTTCTGGATGAGCCGACGGCCGGCGTGGACGTCGAACTGCGCAAGGACATGTGGGAGATCGTCCGGGAACTGAAGGCGGACGGCGTCACCATCATCCTGACCACCCACTACATCGAAGAGGCTGAGGCAATTGCCGACCGGGTCGGTGTCATCACCGGCGGTGAGCTGCTGCTGGTCGAGGAGAAGGATCAGCTGATGGCCCGAATGGGGCAGAAGCAGCTGGAGGTGCAGCTGACCGCGCCGGTCGAGGCAATCCCTGAGATGCTGTCGCAGCATAATCTGCAAATCGTCAATGGCGGCGGGGCGCTTCTTTATACCTATGACGCTAGGGCGGAGCGAACAGGCATCACCACGTTGCTGAACGATGTAGCCCAGGCCGGGCTGGTTCTGGCGGATGTGCAGACCCGGGAATCCAGCCTGGAAGATATCTTTGTCGGCCTCGTCTCCGGCGGGCCGGCAGCCAATGACGCAGCCGCAGGAGATGCAGCATGAACTGGACCGCAGTTGCCACGATCTACAAGGCGGAAATGGCGCGGTTCTGGCGTACCTTCCTGCAAAGCTTCATCTCTCCGGTCCTTTCGACTTCGCTCTATTTCGTGGTGTTCGGCAGCGCCATCGGCAGCCGCATCCAAGAGGTGGACGGGGTCGAATACGGTGCCTTTATCGTGCCGGGGCTGGTAATGCTGTCGGTGATCACCCAGAGCATCTCCAATGCGTCCTTCGGGATCTACTTCCCCAAGTTCATCGGAAACATCTATGAGATCCTGTCGGCGCCGATCAATTTCCTGGAGGTGGTCGCGGGTTTTGTCGGCGCGGCGGCGACGAAATCCCTGTTCATTGGCACGGTGATCCTGTGTACAGCTTCGCTGTTTGTGGACCTTTCTGTACAGCACCCGCTGGCGATGGTGGCGTTTCTGGTGCTGACCTGCCTCAGCTTCTCCTTGATGGGCTTCATCATCGGCATCTGGGCCGGGAATTTCGAGCAGCTGCAGCTGGTGCCGCTCTTAGTGGTGACGCCGCTGGTGTTCCTGGGCGGATCCTTCTATTCGATCTCCATGCTGCCCCCGGTCTGGCAGACGATTACCCTGTTCAACCCGGTGGTTTATCTGGTTTCGGGTTTCCGCTGGGCCTTTTTTGGTCAGGCCGATGTGCCGGTGCTGCTTAGCCTGTGCGCCATTGGCGGATTCACACTCGCTTGCGTGGGTGTCATCTGGTGGATCTTCAAAACAGGCTGGCGCATCCGGGCCTGACCGGGGCGGTGCGCCTCTGCAAGGCGGCAGCCGGAGGCTGCTGCCGTACCGGCGGGCGGGCCGTTGAGCCAGATGGCTGCTGCAAACCAGCGTTGCATTTATGCCCGCGGCTGTGCGGTTTTTGCATTTCGCAAAAATTCCGAAGTCCGCGCACCTTGTTTCACCCCGGGCGGCCCTCTACATCGGCGCCATGAGATTTCGCCTGCCTTTCCTGAAAAGACAGCCGCTGGTGGCAGTGGTGCGCCTGAATGGCGCCATTGGCATGCCCGGCCGCGGCTCCCTGAGCGACGCTGCGCTGTCTCCGGTGCTGGAGCGTGCGTTCCGAAAAGGCAAACCTGCCGCCGTCGCACTGGAGATCAACTCTCCTGGCGGTTCGCCGGTGCAAAGCTCGCTTATCGGTGCCCGCATCCGGCGGCTGTCAGAGGAGCTGGATGTGCCGGTTTTTGCATTTGTCGAGGATGTGGCAGCTTCGGGCGGTTACTGGCTGGCCGCGGCAGCGGATGAAATTTGGGCCGATGCCAGTTCGGTTCTCGGCTCGGTCGGGGTGATCTCAGCAGGTTTTGGCGCCCATGTGCTGCTGGCGCGCCAAGGCGTGGAAAGGCGCGTCTATACCGCGGGTGACAGCAAATCGATGCTGGATCCGTTCCGCCCGGAAAATCCAGAGGATGTGAAGCGCCTCAAAGTCATCCTGAACGACATCCATGCCAACTTTATCGATCACGTCACCGAGCGCCGCGGCTCCAGGCTGCACAGTGAAGACAACCTGTTCACCGGCGAAATCTGGCTGGCGCGCAGGGCAGAAGAACTGGGCCTGATTGACGGTATCGGCCACCTGAAGCCCAAGATGCAGGAGCGTTACGGCGAGAAGGTCCGCTTCCGCCGCTATGGTCTCAAGAAGCCGCTGCTAAGCCGTTTTGGCATGCAGGTCGCGCAGGATGCGCTGGCCGGGATCGAGGAGCGCGCCGAATACGCGCGTTTCGGTCTCTGACGTGCTGTTCAAGATCGTTGCAATCTTTCTGGTGGTGATGGCTGTGCTTGCGATGTTCGGCAAGCTGCGGTTTCCCGGCCAGAAGCAAATCAATTCCAGGCGCTGCCCGTCCTGCGGCCGCTACAAGATCGGCAAGGGGCCTTGCGCCTGCAGAAAAGGAGATCGTGGCAAATGATGCCATGGCTGTATTCGGCGCTTGGTCTGGTTATCCTGCTGCTGGCGGGGGACGCGCTGGTGCGTGGTGCGGTAAACCTCAGTCTGCGGCTGGGGGTGCCAGCGCTGATCGTCAGCCTGACCATCGTTGCCTTTGGCACCTCGGCGCCGGAACTGCTGATCGCGATCAGCGCCGTGCATGAGGGTGCCGATGGCATCGCAATGGGCAATGTCGTCGGCTCAAACACGGCCAATATCCTGCTGGTACTGGGTATACCGGCCCTCATGCGGGCCTTGCACACAAGTGAATGCAGCACCCGCAGGAACTATGTCTTTATGCTTGGGGCCTCAGTGCTGTTCATCGGCCTTGCCTTCAGCGGCACCTTCACGTTTTGGTCGGGCCTGATCCTGCTGGCGGCGCTGGCTGGGGTTCTGGGAGTTGCCTTCCGGGACGCCCGCAACCATCGCCGCAATGGCAATGGCAATGGCAATGGCTGCGCCGCGGACACAGATCTGGAAGAGATTGAAGAGGCAGATCCGGACTTGCCGTACTGGCGGGTCGGCGTCTACCTGTTACTGGGCCTGATCGGCCTGCCGCTGGGGGCCGATCTGCTGGTGGACAACGCCACCGTCATTGCTCGTCTCTACGGCGTCAGTGAGCCGGTTATTGGCCTGACACTTGTTGCGATTGGAACCTCACTGCCTGAACTGGCCACCACTGTAATGGCAGCACTGCGCCGTCAGGCCGATGTGGCGCTGGGCAATGTGATCGGCTCCAACATGTTCAACCTGCTGGCCATCATCGGTATCGCGACGTTCATCGGCCCGATCAGCGTGGATCCGGAGTTCCTGCAGTTCGACCTGTGGGTGATGCTGGCCGCCTCTTTGCTGCTGATCCCCTTTGTCTTCTTCAAACAGGACATCACCCGCATTTGGGGTGTCATTCTGACGGCGCTTTATCTGGCCTATCTCTTCGTCCTGTTCTAACTCTGTTTCCAAGGCAGCAGCGGGGAGGCGCAGATGCGGGCATTGGTGACCGGAGCGGGCAGGCGGCTGGGGCGCGCCATGGCCTTGGAGCTTGCGGCACAAGGGTATGACGTGGCTGTCCACTATGCGTCTTCCGCAACCGAGGCAGAGGCGACGGCGGCGCAGATCCGCGGCATGGGCCGGCAGGCCGCGGCAGTACAAGCAGACCTGCTGCAGGAAGATCAGGCCAAGGCTCTGCTTCCGCGCGCTGCTGAGAGCCTGGGCGGCGCCATTGATTGCCTGGTCAACAATGCGTCCGTGTTTGAGCATGATACGCTTGCGACAGCCACCCGGAGCAGCTGGGACCGGCATCTGGACAGCAATCTGCGGGCGCCGTTCGTGCTGCTGCAGGCCATGGCTGCGCAAGAGGTTCCGGTAGTGATCGATGCAGGCGGTGAGCCTCGGGCATGGGGGCTGGCGGTCAACATGATCGACCAGCGGGTGCGAAAGCTGACGCCCGATTTCATGAGCTACACACTGGCCAAATCAGCGCTATGGACATTGACACAGACGGCGGCGCAGGCGCTGGCGCCGAGGATCCGCGTCAACGCCATCGGTCCGGGCCCAACTCTGCAAGGGCCGCGGCAGAGCGCGGAGCAATTCGACCGCCAGCGCAAGGCTACTATTTTGCAGCGCGGCGCGGATGCGGGGGATGTCACCGCTGCCCTTAGCTATTTGCTGCATGCAAAGGCTGTGACGGGCCAAATGATCTGCGTCGACGGCGGCCAGCACCTGGGCTGGCAGACCCCCGACAGCGACGGCCTGGAGTGACGCAAACAGGGGTAAAACCGTCCCTTTCGCTGCAAGTTTTGCACCGTCTCGCGTACCGTCACGGAAGCGTTACAAAAGTGTCTTTCTTTTCAAAACCTTGACAGCCGACGCGAAAAGTTTTGCTTGAAATCAGCACTTTAACAGAGTGCCTAAAATTTAAGCATCCGTCCAAAACCTCTCTGAAATAAGAGAAAAGCCGGGATAGCCCAAAGATATCTTCGTAGTTATCCACAGCTTCCGTGGATTTCCCCGCTCTTGATCCTGACGGGTAAACATTGCAGCCAGGGGCAGGGAATCATATGTCTGGGCGCATGACTGACCAGCCTTCCGAAACAGCCCCGGATTCGCATGTCCGAACCGGCTATGCAGTGATCCAGGATTATGTGAAAACTCTGGACGCATCGCCTGGGGTTTATCGCATGCTGGATGCGGACAGCCGGGTTCTCTACGTGGGCAAGGCGCGCAATCTCAGGGCGCGGGTGTCGAATTATACCCGGCCCGGTAACAGCCCGCGGATTGAGCGGATGATCGCGCTCACCGCCTCGATGATGTTCCTGACCACCCGGACGGAAACCGAGGCGCTGCTGCTGGAACAAAACCTGATCAAGCAGCTGAAGCCCAAATACAATGTGCTGCTGCGTGATGACAAAAGCTTTCCGAACATTATTGTCGCCAAGGATCACGCTTTTCCGCAGATCAAGAAGCATCGCGGCGCCCGCAAGCAGAAGGGCAGCTACTTCGGCCCGTTCGCCAGCGCCGGTGCGGTGAACCGGACCCTGAACCAGCTGCAAAAGGCGTTCCTGCTGCGCGATTGCTCGGATTCCATGTTTGTGACCCGCACGCGCCCTTGCCTGCAGCACCAGATCAAACGCTGCTCTGCGCCCTGCACCGGGCTGATCAGTGAGGAGGACTATGCGGCCAGCGTGCGCGACGCCGAACGTTTCCTGTCCGGCCGCTCCACCAAGATCCAAGAGGAACTGGCAGAGCAAATGATGGCCGCCTCGGAGGCGATGGAGTTCGAGCGCGCTGCCGCGCTGCGCGACCGGATCAAGGCGCTGACCCAGGTGCAAACCTCGCAAGGCATCAACCCGCGCGGGGTGGCGGAGGCGGATGTGATCGGTCTGCACATGGATGGCGGCCAAGCCTGCGTGCAGGTTTTCTTCATCCGTGCCAACCAAAACTGGGGAAACCAGGATTTCTACCCCCGGGTCGATGCGGACAACAGCCCGGCAGAGGTCATGGAAGCCTTCCTGGGTCAGTTTTACAGCAACAAGGAGCCGCCACGGCAGCTGATCCTTTCTGATGCCATTGAAAACGCAGACCTTATGGAGGCTGCACTAACCGAGAAAGCCGAGCGTAAGGTCGAACTGATCGTTCCTCAGCGCGGTGAGAAAACTGAGCTGGTGGCCTTTGCCGTGCGCAACGCCCGTGAAAGCCTGGCCCGCCGCATGGCCGAAAGCGCTACTCAGGCGAAGCTCCTGCGCGGGTTGGCCGACGCCTTCGGCCTGGGCGGTCCGCCGCAGCGGATCGAGGTCTATGACAACTCCCACATCCAGGGCACCAATGCCGTTGGCGGCATGATCGTGATGGGGCCGGAGGGCTTCATGAAAAACGCATACCGCAAGTTCAACATCAGGGGCGATGATCTGGTGCCGGGCGACGACTTCGGCATGATGAAGGAGGTGCTGAACCGCCGCTTCTCGCGCCTGCTGAAGGAAGACCCGGACCGCAGCAAGGGCCTGTGGCCTGATCTTTTGCTGATCGACGGCGGTGCCGGGCAGGTCTCTGCTGTGGCAGAGATCATGGACGCGCACGGCGTGCAGGACATCCCCATGGTTGGCGTCGCCAAGGGCGTGGACCGGGATCACGGCAAGGAAGAGTTCTATCGCCCCGGCGAGAGCGTCTTTGCGCTGCAGCGCAATGATCCGGTGCTTTATTTCATCCAGCGGATGCGGGACGAGGCGCACCGGTTTGCGATCGGCACCCACCGGGCCAAACGCGCCAAAGCCGTCAGTGCGACGCCATTGGATGAGGTCCCGGGTGTCGGCGCCTCGCGCAAGCGGGCGCTGCTGACGCATTTCGGCAGTGCCAAGGCCGTCAGCCGCGCCAATCTGGCCGACCTCAAGGCCGTGGATGGCATATCCGAAGCATTGGCCGAACGGATTTACGACCACTTCCACGCGCAAGGTTAAGCCGCTGACTTTGGGTTGAGGGGTGATCATGTTATGTCTGAAGGGCAGCCCTTAACTGCCCGGAGGAATTATGCCTGTCTCACTAACCGTGAAAACTGTTGTCTATGACACCTATTCGGTGTCCGGAAAAACGCTGCCGGACATAGCCAAAAGCATCAAGAAAAGCGGGCCAAAAGACCCGAACGACAACAAGAAGGTGGCTTTTCTGACCACCACGGAACTGGAATGCCTGACCGCCAAGGGAAAATACGTGGCTGATGGCAAACCCAAGATCGACAAGAAAACCGGCTGGTTTGAGGTCACGGCCAAGGTTTCGGCGTTGAAACTGATTCTGCACACGACGGTCAAATGCCCGAAGCGCTCTGTCAGCGGACTTTCGCCGCGGTCGCTGATCGAATGGTACCGCTTCTATGCCTGCTGCCTGGCGCATGAAGCGCAGCATTTGGACAAGGCCAAAAAGGAATGCGACAAGATCGCCAAGGAACTGAACAAGCTGAAAGGCAAGGGGCTGGCGGACACGGAAGCAGATGCTCTGAAGATGGCCAAGGAAGATCTGATGCGGGAAATCAACAACCACATCTTTGTCGACCGTGACCGGCTGAACGAGGTGCACCGGAAGTTTGACCACTCAAGCCACCACGGTGAAAAGAAGGGGGCGTTGCTGGATACGTCCGTTGGATGAGGTTAACACGTCCTGCGTGCACTCGGACCTGATTGCCGCTGTATCGCAGTGCAAGCCCTAACCGAATTTTGATCAACGCCGCTTTCCACTTTCGAAACAGCCGGATAATGTGCGCCGCATGAAGTGGACACTGCCCAATATTCTCACTCTGCTGCGGCTGGTCGCGGCACCCGGCCTAGCCGTAATGTTTCTGTATTTCAGCCGGCCTTATGCGGACTGGTTTGCCCTGCTGCTGTTTGTGACAGCGGCGGTAACCGACTGGTTCGACGGCTACCTGGCGCGGGCCTGGAAGCAGGAAACCAAAATGGGCGCGATGCTGGACCCGATTGCCGACAAGGCGATGGTGGTGATCGCGCTGATGATCCTGGTGGGATACTCCGCTGAGCACTGGACGCCTTGGCTAGTGCTGCCTGCAACGGTGATCCTGTTCCGCGAGGTGTTTGTTTCCGGCTTGCGCGAGTATCTGGGGGACACTGCTGGAACGCTGAAGGTCACCAAGCTCGCCAAGTGGAAAACCACAGCGCAGATGATTGCAATCGCCACGCTGTTCTCGCAGGGGATCTTTGAGCACTATCTGGTAATGTCCTCTTTCGGCATGGACCAGGCGCTGATCGAACAGATCATGACAGGACAGATTT
Source organism: Leisingera sp. S132 (assembly GCF_025144465.1). NCBI lineage: Bacteria > Pseudomonadati > Pseudomonadota > Alphaproteobacteria > Rhodobacterales > Roseobacteraceae > Leisingera > Leisingera sp. S132. Next base: position 812,652 of record NZ_CP083553.1, read on the forward strand.
CTGACGAAATGGGCCTGCGCTGGAAACTCGACGGCATGGTCTGGACCGGCCGCATCGGTCTGTGGCTGCTGTGGATCGCCGCGGCGCTGACTGCCATCACCGGGATCGACTACCTGCGCAAGGCGATGCCGCATCTGAAGGAGGCGCACTGATGGATGTCCTGTATTTCGCCTGGGTGCGGGAGCGTATTGGCCTGCCGCGTGAGCGGGTGGAAACGGCCGCTGCCACGGTGGCGGATCTGGTTGAAGAACTGCGCGGGCGTGAAGACCGCTACGCCGCGGCCTTTGCCGATCTGTCAGCGCTGCGGGTGGCGCTGGATCAGGAGCTGTCTGAATTTGACGCTCCCCTGGACGGCGTGCGTGAGGTTGCCTTCTTCCCGCCGATGACCGGAGGCTGAGGCGATGCGCATCGCGGTTCAGGAAGATCCGTTTGATCTGGGGGCAGAAAGCGATGCTTTTGCGGCCGGTGTTGAAAACGCTGGCGCGGTGGTGACTTTTACCGGTGTGGTGCGCGATGCCGACCAGGGCGGTCTCCTGGCGATGGAGATCGAGCACTACCCGGGTATGACAGAAAAGGCGCTGACCGCCATTGCCGAAGAGGCCATGAGCCGCTGGTCTCTGGCCGATGCGCTGGTGATCCACCGCCATGGCCGACTGGCCCCGGGTGAGCGCATCATGATGGTCGCGACTGCCGCGCGCCACCGCAAGGATGCCTTTGAGGCAGCTGAGTACCTGATGGATTACCTGAAATCCCGCGCGCCGTTCTGGAAGAAAGAAATCCTCGCGGGCGGAAGCGCGGATTGGGTGGCGGCCAAGGAGGCCGACGAGAACGCTCTAAACCGCTGGTAGCTACTGTTCTTCCGTGGGGCTTGATTGCTTGTTCGTCTGACTTAGCAAATGGAAGTGTTTTGAAAATAGTAAATTTGACTGCAGCACTGCTGTGTCTTGCGGTCTCCGCCTGCACCAATGGCGTCAAGTCTGATCCGGGGCTTCTCGATCGGATCGACGCCGATTTGTCCCGCTACAATGAGAGCGTCTTTACGGCTGCTGGGCTGACGAGGCGGTATGCCGGTGCAACGACGCTGGACTATTCTGTGCAGCATGGAACACAGGTCGAACATATGGCTTCAGATGGAAGGGCGTACCTATGGTATCCCGGCAATCAGCGCGTGGTCACCGGGGAGTGGCGCACGGAGACCGACGCGCGCGGATCGGGGAGGATCTGCTTCCGTTATGGGCGCAGTACCTTTAATCCCGTCACCGGTCAGCGCGGCGGCTCCTGGAACTGCGTGCGTGCCGCCGATTTCATCTGGGCGGAAGAAGAATACACAACCGGTGACCCGTTTGGTCTGAGCTCAGGTGCGATCCCCTTTGTCATGCCTCGTGAAAAGAAGCTCACATTCAAGGCTTTGACCAAACCTCTGGGTATTACTGTCACGCCTTATCTTTAGATATGGCGCCTATCCCTGCGGGATCTGGCTGCGCAGTTCCTCGGCTTCCCGGCGGGCTTCGCGGAGGCCTTCCATTGCTGCCCGCAGCTCCGCTTCGGTCTGGGTCAGCTGATTGGTCAGTTCGGCCTCGCGCTGCTGCAGATACGTTATCGCCTGATCGCGGGTTTCCTCGGCTTCATGCAGCTCCTGGCTCATCCGGTCCAGGTCGGCAACATCGCTCTGGCGCACCCGGGTGAAGCGGTGCACCAGCCAGTTGGCGAACCATCCCATGGCAAAGGCCGCAAACAGGATGATCGCGGTGGTGATGATGAACTCTGTCCTGTTCATTCCTCTGGTGTCTCCTGTGCGCCATCTGCGCTATCGGCGGCTTCGCCGCTTTCGTCGTCATTTGCGTCCGCCTGCTCTGCCGGGCGGACCAGCTTGAACTCGATGCGGCGGTTGGCCTCCCGGCCTTCTTCAGTGCCGTTGTCGGCAATCGGATCGCTCTCGCCATACCCCTTGGCGGCGAAGGTCGAGGTCACAACCCGGCGGGCCCGCAGCTCGTTCAGCACCGATTGCGCCCTTGCCTGGCTCAGGTTCTGGTTCATCACCTCGCGGCCCTGGCTGTCGGTATGGCCCTGGATTTCCAGCCGCACCGGTCCGCATCGGCTCAGCACTTCTGCGATCCGGTCCATCGTGCCTGCACTTTCGGCTGCAATGGTGGCAGATCCGGGCTCAAAGGCGATTTTGGCTTCGGTCTGAGCACCGGCCAGCTGCGCCTCGCAAAGTTCAGGCGGAATCGGCTGATCCTCGGGTGCCGGCGGGTCCTCGTAAGTGATGTCGAGTCCATAGGTCTCTGCTTCGCCAAGCTTGGCGGACAGGAAACGGGCGATCTCGGACAGGGCATCCTTGCGGTAGCTCATCCCTCGCAGTTCCAGGTTTTCCGGCGTTACTGTTACTGATCCGCGCTGCAGATAAGAGAGCGCTTCCAGCCCGGCCAGCACCCGCACCGGCCAGTCGGCGGGTAGATCGGCAACAATGCGGGTGGCAGTGTGCACATTGGCCGAGCCAAAGCGCGCCTTGGCATAGCTGTCGGCAACCGTGCGCAGCGCCGCGTCGCTGATACGGCCGCGCAGTTGCACCTGTCCTTCGGGGCTGAGGGTCGCGGTAAACTCGGGCGGACCGGCGGTGGCGCTGGCTTCGGGCACCGGCAGTACGGCGTGCAGGGCAAAAACCCGGGGCAGGGCGCTTTCCAGCTCCCCCACCACGTGGTCGAAGATGCCGCTGGAGGTGCCTTCTGCCGCAACCAGGGTGATATCGGCATTGGCAATGGTGACAGACCCGCCACCCAATTCAACCAGGCTGGCGATGCTCAGCTCCGACGCGCGGGCCCAGTTGGGGGAGGGCACGCCCATGCCGATCACGCAATCGGCGCCGTCCTTCAGGCCCGCCCGGCGGGCGGCTTCCAGGATGCGATTGCGGCTTTCCTCGCTTTCGGCAGAGCAGGCGTCGAACTGAGCGCCGTCTTTGTTCAGAAGAAACCGCAGGGTAAAGGGGGTGATCACCGGGCGTGGCGCCGCAATGTCCATTGCCAGCCGCAACCCCGGAGGCGCCAGGCGGCCAAGCTGCTCTTCCAACTGAAGCTTGGCCTCTTCGCTGCCGGAAATTGCGGTGATGGACACTTCGCCGGCTTCAACCGAAATCTTGGCACGCGGCAGCAGTTTCAGCGCTGCGACCGCAAAATCCAAGGCCTGCTGCCAGCCATCCGGCTTGGCATATTTTGCGGTTTCCAAAAGATCCGCCACATTGCCTTCGCCAGCCAGCGCGTTCAATTGCTTGACCATTGCCGCGCGGCCGGAGCCTGCAGGGATCAGCCCGATGATAGAGATGCCGCTGTCGTTGCGCAGGATTTCCGCAGAAAACCGCGGCGGCGCCAAGCCCTTGGCCGGAGGAACTTCCATCCCGTCGATGATCCGGGCGGCGTCAACCACGCCACCGATCAGCGAAATCGCCGAAAACCGGGTTGCCTCGTCAGGCGCGGTTCCTTCCAGCAGCACTTGAAGCCCGTCCGCGGTTACCTCGGCCCAAGTGAAACCTGCGCGGTCCAGTGCCTGCCGCACCCCGGTTTCGGTGCTGCGTTCGACCGCGGTGACGGAAAAACCGGCGGCCACAAGGCTCAGCCCTGCAGCGGCGGTAAAGGCCAGGCCTGGGATCAGCAGAGAGGACAAGCGCATATGGCGGCAGTTTCCCTTGGTCAGTTAGTGGCTCTTACCTTGCACAGGCCCGCGGTTCAATCACGCGAACATCGCCAGGGCAAAGAAGATCAGCGGGATCAAGCCGGTATCACGGTTGAGCCGGAACAACTGCAGCAGGCGGGTGCTGTTTTCCGCGTCAAAGGCGCGCAGCTGCCAGGTCATATGCCAGCCCATTGCCCAAGGGGCGGCCAAAGCCAGCACCAGCGCCAGAACCGAAGCGCCTTCCAGCATCGCGCCAATGACCGCCATCGCCATAAGGCAGACAAAGGCCACGATAAACCGGCGCAGCCACATCGGGGTTTCCGTGCCGAACAGCCGGGCAGTGGACTTCACCCCGATCAGCGCGTCGTCCTCGGTGTCCTGATGGGCATAGATGGTGTCATAGAATAGCGTCCAGGCAATGCCGGCCAGATACAGCAGAACCGGCGGCCAGCCCATGGAACCAGAGTGCGCAACCCAGGCCAGCATGGCACCCCAGTTGAAGGCGAGGCCCAGAAACACCTGCGGCCACCAGGTGAACCGCTTGGCAAACGGGTAGACTGCAACTGGCAGCAGCGACAGGATGCCCATGGCAATGGCCGCCTGGTTGAAGGTGAGCAGGATCGCAAGGCCAGCCAAACACTGCAGCCCCATCCAGGCCAAAGCACCTTTGACTGTGACCTGCCCAGAGGGGATCGGGCGGGAGCGGGTGCGCTCCACCTGGCCGTCGAAGTTGCGGTCGGTGATGTCGTTCCAGGTGCAGCCGGCGCCGCGCATCAGCCAGGCGCCACCCGCGCAGCCTATTGCGATCCACAGGTCGCTCCAGCGCGGGCTTTGATCTGCAAGGATTGCCAGGGCCAGCCCCCACCAGCACGGGATCAGCAGCAGCCAGGTGCCGATCGGCCGGTCAGCGCGGCTGAGGCGCAGGTAGGGACGTGTCCACTCCGGGGCATATGTGTCGACCCAGTTTCCCTTGACCGCATCCGCAACCTGACCCTCTGGTGCTGGTGTCTCGCCTTGCATATGTAGGACCCCATGAGTGCAAAAATCAGACTGTATGTAGAGCACCCTTTGGGCGCAGGGCAATCACTTCCCTTGGATCGTGATCAGGCGCATTACTTGTTCGGAGTGATGCGTCTGACGGCGGGCGCCCATGTGGCGCTGTTCAACGGCCGGGACGGCGAGTGGCTTGCCGAGGTTGCGGAGGCAGGCAAGCGCGGCGGCACGTTGGTTTGCCAGGAGCAGACCAAGCCCCTGCAGCTGCCGCCCGACCTGTGGCTGATGTTTGCACCGATCAAGAAGGCGCGCACAGATTTCATCGTTGAAAAGGCCGCTGAAATGGGGGCTGCCCGCATCCTGCCGGTGCAGACGGAGTTCACCAATTCCGAACGTATCCGCCAGGACCGGCTGCAGGCCCATGCAGTCGAGGCGGCGGAGCAATGCGGCGGCACCTGTGTGCCGGAAGTGGCGGACCTGCAGAAGCTCTCCCGCCTGCTGGACCAATGGCCCGCCGAGCGGCAGCTGATGTTCTGCGACGAGGCTGAAGTAGGCAATGCGCTGCAACTGGCCGCAGAGACGCAGAAGGGCGCCCCTTGGGCCATTCTGATCGGACCTGAAGGCGGGTTTTCCGAGGCAGAGCGCAAGCGGCTGCACGCGCTGCCGCAATCCCATGTGGTCAGCCTCGGCCCCCGCATCCTGCGCGCAGATACCGCAGCTGTTGCGGCGATGACCCTGTGGCAGCAGGCGCTCGGGGACTGGTAGAAGAGGCTGCGTGTGTCTCTGGTCACAGACTGGAAACCATTTCTTGTTAACCTTACCGCCTAAGGCAGCGTCCTCCTGCCATTGCATCCGCAGCCCGGACACCACACGTAAGGAGGGCAAGGCAGGCCGACCCGCCTGCCGGACGTATTAATGAGGCGAAACACATGAGTTTCATCCGCCCCGAAGCCCGCGAAACCCTGTGGCAATGGCGCGAAGTCCTGGCCGCCGCGCTGATGTTCCTGCTGGGGCTGAAATGGGCGTATTCCGCGGCCGGCTTTACCGCGATCACTGGCTGGGCGCTGGTTGCCACCGGGCTGGTGGCCGCCGTCATCGGCATCCAGCGGATGCGGTTCCGGCGCGGCAGCGGCGGCCCTGGCGTGGTGCAGGTCGACGAGGGGCAGATCGCCTATTTCGGGCCGCTCAACGGCGGTGCGGTTGCGGCTTCGGAACTGGAACGGCTGGCGCTGGATCACACTTCCAAGCCGCCGCACTGGCTGCTGGAGCAGCCCGGCCAGCCGCCGCTGGCAATCCCCGTCAACGCAGAGGGCTACGAGGCACTGTTTGATGTCTTTGCGGCCCTCCCGGGCCTCAAGACGGAGCGGATGCTGGCAGAGCTGCGCCGCCGCGGCCCTCACCAGGTCGTGATCTGGGAGCGCGCCGCAAGCCGCCCGGAACATCAGCGCCTGCATTGACACTGGCGGCGATTCCGCCCACGACTGACCGTTCAAGACAGATCTAACAGGACGGAGTGCCAGGCATGTCCATTCCCCAGTCCGGCGGCGGGCCAATCGAACGCCACGAGCAGCTTGCCCAGTACCTTGCCGACGGCTGCAAGCCCAAGGAAGACTGGCGCATCGGCACCGAGCATGAGAAGTTCGGCTTCTGCAAAGACACGCTGAAACCGCTGCCCTATGCCGGTGAACGCTCCATCCTGGCAGTGCTGGAAGGGTTGCGCGACGGCCACGGTTGGGCGCCGCTGACCGAAGGGGATAACCTCATCGGCCTGACCAAGGATGGCGCCAACATCAGCCTGGAGCCGGGCGGCCAGCTGGAGCTTTCCGGCGCGCCGCTGGAAACCATCCACGAGACCTGTGACGAGGTGAACGCCCACCTGCGTGACGTCAAGGACATCGCAGACAAGATCGGCGTCGGCTTTATCGGCCTGGGTGCTGCCCCGGTGTGGCGCCATGAAGACATGCCGCTGATGCCCAAAGGCCGCTACAAGCTGATGGACGGCTACATGCAGGAAGTCGGCACCATGGGCACCACCATGATGCGCCGCACCTGCACCGTGCAGGTGAACCTCGATTTCTCGTCTGAGGCCGACATGGTGCAGAAACTGCGGGTGGCGCTGGCGCTGCAGCCGGTCGCAACCGCGCTGTTTGCGAATTCCCCGTTCCTGGACGGCCAGCCCAACGGCCACAAATCCTGGCGCGCCCGCGTCTGGCGCTCGCTGGACGCAGACCGCACCGGCATGCTGCCGTTTGTGTTCGAGGAAGGCTTCGGTTTCGAGGCTTGGGTTCAGTACGCGCTCGATGTGCCGATGTATTTCGTCTACCGCAATGGCGAATACATCAATGCGCTGGGCATGTCCTTCCGCGACTTCCTGAAGGGTGAGCTGCCAGCGCTGCCGGGTGAAACCCCGACGCTCAGCGACTGGGCCGACCACCTGACCACCATCTTCCCCGAGGCCCGCATCAAGAAGTTCATCGAGATGCGCGGCGCCGACGGCGGCCCCTGGCGCCGCCTCTGCGCGCTGCCCGCCTTCTGGGTGGGTCTCACCTACGATCAAAGCGCGCTTGATGCCGCCTGGGATCTGGTCAAGGGCTGGGACGCGGAAACCCGCGACGCTCTGCGCGTTGCCGCTTCCGAGCAAGGGCTGCAGGCCAAGGTGAATGGCATCAGCATGCACGAACTGGCCCGCGAGGTCGTGGCAATCTCCGAAAGCGGCCTCAAGGCCCGTGCCCGCCCCGGTGCTGGCGGACTGGTGCCGGATGAAACGCACTTCCTGAACGCTCTGAAGGACAGCCTGGAAACTGGCAAAGTGCCCGCGGATGAGCTGCTGGAGCGCTACAACGGCGCTTGGGAGGGTGATCTCAGCCGGATCTACGGCGAGTTCGCCTACTGACACGGCATCAGGCCGCGCTTGAGTGCGGCCTGCCGCGTTTGGGTTGGATCAGTGCCTGTCCAGCCACGGCACAACAGGCATACGGCTGGCGGCATAGCCTGGCACCTGGGCATCCAGCCGCATTGCGAGCTCTGGCAGGCGGCTGACCGGCACTTTTGGAAACAGATGGTGCTCGCGGTGGTAGAACATCAGGTAAGCGGCCTTGGCCAGCACGCCGCGCTGGCTGCGTGCCGCCAAGCCGGAGCCGCCAGTGCCCTGATGGGTGATCCAAACCGCAAAAAACGCGGTCATGCATTGCGCCGCAGCCATCGCCGCCAAATGCAGCAGCAGGAAGCGCTGACCGCTCCAAAGGAACACTCCTGCGGCCAGTACCACGCAGAGACCGTCGCGCAGCATCCGCCGCCGCCACTTGGATCCGCCCTGTTTCCAGCAGGCGCGGATCAGATCCATTGGAAACCGGGGACCATAGCACAGCACCTGAATAGCGCTCATATGGCCGCAATGCCCTTCGATGTCGCCGGGTCCCATGGCGTGGCGGTGGTGCTGCATGTGGCTCCAGGCGACAGAGCAATTGCAGCCGCACATCAGCGCGCTGAGTATGTGAAGCACTGCAATATCTCCGCCCCGCTGGAGGCCGAGATTGCCGTGAATCGCCTCGTGGTTCAGCCGCAGCGCACAGAGGAAAAACATGAAGCTTCCTGCCGCTCCCAGCGGCCACAAGGGTGAGGCATAAAAAGCCCAGGACAACGCCAGCCAAGGGAGGGGCAGGGTTAGCTCTCTCCAGCGCTGACGATGGGTGACTGGCAATAAGTCCTGCCAGTTCACGTTGCGGGGCGGCGATTCACGGTTAAGAGATTTGTGCATGTTTCTTTCCTCGGACCGGATCGGTGGAGTTGCCGGCATTTATGCCGTTGCAACCTGGTGAAGCAGGCAGAACACCGCGCCCCCGAGCGCTGGGAGTGCCCTGCGGCAGGAGGCCAAGGAGCAGACCAGATTTCCTGCCGATATTGTCAGTCTTTTCTGTTATGAGAGAAATTACCTCGCAAATTTTTTTGAAGCAGGATTGCTGCCTGGCCGCTCTCACTCCACCTGTTTGCCGCCGGGCAGGAACCGGGCGACCTTGGCGCCTAGCTTCAGCACGGCCAGGTGCACCGAGCGGGGCAGGCGGGAGAAATCTGCATACCAGTCGTCGAACATCCGCATCACCCGAAGGGTCTCGTCCATGCGGTACTTGACCGCCTTGGAAGTACCGTCACTCTCTGCTTCCTTCATCACGGCATCCAAGGCGCGCAGGGTCGGTGCGAACTCCCGTTCCCTTCGCGCGGCAATCACCGCATCAACCAGGTCGAACATATCGCGGATCGAGGTGAAGTGATCGCGCCGGTCACCCAGCTGCCGGCTCACCTTGACCAGCCCTTGCGCCTGCAGCTCCTTTAGCCCGTTGGAGACGTTCGAGCGCGCCAGCCCCAGCACCTCGCAAATCTCATCCGCGGTCATCGGATCAGAGGCGATATGCAGCAGCGCGTGAATCTGCGCCACCGAACGGTTCACCCCCCAGCGGGTCCCCATCTCGCCCCAGTGAAGGATAAAGCTCTGCATTGCGGGGGTCAGTTTCATCGAGGTATCCTGAAATTTCTGTAATGACAGAAAGTAAGAAAATATGTGCCATGTCAAGTAAAAGAAACCGGCGGCAGGTTGCCCAGCCGCCGGTTGTTTTCTGTGAGTAGCAGCTTCAGGCCTTATTGCGCCTGAAGTTCTTCCGGGGATTTCTCAGCAATATCGGTCCAGTTGACGCTGGCCTTCTCGATGAAACCCGGGATATCGCCTTCCCAGCGTGCCTGAATGTCCTGCGACAGGTTCAGGTACAGGGTGTTGTCGACGATCTTCCAGTGGTTCGGGTCACCGTCGAACTTGAAGCCCATCGCGGTGCCAAAGGCGCAGTAGCCGCCGTAGGCAGGAACATAGGCTTCGGGATTCTTTTCAAAGGCCGCTTTGTGTTCTTCCGAGGCAAAGCGGTAAGTTGCGTCATTGTAAATGGAAGTGATTTTGTAGCTGCCCTTGGTGGGGGCACCGTCCGTGAAATATGCGACCGGGTCATAGCCCTGCATGGCCAGGCCGGTGGAGGATGCGTTGATCTCAACGCCCGCCGCCAGTGCCGAGGTTGCCATTGCAACCGACAGAGCCACACCGCTGATCAGTGCTTTTACTTTATTCATGGTCCCGTCCTTTCAAATCCCGGCCGCGGCGTTCCCAAATACTTGCCCGGCCGGCGTTTCACCATGTGTGCCGCGGTATGCTGCGGGTCACGGATCCGATGTGGAGAGCCGGGCGATCACATTCAAAACAACTCAATTTGACTGTGCGCAGGGTGGATGCTGCCTGTGCAGCTTTGCGCAGAACGGATGACAGGCAGCCCTTATGCAGGCAGACTGGGCAGAGGAAAACCGGAGGACAGGATGACAGGCCCATTCCCCACGCGCCGCGCCTTGCTGGGCGGCCTTTTTGCCGCAGCAGCCTTTGCAGGGGCAGCCGCAGCCCAGAGCATCAGCGGCAGCTACCGCGCCGAGGGCCGCAACCCCGATGGCAGCATCTATACCGGCACAGTGCATATCCAGGAAAATGGCAGTGTGATAGAGATGAACTGGCAGGTCGGTGCCTAGGACTATGCCGGAACCGGCACCCGCAACGGCGATGTGGTCTGGGTCGAATGGGGTGATACCTACCCGGTGGTCTACGTGCGGATGCCCAGCGGTGAGCTGCACGGCACCTGGTCCAACGGCCGCGCGCTGGAACGGCTCATTCCATAACCTGCAGTGCCAGCACGAAACGGATGACCTTCTCCTCAGGCATCTCGCAGGGTTTCAGCCAGGCACCGGACGTGAGCCGGTAAAGGTTGAGGCTGATGTAATCCGTGCCGCCCAGTTCCCGCGCCACCAGCTTCTGCGATTTGCCGTTTGCGAGGTTTTCGCGGCAAACAAGGTACCGGCGTCCAGCCGCGGTCCCGTTAAAGGCACCCAGCGGCAAGGCATCGAAAGCTGCAAGAAAGGCCTGCAGCTTTCCCGGCGTCACTTCTGGCCGATCCGCGGCTCAGTGCCTGCCCGCAGGCGGGCAATATTGGCTGAGTGGCGGATGAACACCACGGCCGCCAGTATCGCAGCCAGCAGGGCAACCGGCTGATAGCCTAGCAGCAACGCCCAGACTGCGCCGGACGCGGCGGAAACCAGTGCCCCCATCGAGGAAATCCGGCTGACCGCCGCTGCCGCCAGCCAGCTCAGGCAGCAGGCGATGCCCACCGGCCAGGCCAGCGCCAGCATCAGGCCCAGGAAGGTTGCAACGCCCTTGCCGCCCTTGAAGCCCAGCCAGACTGGAAAGCAATGGCCGAGGAAGGCCATGAGACCGGCCGCTTGCGCTGCATCCTCGCCGGCCAGAAAGCGGGCCAGAAGCACCGCCGCCGCGCCCTTGCCGCCATCCAGAAGCAGTGTCAGCGCCGCGGCAGCTTTGCTGCCCGTGCGCAGCACGTTGGTGGTGCCAATATTGCCCGACCCGATTTCCCGCAGGTTGCCCAGGCCGAATACCTTGGTGACCACCAGCCCGAACGGCACTGAGCCGAGGCTGTAGCCAATCGCTGCCCACAGCATCAGAACAGCGGCAGAGCTTTCGAATACAGGCATCAATCCCTCCGGTAGACGGGCTCGCCCGCCACATAGGTTGCTTCCACCCGGCCCTGCAGCCGCTGGCCGTCAAAAGGCGTGTTCTGAGACTTCGAGCGCAGCTTGAAGCGGTCCAGCACAAACGGCACATCCGCATCGAACAGCACCAGATCCGCGGGCGCTCCCGCGGCCAGGCGGCCGCTCTCCAGCCCCAGCCGTCTGGCCGGGTTCAATGACATGGCGCGGAACAGGGCGGGCAGGTCCAGAAGCTCGGCGTGGTACAGCCGCAGCGCAGCGGGCAGCAGGGTTTCCAGCGCCACTGCGCCGGCCGCGGCTTCCTCGAACGGCAAGCGCTTGCTTTCCTCATCCTGCGGCGTATGCATCGAGGAAATGATGTCAATGAGCCCGGTCCGCACCGCCTCAACCACCGCCAGCCGGTCGTCCTCGGAGCGCAGCGGCGGCTTTACCTTGAAGAAGCTGCGGTACCCTGCCACGTCCAGCTCGTTCAGTGTCAGATGATGGATCGAGGTTCCTGCCGTGATATCCAGCCCGTTGGCCTTGGCGCGCTCCAGCGCGGGCAAGGCGCGCGCTGTTGTAATCTGGTCTGCGTGATATTTCGCGCCGGTCATTTCCAGGAGCGCGATATCACGGTCCAGCCCCATCCGCTCTGCCATCGGGGAGACCGCCGGCAGGCCGTAAAGGGCAGCAAACTTGCCGCTGGTGGCGGCGGCGCCCCTGCTCAGCACCGGCTCCTGAGGGTGCGCGATGACCAGCGCGCCGCAGGACCGCGCATAGGTCAGCGCCCGCTGGAACACCTTGGTGTTGCTGACCACATGGTCGCAATCGCAGAAAGCAACCGCGCCAGCATCCATCAGGAAGCCGATCTCGGTCATCTCCCGGCCCTCGCGGCCCTTGGTAAGTGCCGCCATCGGCAGCACGTTCACAGGTGTGTCGGCCTGAGCGCGGCGGGTGACGAATTCCAGCGTCTCCGGGCTGTCAATTGCGGGGGAGGTATCGGGCCGGGTGACAATGGTTGTCACGCCGCCTGCCGCTGCTGCCAGGCCTGCGGACTTATAGCTTTCCTTGTGCCGCTCGCCCGGCTCGCAGACCTTGACGCCAATGTCGACAATGCCCGGCGCCAGGCATTTGCCGCCGCAGTCCACCTTGGCCGTGTCTTCCGGAGCGATGCCATGCGCGTGCAGCATCTGCTCAGGCGCGGCTGTATCCTTTGCAACCGCAGCGATCCGTCCATTCCGCACCAGAACTGCCCCCGGCGTGTCGGTGCCAGCCTCTGGATCGATCAGGCGGGCGTTGATGAAGAGAGTGCTCATGCCTTGGCTCTTTCAATTGCGTTGAGGGTCGCGGCCGGGTCGGCCTGGTATTTGATCAGGTGTTTGTCGCCGCCCTTTGTGACGACTTGCACATAGCTGCCCATGGTCTTGACGGCTTTTATTTGAGAGACCGGCACCGAACGCCCGCCAGGCCCTGAAAGGCTGTCCCGGGTCAGGGTCCAGACCACCGCCAGCTCCTCGCTGGCCATGTACCAGCCGCGCAAGGTGATGGCGGCCAGTCCGCCTGCAGCTCCGGTCCAGATATGCGGGCTGTCGATGAACCATAGGACCGCCATCGCGCCCCCCATGCCAATCGCCGCCATCCAGGCGTGCGCGCGGACATAGGCGCCGCGGTCGGGTTTGAATTCTATTCCCGCCATCAGAACACCAGGGCCCAGACAATCAGGGCGATCAGGGCCATGACAATGGCAAACAGCGTGGCTCCGATGCGGCGGGCCTGACTGCGCGCCTTGCGCGGAGACAGCTTGGGCGCGGAATAGGGCTTGGCACTCTCGGAGGTGGCCGGTGCTGCACTCCAATTGGTCCGCCGCTCGCCATAGGTGCCCTTGAGCTTGATTTGCGCCGCCGGGGTCAGCCGTGTCTCTTCACCGCCAAAGGCGCGGGAGCGGATCAGCAGCACATGGCCTTCCATTGACTGCAGCATCCTGCGGTCGTCTTCGACCTGCGCCCGCGGCACACCGCAACCCTCGGTCAGGTAGCCGGTCAGGCCGATGTCTTCCAGGTCTGAGACCGGAAAGATCTCCACCTGATCCATGTCCAGCGCGTCTATCCCCAGCACCTGCGCCAATGCACCGGGCTCCTTCAGAAAAGCCGCCTGCTCGGGCCGCATGTCGAGCGCAAAAAGACGGATCACGCCGCGTTCGCCTGCCGGGATATGGATCACACCCTTCAAGCGGCTCAGCCTGCTTTGGCCTGGCGTTCGGCACGCAGGTTTCGGGCCAGCAGATCCATCGCCGCCATCCGCACTGCGACGCCCATTTCGACCTGTTCCTGAATGACCGAGCGGTTGATGTCGTCGGCAAGCGTTCCGTCAATCTCCACACCGCGGTTCATCGGCCCGGGGTGCATGACGATGGCGTCCGGCTTGGCCAGCGCCAGTTTCGCGGCGTCCAGCCCGTAGCGATGGTAATACTCCCGCTCCGACGGGATGAAGCCGCCGTCCATGCGCTCCTTCTGCAAGCGCAGCATCATGACGACGTCGACGTCCTTCAGGCCTTCGCGCATGTCGTCATAGATCTCTGCGCCGAACTCGGCGAACTGGCCGGGGACCAAAGTGGGCGGGCCAATGAGGCGGATGCGGTTTTCCATCTTGCCCAGCAGGATCAGGTTGGAGCGCGCCACGCGGCTATGGGCAATGTCGCCGCAGATTGCGATGTTCAGCCGGTGCAGCCGGCCCTTGGAGCGGCGGATGGTCAGCGCATCCAGCAGCGCCTGGGTCGGGTGCTCATGCTTGCCGTCGCCGGCGTTCAGAACTGCGCAGTTCACTTTCTGGGCCAGCAGATCCACCGCACCGGAATGCGGGTGGCGCACGACCAGCAGGTCCGGGTGCATCGCATTCAGCGTCATCGCCGTGTCGATCAGGGTTTCGCCTTTTTTGATCGAGGACGCCTGCATCGCCATGTTCATCACATCGGCGCCCAGCCGCTTGCCCGCCAGCTCGAAAGAGGCCTGAGTGCGGGTGGAGTTCTCAAAGAACATGTTGATCTGTGTGAGCCCCGCCAGCACGTCGGAATGCTTTTCCGGGCGGCGGTTCAGCGCCACATAGTCGTCGGCCAGATCGAGGATCGCGGTGATCTCATGCGGCTTCAGCGGTTCGATGCCAAGCAAATGGCGGTGTTCGAAGGACATATGGGGCAGCTCCGCTTGATTTGCCGGTTCTTATAGGCGGGGCAGGCGGATGCGGCAAGGCAGAGCAGGCGAGGGGCCGGCCCCTCGCGCTCCCCGGAGTATTTTCTGAAAGATGAAAGGCTTGAATCTGCGGCATGGCCGCGGAGAGGTGTTCCGCTTGCCGGCTGGGCGGAGTAGCTTGGGCGCATGGAATCGGCATTGGATTACTGGAGCGCGCGGGCGCTGTTGGAGTGGCAGGCGGAGCTTGGCGCCACTGAGGCGCTGTGCGACGAACCTGTCGACCGGTATGCGCTGGAGCAGGCCGCGCCGAAGCCGAAACCGGGTGCGGCTCCCGTGCCGCCGCCCAAGCCCAAGGAGGCGGATCCTGTCGAAGTGGCGCAGAAGGCGGCCAGGGCCGCGGGTTCGCTGCCCGCCCTGCGCGATGCGATGGACGGCTTCAGCCACTGCGAGCTGAAACGCGGCGCCCGCAATCTGGTGTTCTCCGACGGCCAGGCCGGGGCGCGGGTGATGATCATCGGCGAGGCACCGGGCCGCGACGAGGACCTGCAGGGCAAGCCGTTTGTCGGCCGCGCCGGGCAGCTTCTGGACAAGATGCTGGAGTCGATCGGCCTCAGCCGCGCCGATAACGTCTATATCACCAATGTGCTGCCCTGGCGGCCGCCGCAGAACCGCGATCCGCTGCCCGCCGAGATTGCCATGCTGACACCGTTCCTGGAGAGGCATGTGGCGCTGGCTGAGCCCGAGGTGCTGGTCCTGATGGGCAATATCAGCTGCCAGGCGGTGCTGGGCAAACGCGGCATCACCCGGCTGCGCGGGCAGTGGGACCAGGCCTGGGGCAAGCCGGTCATTCCGATGTTTCACCCCGCCTACTTGCTGCGCCAGCCTCCGCAAAAGCGGCTGGCCTGGACCGACCTCCTCGAACTGAAGGCACGGCTTGGGAGCTTGACTTAAGGTAATCACATGAAAATCCTGGCGTTCTCCGATCTGCACCTGTCTGCTCCTCATGCAGCGGATATCGTGGCGGCCAGTGCGGGTGCGGATCTGGTGATCGGCGCCGGCGATTTCTGCAACATGCGGATGGGAATGGACAGTGCCGTTGCTATGCTGTCGGGGCTTAAGGCGCCGATGGTCGCAGTGCCTGGCAATGGCGAAAGCGCTGATGAATTGCGCACTGCCGGATTCGCAAATACCGCTGTGCTGCACGGCGAAGGCATTGATGTCGAAGGCCTGCGCCTGTTCGGACTGGGATATGGCGTGCCGGAGACTCCTTTTGGCGGCTGGTCCTGCGACCTGAGCGAGGTGCAGGCGGGCGCGATGCTGGCAGCCTGCGATCATGCCGATATCCTGGTCTCCCATTCGCCGCCCAAGGGCGTCGGGGATGTGACGTCCGGCGGGCTTTCCGTTGGCTCCACCTCGGTCCGCGCAGCAGCGAAACGGATCCAGCCGCAGCTCTTGCTGTGCGGCCATGTGCATGATTGCTGGGGATTTCGCGGCGATCTAGGAAAGACTCAGGTGGCCAACCTAGGCCCCGGAATAAATTGGTTCGAGGTGGAGCCGTGATTGATCCTGTGACCCTGCTGGCTTTTGTCCCCGCAGCGCTGGCGCTGAACCTGACGCCGGGCGCAGACATGATGTTCTGCCTCGGCCAGGGGTTGCGCTCCGGCCGCGCGGCAGCCGTGGCCGCCAGCGCCGGCATATCGGCAGGCAGCATGGTGCATGTGACGCTGGCCGGACTGGGGCTGGGGGCTGTGGTCTCTGCCATGCCCGCACTTTTTGACGTCATCCGGTGGATCGGTGTGGGGTATCTCCTTTTCCTCGCCTGGGGCGCTTTGCGCAAAGGGGCAGCCCGGGCGAATGCGCCGGCGGTGCCGGTCCGGCGGGCGTTCCGCGCCGGCTTCCTCGTCAACCTGGCAAATCCCAAGGTGATCCTGTTCGTTCTTGCTTTCGTGCCCCAATTCGTGCGGCCGGAGGCAGGGCCGGTGCTTGCGCAATTCCTGGTCTTCGGGCTGATCCTGGCCGCAGGCGGGTTTGTCATAAACGGGCTGGTGGGCATTTTTGCAGGCCAAGCCGGACGGCAGCTGACCGGTTCGCCGGTTTTTGCGCGCTGGCTGGGCCGGGTCTCGGCCGGAATTTTTGCAGGGCTGGCCGTTCGGCTGGCAATCATGGAGAGGGCGTAGATGTCCCGTATCGACCAAAGCATGGAATTCATCCCGGTCCGCATTGCTGTTCTGACGGTCTCGGATACCCGCAGAATGGAGGACGACCGCTCCGGCCAGGTGCTGGCCGACCGGCTGCGGGAGGCAGGCCACACCCTGGCCGACCGTAAGATCATCCCCGATGAACGGGCCGATATCGCCGCGCAGTTGCGCGTCTGGATCGCTGATCCCAAAGTGGACGTGGTGATATCCACCGGCGGCACCGGCCTGACGGGACGCGACGTGACGGTGGAAGCGCACCGCGATGTCTACGAGAAAGAGATCGAAGCTTTCGGCACCGTCTTTACCATGGTCTCGATGCAGAAGATCGGCACCAGCGCGGTGCAGTCGCGGGCCACTGGCGGGGTGGCGGGCGGCACATACCTGTTTGCGCTGCCCGGCAGCCCCGGTGCTTGCAAGGACGGCTGGGATGAAATCCTGTCAAAACAGCTCGATTACCGCCACCGGCCCTGCAATTTCGTGGAAATCATGCCCAGATTGGAGGAACATCTGCGACGGAAGTAACCGTGCGCGGCGTGTAACCTCGCAAACCCGTGCGGAAAATCCTATATTTCCAAGCGGGCGCAAGGCTTTTGCGCTTTGGCTGGCCGCACGCGGGCCCGGCAGCAGCCGCCACCAGAAGGGAGAGACATGCGCTTTTTGCGTCAAAGTTTGATGGGGCTTTTCCTGGCGTCGCTGACGGCGGCCCTGCTGCTTTATGCCGGGCAGATGATCTTTGGCGCCATTGAGGCGCAGCTCAACGCGGAACGAAAGCCGCCGCCGGTGCGCGAGCGTGTGTTTGCGGTCAATGTGGTGACCGCGGACCTGCAGACTGTGGCGCCGGAACTGACCGCTTTTGGCCGCGTGGAAAGCCGCCGCACTCTGGAACTGCGTACTGCTGCGGGCGGCCGGGTTGTGCAGCTGTCTGAGGATTTCGAGGAAGGCGGTGCCGTCCGTGCGGGCGAGGTGCTTGTGCAAGTCGATCCGGCAGATGCCCAGGCCGCAGTGGACCGGGCCGAGGCCGACATGATGGATGCCCGCGCCGAAGAACGCGACGCGGGGCGGGCCCTGATCCTGGCGCAGGACGAGCTGCAGGCGACCCAGGACCAGGCCCAACTGCGCGAGCGGGCCTTCCAGCGGCAGGTGGATTTGCAGGAACGCGGTGTCGGCACCGCCGCCACGGTCGAAACCGCGGAACTTGCCGCGGTTCAGGCCCGTCAAACCGTGATCTCGCGCCGCCAGGCGGTCAGCCAGGCAGAGGCGCGCGCCGATCAGGCTGCAACCCGGGTGGCCCGGGCGCAGATTGCGCTGGATGAGGCGCGGCGTGATCTTGAGGACACCACCATCAAGGCAGGCTTCGACGGCACCCTGCAATCGGTCAGCCTGGTGCAGGGGCGGCTTGTGTCTGCCAATGAAAAGCTCGCGGATCTGGTTGATCCGGACCTGCTGGAAGTGGCGTTCCGGGTCTCCACCGCACAATATGCCCGGTTGCTGGACAGCAGCGGCCGCCTGCTGGAGGCTCCTGTAAGGGTAACGCTGGATGCGGCCGGGGCTGGTCTCAGCGCAACCGGGCGGATCTCCCGCGCCAGCGGTGCGGCTGGGGACGGGCAGACCGGGCGGCTGGTCTATGCCAGCCTGAATGCGGCTCCCGGGTTCAAACCGGAAGATTTCGTGACAGTTCACGTGACAGAGCCTGAGGTTCGCGCGGTCGCACGGGTCCCTGCCTCCGCGTTTGGTGCCGACGGCACCGTCTTGCTGCTGGGCGAGGGGGACCGGCTTGAGGCGCTGCCCGTCGAGCTGGTGCGCCGTCAGGGCGATGACGTGCTGATCCGCGGCTCAGGGCTGGAAGGACGCGAAGTTGTGACCGGCCGCACACCCTTGCTGGGGGCCGGCATCAAGGTGCGCCCCTTGCGGCAGGGCGCAGAAGCGCAGGCGCTGCCCGATCTGATCGAACTCACGGAGGAGCGGCGCGCGCGGCTGGTGGCTCTGGTTGAGGGCAACAGCCGGATGCCCTCTGAGATGAAGGCGAAAATGCTTCAGCAGCTGGCAGAGGCCAAGGTGCCGGCACAGCTGATCAGCCGGATTGAATCCCGGATGGGAGGCTGAACCCCATGGCGCGCAGGCTTCCCCGGCAGGCCCGCGGGCTGTTCAGCTATTTCACCCGCCACCGCACCGCGGCCAACCTTCTGCTGGTGATCATGCTGGTGCTGGGCGCGGCGGCGATGCCCAACATGCGGGCGCAGTTCTTCCCGGATGTGATCGTCGAAAGCGTCACCGTCACCGTCGAATGGGAGGGCGCCGGTCCCGAGGACGTGGACAGCGCCATTGTGCAGGTGCTGGAGCCTGCGCTGCTGGCCGTTGACGGGGTGGAGGAGACCTCCTCCATCTCCCGCGAGGGACTGGCCACGCTGACTCTGGAATTTGAGCCCGGTTCCGATATGGGGCAGGCTACAGACGATGTGCAGACCGCAGTGGACGGCATCACCACTTTGCCGGAAGAGGCGGAAGAGCCGGAAGTGCGCCGCGGCGCTTGGCGGGACCGGGTGACAGATGTGGTGATCACCGGCCCGGTCGGGGCCGGGCAGCTTGGCCTTTTTGCAGATGAACTGGTTGTGCGACTCTTTGAGGCCGGCGTTACCCGCACCACAATCCGCGGCGTGGCCGCGCCGGAAACCATCGTCGAGGTGCCGACTGCCAAGCTGATCACACACGACATCACCATGCGCGAGATCGCAGAAGCGATTGCGGCTGAGGTCGATGCCGACCCTGCAGGTGATGTGTCCGGCGCCAATGCCCGTGTGCGCACCGGCAGCGAGAAGCGTAAGCCGGATGAGCTGGCGGCCATCGTGCTGCGCACCAATGCCGATGGCTCCGTGCTGACCGTCGGTGATGCGGCGCAGATCCGGGTCGAGGGCGTGGACCGCAACCGCTCCTACTTCGTGGATGATAACCCGGCGATGTCGATCCGGGTGGACCGCTCCGATCAGGGCAACGCCATCCGCCTGCAGGCACAGGTGCAGGAGGTTGTAGACGAAATGCAGGCCAGCCTTCCGCAGGGAGTGACAGCTGAGCTGATCCGCACCCGGGCTCAATCCATCACCGACCGTCTGGATATCCTGGTAGACAACGGCCTGATGGGGCTTGGCCTGGTGCTGTGCCTCCTTTTCCTGTTCCTCAACACCCGCATCGCCTTTTGGGTGGCAATGGGCATCCCGGCCTCGATGTTTGCCGCCGTGGCGCTGATGTATGCCGCCGGGATCACCATCAACATGGTCAGCCTGTTCGGCCTGATCATCACCCTGGGCATCGTGGTGGATGACGCCATCGTGGTTGGCGAACATGCCGATTTCCGTGTGCGCCGGCTTGGCGAAAGCCCGATGCAAGCGGCCGAGAATGCTGCCCGGCGCATGGCGATGCCGGTCTTTGCTGCAACCCTTACCACCATCATCGCCTTCTTCGGCCTTACCCTCGTGGGCGGGCGGTTTGGCGAGCTGATCCGCGACATCCCCTTTACCGTGATTGCGGTGCTGGCGGCCTCGCTGGTGGAGTGCTTCCTGATCCTGCCCAACCATCTGGCGCACGCGCTGACCCATGCCCAGGCGCGCCACTGGTATGATTGGCCGAACCGGATGGTGAACCGCGGGTTCCGCTGGCTGCGCGACCATGCCTTCCGGCCTCTGATGGGCTGCATTGTCACCGCGCGCTACGCCGTTCTGGCAGGGGCGCTGGCAATCCTGGCCAGCCAGGCCGCACTGTTCATCAACGGCGATGTGCAATGGCGCTTTTTCAACGCGCCGGAGCGCGGATCGGTCACCGGCAACTTCGCCATGGTGGAGGGCGCCAGCCGCGCCGACACAATGGCGATGATGCACGAGATGCAGCGAGCAACCGAGGCGCTGGGCGCTGAGTACGCCGAACGTTACGGCCGCAACCCGCTGGACTTTGTGATGGCCGAGGCGGGCGGCAATGCCGGCCGAGGCCTCAGCGGGGTGGAGGCCAAGGACGCCGACCTTCTGGGCGGTATCTCGATTGAACTGATCGACGCCGACCTGCGCCCCTATTCCAGCTTTGCCTTTGTCGCGGAGTTGCAGGAGCGCGTGGTGCGCCATCCGATGGTCGAGACAGTCTCGTTCCGCAGCTGGCGGTCGGGGCCGGGCGGCGACGCACTGGATGTGCAGTTCTCTGGCCCCAGCGTGCAAGTGCTGAAAGGCGCCTCCGAAGATCTGAAAACCGCACTTCTGCGGTTTCCTGAAGTCTCTGCAGTTGAGGACAATCTCGCCTACGACAAGGAAGAAGTGATCCTCGACCTCACCCCGCAGGGACAGGCGCTGAACTTTACCATTGGCAGCCTGGGCCAGGCGCTTCGGGCGCGGCTCAACGGGATTGAGGCGGCGACCTATCCCGACGGCCCGCGCAGCGCCACAATCCGGGTGGAACTGCCGAAGAATGAGCTGACCGCCGATTTCCTGGAGCGCACCCTGATGCGGGCCCCCAGCGGCGTCTATGTGCCGCTTGCAGATATCGTCTCGGTCACCCAGCGCACCGGTTTCTCCACCGTGCGCCGCGAAAACGGCATCCGGGTGATCAGCGTGACCGGCGATATCTCAGAGGACGATCCTGCGCGCGCCGAGGCGGTGACGCAAGCGCTGCAGAACGAGATCCTGCCGAACATTGCCAGCGAGCGGCAGGTGGAATGGCGCCTGTCCGGTCTGGCAGAGCAGGAACAGACGTTCCTCCAGGAGGCGGGCACCGGCCTGATCCTCTGCCTCACCGGCATCTACTTGGTGCTGTCCTGGATCTTTGCCAGCTGGACCCGTCCGCTGGTGGTGATGGCGATCATCCCCTTTGGCCTCGTCGGCACCATCTGGGGCCACTACGTGTGGGAGGTGCCGCTGAGCATGTTCACTGTGGTTGGCCTGTTGGGAATGACCGGGATCATCATCAACGATTCCATCGTGCTGGTAACCACCATCGACCAGTATGCGCAGGACCGCGGCTTGATCCCGTCCATCATCGACGCGGCGGCGGACCGGCTGCGCCCGGTGATGCTGACCACCATGACCACGGTGCTGGGGCTCGCGCCTTTGTTGTTTGAACGTTCCCAGCAGGCGCAGTTCCTGAAGCCCACGGTGATCACCCTGGTCTATGGCTTGGGGTTCGGGATGTTCCTGGTGCTGCTGGTGGTGCCGGCGCTGGTGGCAATGCAGCGCGACCTGTCGCGGCCGTTCACCTCGCTGCGCCGCGCGCTGCGGCAGGGGGCAGGGCGCCTGCGCTGGCTGGTACTGGGCACCGCTCTGGCTCAACTGGGCTGGCTGGTGCTGACGCTGGGCTGGGCGATGGCATCCGGCGCTTTGCATCCCGCACTGCGGATGATCCCGGCACTGGCTGCAATGGAGCCGGTGCGGGCCGGATTGCTGGCGTTCCTTCTGGGGGCCTTCGCGCTGGCACTGCTTGCCTATGCAGCGGGCGGAATTGCCTACCGGCTCAACGCCCGCCAGCGGGCCTGAGCCAGCCGCGCCACGTCGCCGACCTGATCCAGAAGCTGCAATCCGCGGGTCTCGATCTCTGCGACCGGGATCCATTCGGCCTGCTCGGCGTCATCATCCGGCACCGGTTCGCCGCTCACGTGTTCGCACAGCACCACGGTCAGCAGATACTGCCGTTGCGCCATGCCGGACGCATCGCGCGAGATCACATCCACATTGGTGAGATACTCCAGCGTCCGGGCGGTCACGCCGGTCTCCTCCATCAGTTCGCGTGCCGCGGCCTGCAGGGCGGTCTCGCCCATCTCCACATGACCGCCGGGAAAACCCCACCAGCCCGCGTTCGGCTCCTTGCCGCGCTGCACCAGGATCACGTGGTCCTGCCCGCCGGAGTGGCGGCAGACCACGGCTATGGTGCCCAGAACCGGGCGGGCAAGATGGCCGGGTTCGCTCATCCGGCGCTGCAGCCCTGAATGTCAACGGCGTGGTTTTTCCCAAGCACAGTGATCCGCAGCTGCGAGCGGTCTATGGCATAAGGACTGCCGTCCGCGGGCAGAAACTCGGTCTCCGCCACCAGCTGTCCGCCTTCGCGGCGGGTCTTGGTTTCACCGGCATAGAGCTTGGGGTTGCCGGGTTCGATCACCGCAACCTCCTCGCCGCCGGCAGAAGGCATCGAGATGCGGGCGGTGACCGTCATACCGTACTGCGACGGGCGCAGGCTGCAGGTTGCGTTGCGCACGCCCGCTTCCTTGGCCGACCAGGGGCGGCTGGCCATCGCGGCGGCAATTGCAGGGTGGCGGCCTGCGCTGCTGTCCAGCTCATGGTCGAATTTCAGTTCGGCCGGCACGCAGACATCCTTGCACACCCCCAGCTGCATCCGCCCTTTCAGGCGCACCGGCTTGCCCGGAGTTTCAGGCGTGATCTCCACTGGCAGCACCAGCTGATCATGATAGCCGATGGTGCGGTAACCAGAGGTCAGGAAAACTTCGGGAGAGGGCCAGGTGATCGACAGCCTGCCGACATTACGTGCCCCGCGCCAGGAAAAACTGGGCGGGATGCCCGCATCGCCGGGAGCGCGCCAATAGGTCTTCCATCCCGGCTGCAGGGTGATCCGCAACGCGCCCAGATGGGTGCCTCGGGAGGTCATACCGCCATCCAGCACCTCGACCTGCACGATATCGCCGTCCGCAGCGCCGGCAGATGCAGGCGCACCGCTTGCAGCAGCCAGCAATGCTGCCGCAGCAGCAGCGGTTTTGAGCATTGTCCGTTTCATACCCGAATACATGCGCCTGCCAGCCAGCTTTGCCAAGTCACGATCCGGTCATGGCTCCCTCATCCTCCTGTGTTTGCGGCAAATTTGCCGGAGCCTGTGCGGAGTTGCGCCGATGCGCCCCCTTGCGCGGCAAGCGGGTGCGCGTCATGGTGGGGGGAGGCAGCAGAAAGACGGAAATTCATGGATCTGACTGGCAAGCTCTTGATTGCAATGCCTGGTATTGGCGACCCGAGGTTCGAGCATTCGGTGATCTTCCTGTGCTCGCACGGCGAGGAGGGCGCAATGGGGCTGATCGTCAACAAGCCCGCGGACGGCGTGGCGCTGGGCGATCTGCTGGAGCAGCTGGACCTGGGCGGCGACAGCAACGCGGCGGCGGCGCTGCCGGTGCGCTTTGGCGGTCCGGTGGAGACCCAGCGCGGTTTTGTGCTGCATACGCCTGATTACGAATCGGATGTGAGTTCCCTGAAGGTGCCGGGCGGTTTCTCGATGACCGCGACGCTGGATATTCTTGAGGACATCGCCCAGGGGCAGGGGCCGCAGGACCTGCTGGTGCTGCTTGGCTATGCGGGCTGGGGGCCGGGGCAGCTGGAATCGGAGATCACCATGAACGGCTGGCTGACAGCGGAGGCCAGTCCGGACCTCGTGTTCGGGCTTGCGGATGACAGCAAGTGGGGGGCGGCGCTGAAGACCCTGGGCGTTGATCCGCTCACCTTGTCGTCCAGCGCGGGCCACGCCTGAACGCTCATATCCGGGCGGTACAGGGGGCTCCCGCGCGTTTTCTGATTATCGGAGATAATCCCAAAACCCTTGGGCCGGGCGCCCATCTTCGATGGGCGCAGGTGACCCGCGGGGCCTGCCGCGTTCAGTCCCGCGGCGCGGCGGCGCGGCGCAGGCGGTCGTTGATGGCCTCGCCCAGCCCGTGCATCGGCACCGGCGCAACGGCAATCGGCTTGCCAAGCGCATCCAACTGATGGAGATGGCCGAAGAGATTGGCCGCGGCCTCAGCCAGGTCGCTGTTTTCGGACAGGTTCAGGTCGCAGGGGCCGGGGCCGAAGCCGAGGTAAAGCTCACCGGCTTGCGGGGCCTCCGCATTCAGCCGCACTGGCGCGCCGGGGGCATAATGCGACAGCAGTTGTCCCGGCGCTGTCAGCGGGTCATGCACGTCGCGCTGCGTCAGCCTGCGGCCCAGCACGGCCTCAATTTCTTCCGCTGCCAACCCGCCGGGGCGCAGCAGCACCGGGTCCGGCCCGGCCAGACCGATGATGGTCGACTCCAGGCCGACACCGCAGGCGCCGTCATCCAGGATCGCGGCAATCCGGCCGTCCAGCCCGGCCTTCACATGCGCAGCCGTCGTGGGGCTGATCTTGCCAGAGGGATTGGCGGAAGGTGCTGCCACCGGCCCGTCCAGCTCCCGCAGCAGGGCCTGCGCCGCCGGATGCGCGGGCACCCGCACGCCGAGCGTCTCCAAGCCGGCGGTGACCAGCGGCGAGATCCCGTGCCCCTCGCGCAATGGCAGCACCAGGGTCAGCGGTCCGGGCCAGAAGGCCGCGGCCAGCTGTTCCGCAACGTTATTCCATGCCACGTAGCGCCGCGCAGCCTCCGCCGAATGCACATGGGCGATCAGCGGATTGAACGACGGCCGCCCCTTGGCCTCGTATATGGCCGCAACCGCAGTGCCCTGCCGGGCATCAGCGCCAAGGCCATAAACCGTCTCGGTCGGGAAGGAGACCAGTTGCCCGGCCTGCAAAAGCCGGGCGGCGCGGGCGATGCCGCTTGCCGTTGCGGCAAGGATTTCAGTGCTCTGCTGGGGCATTCCGGGTGACGCGGCGTTTTGGTTGATTGAAAAAAGCGCCCGGTTAGGTAATCGGACAAGCCACAGACCATAATGGGCCAGCGCCGGGAAGCCAAGACTGCCCGCGCCGCAGGCCCCAGAAACCCCCGCCAGAGGACGCCCATGACCTTCCGCGCCCCCGTTTCCGAGTATGAATTTCTGCTGAACCACGTTGTGGGTTATGACAGCATCCCAGCCACAGACCGCTTTGCCGAGGCAACATCCGACACCGTAAGCGCGATCCTCACAGAGGCAGGCAAGCTGTGCGAGGAGGTGATGGCGCCGCTGCAGCGCAATGGCGACCTGCACCCTGCGCGTCTGGAAAACGGCGTGCTGCGAACCTCGCCAGGGTTTGCCGATGGCTATCAGGCCATTTGCGAAGGCGGCTGGGTCGGCATCAGCGCAGCGGAGGAATTCGGCGGCATGGGGCTGCCGCAGACGGTTGCCGTTGCGGTTTATGAGATGATGGCGGGTGCCTGCCTGTCGCTGCAGCTCGCGCCGCTGCTGAGCCAGGGCCAGATCGAGGCGCTGGAGCATCATGCCTCAGACTCCATCAAGGAGCTGTACCTGCCCAAGCTGATCTCCGGCGAATGGTCCGGCACCATGAACCTGACCGAGCCGCAGGCCGGGTCGGATGTCGGCGCACTTACATCCAAGGCAGAGCCCAATGGCGACGGCACCTATGCCGTGACCGGCCAGAAGATTTTCATCTCCTGGGGCGACAATGATTTCTGCGGCAACGTCTGCCACCTGGTGCTGGCGCGGCTGCCCGACGGGGTGCCGGGGACCAAGGGGATCTCGCTGTTTCTGGTTCCGAAATACCTGCCGGACGCGGACGGTAAACCGGGCAAACCCAATGATCTCAAGGTCGTGAGCCTGGAGCACAAGATGGGCCTGCACGGCTCCCCCACCTGCGTTATGCAGTTCGACGGTGCCACCGGCTGGCTGGTCGGGCCGGAACACGGTGGCATGGCGGCGATGTTCACCATGATGAACAACGCCCGCCTCGGCGTCGGCGGCCAGGGCGTCGGCGCGGGCGAAGGTGCCTACCAGCACGCGCTGGCCTATGCGCTGGAGCGCAAACAGGGCAAGACCGCCAGCGGCTTCATCGCCGACCACGCCGACGTGCGCCGGATGCTGATGGAGATGAAGGCGGATCTTTTTGCCTCCCGCGCGATCCTGATGGCCTGTTCCCGCGCCATCGACATGCATACCGCCACCGGCGGCAGCGATTGGGCAGCCCGCGCGGCCTTCCTGACCCCGATTGCCAAGGCCTTTGGCACCGACACCGGCATGCGCGTTTCGGAAACCGGGGTGCAGGTCTATGGCGGCATGGGCTTCATCGAAGAATCAGGCGCGGCGCAGTATTACCGCGACGTGCGGGTGACAGCGATCTACGAGGGCACCAATGGCATCCAGTCAATGGACCTGGTGGCGCGCAAGATGATGGACGGCGGCGAAATGGGTTTTGCCCTGATCGACGAGATCGAGGAGCAGGCCGAACGTGCCCGTGCCACCCATCCCAACATGGCCGAAGCCGTCTGGCAGGCATGTGAATCCCTGCGCGAAGCCACCGAATGGCTGGTGTCGCAGCAGGACATGCAGGACCGTTTTGCGGGCTCGGTGCCGTACCTGCGCGCCTTTGCCCGGGTGCTGGGCGGCCACTATCACCTGGCAGCCGCGATGGAGGATCAGGGCGGCGCGCGCGAGAAGCTGGCCCGCTTCTACATCACCCGGATGCTGCCGGAGCACAGCGCGCTCTTGGCCCACGCGCAGGCCGGTGCAGAAGGCACCTTTGCCCTCAGCCATGACGAACTGGCAGGCTGATCCCGTGACCGATCTTCCCGACGTCTCCCCCCGTACCCCTTGGGAAGAACCACCCGCACAGGGGGAGGCGATCGAAGTGGCCGAGGGTGTCCTCTGGATGCGCCAGCCGCTGCCGATGAAGCTGGATCACGTCAACATCTACGCACTGGATGAGGGCGACGGCTGGACGGTGGTCGACACCGGCTTCAACTCCCGCAAAAGCCGCGGCATCTGGGAGAGCCTGATGGCCGGCCCCCTGAAGGGCAAGCCGGTGACGCGCGTTGTCGTGACCCATCACCACCCTGATCACATTGGCCTGGCGGGCTGGTTCCAGTCGCAGCACGGTGCCGAACTGGTCACCACCCGCACCGCCTGGCTGTTCGCCCGGATGCTGACGCTGGACGTGCAGGAGACATGGCCGGAGGAGACGCTGGCCTATTACCGCAGCGCCGGCATGGCGCCGGAGATCTATGACAAACGCGTCAATGACCGGCCTTTCAACTTTGCCGACACTGTGCATCCGATGCCGCTGGGCTTCACCCGTATCAAGCAGGGCGACGTGATCCGCATGGGCGGGCGCGACTGGGACGTGCACACCGGCAACGGCCACGCCCCGGAGCACGCGACGTTTTGGAGCCGGGATGACAATCTGGTGATCACCGGCGACCAGATCCTGTCGACCATCAGCCCCAACATCGGCGTCTACGCGACTGAGCCGATGGCCGACCCGCTGGGCGAATGGCTGGAGGCCTGCGAGCGTCTGGCAAAACTGGCGCGCCCCGATCATCTGGCGTTGGGCGGCCACAAGCTGCCATTCTCGCGCCTGCCGCTCAGGATGCAGCAGCTGATCGGCAACCACCACGGCGCGCTGGAACGTCTGATGGATCACCTTTCCGTGCCGCGCACAGCCGCCGATTGCTTTGCGCCGCTGTTCAAGCGCAGAATCGGCGAGGGTGAGTACGGGCTTGCACTGGTCGAGGCGGTGGCCCATGTAAATCATCTGTACCACACCGGCCAGGTGACCCGCTGGAAACGCGAAGACGGTGCCTGGCTCTATCAAGGCAAGGGGTGATCCGCACCCCGGAAAGGGGAGGCACCATGAGCGACGAGATTTCCACCAGCGCCGAGGCGGCAGAGGCGGCGGTGCTGCCCTGCGTGCATGAAGTCCATTCCGACCCGGATGCCTGTGCAGGCCTGACCAAGGTGCCGGAGAAGCTGCAGAAACCGGATGCCGCCAAAAGCCCGGCCCGCTGGGCCTATGAAAGGCTCATCCTCTATATCCAGAACTTCGAACAGCAGCTGGATGCCGAACACGAGGTCGCCATGGGCTTCGCCGGCGGCAATACCGGCGTGCTCAGGATCGAGGGCATGGGCTATTTCGATCCCGACATCATCACCTTCTACGGCAGTGAGCCGGACGGTTCGAGAACCCAACTGGTGCAGCATGTGAGCCAGCTCAATGTGATGCTGCGCTCGGTGCCCAAGCCGCGTGAGGAGGAGCCTGCCACCCGCATCGGCTTCCGCCTCGCCTCGGACCTGCAGCAGGAGTGAGCCGCACGATTCGCCGCCCGGGCCTCCGCCGCAGGATTCGCAGCGGTTTTCTGTGGTTTCCGGGCGGCATTTCCACCGGATGCGCCCGAATGACGTGGTGACAGCGCGCGGCAAATCCGGTAATCACCGGGAAAACGCACGTGAATTTTGAGGGATAACTCACATGGCTGATCACCAGCACGGCACCATGGACATCACCGTTCAGGAGAAGATGTTCTCGAGCTTCATGACCTTCGTGACCCGTTTCTGCATCGCGATGGTGTTCCTCGCGCTGTTCCTGGCTATTTTCGCTACCTGATCCCGGGACAATATTGATGCGCAATCTGCTCTGCCTCGGCGCGGTGATGCTGGCGCTTGCGGGTTGCGCGGCGCCGCAGCAGCCGAACGCGGACGCCGAAACCCTGGCCAAGGCGGCCTACCGGCATCCTGGCCCCGCGACGCTCACCCTGTACACGATGATCAACAACCGCACCGGGCGGGGCGGCCATGCGTCGCTAATGATCAACGCGTCGGAACGGGTGATTTTCGATCCGGCAGGCTCGTTCTACGCCTCAGTAGTACCAGAGCGGAACGATGTCCTTTTTGGTATCACCCCGGCAGTGGAAAAAGCTTACCGCGGCGCTCATGCGCGCAGCACATTCCATGTGGTCGTGCAACGGGTTGAGGTGACGCCGGAGCAGGCCCAGAAAGCCTATCAGCTGGCCGTCACCAACGGCCGCGTGCCCGGCGCCTACTGCGCCCAGGCCACCATCGGCATCCTGCAGCAGATCCCCGGCTTTGAAAGCCTGGACCGCACCTTCTATCCGGAGAAACTCTCCGCCCAATTCGGCCAGCTGCCGGGCGTGGTGACAGAGCGTTACTATGAGAACGACAGCGCCGATCTGCAGGCGGGCATCACCAAGAGCGACGCTGCGCTCAGCACTGCCGAGTAATTCTTCCGCCCGGGCGCAGAGCGCTCAGGCGGCGAGATACAAGAGCAGCAGGCTCATCCCGCCGGTTCCAAGCCCGATCAGCACATTGCGCGTCAGATAGCCCGCGGCGAAGGTCGCCGCAGCGGCGGCAAAATGCATCAGGCTGGGATCGCCTCTGGTGGGGGCAGGCCAGACCACCAGCGGTGCCACCAGTGCCGGGATGATCGCCACGGCGGTATAGCGCAGATGCCGCATCAGCCATTCGGGGATGGGCTTGCCGCCCATGAAGCCGATAAAGGCAAACCGCAAGCCGTAGCTGCCAAGCGCCAGCCCGATGATCACGGTCCACAAGATTGGTGCAGGGATACTGCTCATTTCGCGCCCTCCGCCTTGGCCTTTTGCCGCTCCAGCCACAGTTCCGCCTGCGCACCCGCGACCATGCCGGCAATTCCGGCCACAATCAGCCCCAGGTTATAGGGCAGAGCGGATGCGGGCAGCGAGGCAGCAACTGCCACAAAACACGCTGCCACATGCGCAGGGGTGCGCAGCATCGGACCGATCATCGCCAGAAACGCCAGCGGCAGCACGAAATCCACACCCCAGCTTTCCGGGATACGGGTGCCCACCAATGCCCCCAGCGCGGTGGCGATGACCCAGGCCGGTGTGATCAGGCCATTGGTGCCAAAGAAATACGCCACCCGCTGCGCCAGCGGCATCTCCGGCTCCTGTTCGAATTGCACAACCGACAGCGCATAGGACTGATCGACGATGAAATAGGCCGCAATTGCCCTCTGCCACATCGGCGCATCACCCAGGTACGGCGTCAGCGATGCCGAATACATCGCCATCCGCAGGTTCACCGCCAGCGCCGAGATCAGGATGATGATCAGCGGCGCGTTCTCCTGCATCAGCTGCAGCGCGGTAAACTGCGCGGCGCCGGCAAAGACCGTCAGCGAAAAGGCAAAGGCCTCCGGCACGATCAGCCCGGCTTCTGCCGCCAGTACCCCGAACAGGAACCCAAAGGGCGACGCCATGAACAGAAACGGCGCGCTGTCGCGGAACCCCTTCCAAAAGGCCGATTTGGTGGTGGTGATTGCCATCTGCGCGTCCTAGATTGCCTTGAACCGCCCTAAGGCGGACGCAGAAGGAATGCAATTGGTGAGTATGGATATCACGTCAGAATACCTGATTGCCCCTGGTGTCTCAGACCCGCGGCTGACGCGCGCCGTCACCGGCGTCGACCAGAACGGCGAGACAAGCGAGATCGCGGTGGTCGAGGAACGCCCGCTGACCATCTTCCTGAACAGCCAGGAAATTGTCACTGCGATGACCATCGGCGACTACCCGGAATATCTGGCGCTCGGCTTCCTGCGCAATCAGCGGATGCTGCGGGACGAGGATGAGGTGACCCGCGTCGACTATGACGAGGATCTGGAAACCGTGGTGGTGCGCACCGCGGTGGAAACCAGCCATGAGGAAAAGCTGAAAAAGAAGACCCGCACCTCCGGCTGCGCGGTCGGCACCGTCTTCGGCGACATGATGGAGGGGCTGGAGGATGTGCGCCTGCCGCAGGTGGAGGTGAAAACCTCCTGGCTTTATACGCTGGCGCATAAGATCAACCGCACGCCGTCCCTGTATCTGGAGGCCGGCGCCATCCACGGCACCGTGCTCTGCCATCGGGACCGCCCGCTGGTCTATATGGAGGACGTCGGCCGCCACAACGCGGTGGACAAAATCGCAGGCTGGATGCTGTCCGAACAGGCGGAAGCTGCCGACAAGATTCTTTACACCACCGGGCGGCTGACCTCCGAAATGGTGATCAAGACGGCGATGATGGGCATCCCGGTGCTGGCGTCCCGTTCGGGCTTCACCGCCTGGGGGGTGGAGATCGCCCGCGAGGTGGGCCTCACCCTGATCGGCCGGATGCGCGGCCAGCGGTTCATCTGCTTGTCCGGTGAGGAACGGCTGGTGCGGGACATGGACCCCAAGGACGCGCCTGCGGAAGAGAAGAAACATCGTAGAAAGAGCGCGGACGGGTAACCGGATTTCACGCGAAATCCGGCCCGGAAAACACGTGTTTTCCGGCGCGTGAGGAGAAGAGATGACAGACCAGAAGCCATTGGGCGTAATCCTCGCAGGCGGCCTCGCCACCCGGATGGGCGGCGGCGACAAGGGACGGCTGCAGGTCGGCGGCCAAAGCCTGCTCTCCCGTGTTGTTGACCGGCTGTCGCCGCAGGTCGCTGGACTCGCGCTCAACGCCAATGGCGACCCGGAGCGGTTCGCCGATCTGGGCCTGCCCGTCATTGCCGACTCGATCGAGGGCTTTGCCGGACCGCTGGCGGGCGTGCTGGCAGGCCTCGATTGGGCAGCAGAGCAGGGCGCAGAGACCATCGTCACCGCCGCTGCCGACACGCCGTTCTTTCCGCAGGATCTGGTCGCCCGGCTGACCGCCGCTGCACAGGGCATGGAGCACCCTCTGGTCCTCGCCACTACACCGCGCACCAGTGATGAGACGCTGAAATCCGGCGGGCGGAGCAAAGTGAACCGGCATCCGGCCTTTGGCCTCTGGCCCGTCGCCCTGCGCGACGACCTGCGCGCAGCCCTGCAGGACGGGTTGCGCAAGGTGGTGCTCTGGACAGATCAGCACAACGGCCGCGAGGCGCTGTTTGAAGCGGCCCCCTTCGACCCCTTCTTCAACATCAACACGCCAGAGGATCTGGCCATGGCAGAGGCGCTGCTGAAATGAAAATCTATGGCGTCACCGGCTGGAAGAACAACGGTAAGACTGGGCTGATGGAACGGCTGGTCGCGGAGTTCTGCGCCCGCGGATTTTCCGTCTCCACCATCAAGCACGCCCACCACGCCACTGATGTGGATCAGCCCGGCACCGACAGCCACCGCCACCGACAGGCCGGCGCGTCCGAGGTGGTGCTGGCCTCTGCCGGCCGCGTCGCCATCATGCAGGAACTGCGTGGCGCGGCGGAACCGCCGCTGACAGTGCTTCTGGGCCGGTTGAACTCCGTCGATCTGGTGCTGGTCGAGGGCTACAAACGCGAACCGCATCCCAAGATCGAGGCTTTCCGGCAGGCAGCAGGCACTGAACTGATCGCGCCGCAGGACCCTTGCATCCGCGCTGTCGCCAGCGACACTCCGCTGCAACTGGACTGCCCGGTGTTCGATCTGAACGGCACGGCAGCAATTGCGGACTTCATCCAGTCGGAATTGGGGCTGTGACCCCCTTTGATACCGTTCTGACTGTTGACTGGTCTGCCGCCAAGCGCAGGCCCCGGCGTCCGAGCAAGGACGCGATCTGGCTCGGCGTGGCGCGCGGCGGCATAGCAGAGCAGCCAATTTACTGCCGCAGCCGGATGGAGGCGGAGGCATGGATCAGCAGCTTTCTCGCCGCGGAACAGGCAGCAGGGCGGCGGGTTCTGGCGGCTTTTGATTTCCCTTTCGGATACCCGCGCGGATTTGCGCGCCGGATCACCGGATCATATGACCCCTTTGCCTTATGGGCATGGCTGGAAGAGCGGATCGAAGACGCGGAGGACGGCAGCAACAACCGGTTCAGCGTTGCCTCCGGGATGAACCGGAAGTTTGCTGGTTCCGGTCCGTTCTGGGGCAAGCCCGATGAGGCAAGCTGGCCGGACATTCCCTATCGCAAGTCCGGGATCACCTATGCGGATGTGGCAGAACGGCGCAGCGCGGATCTGGCAGCCAAGGCGGCCTCCTCCTGTTTTCAGCTGTTTTTCAACCCGACGGTTGGCAGCCAGGTGCTGATGGGGCTGCCGGTCCTGCAGCGGCTGCGTCTCCGGCACCGGGCGGCTGTCTGGCCTTTCGAAAAGATTGCGGCCGCGCAAATTGTGTTCGCGGAAATTTGGCCAGGATTGATCGAGCCGGCCGTCAAGGCAGCCATGGCTGTTGCCGGCCCCGAGGAAATCCGCGACCGGGTGCAGATGCGGCTGTTTTCGCAAGCGCTCAGCCGCCTGCCGGCGGAAGAGCTAAGTGAAATGCTGGCCGCAGTGCCTGAGGAAGCGCAAGAGGAGGCTTGGATTTTGGGCACGGGACACGATGACCGCTTGAACGCGCTGGCCCGGGATGAGCTGGGCGGGCTGACACCGCCGCCGCTCAGCAACGACTGTTTTGCCCTGCCTGCGGGGGTGGACTGGACCCCTGTGGATGATGCGCTGGCCCTGCTCCGGGACAGGCTGGGGCCGGTTACCGGCACTGAAACCGTGCCGCTGGCAGAAGCGCTGGGCCGGGTGCTGGCAGAAGATGCGGTTGCCCGGCGCTCCAATCCGCCGCTGCCGAACACGGCGGTGGACGGCTATGGTTTTGCCGGCGGCCGCGAGGCGGGTCCGCATGTGCTGCCGCTGGTGCAGGGCCGGGCCGCTGCCGGGGTGCCGTTTGACGGCACCGTGCCCGAAGGTCACGCCATCCGGGTCCTGACCGGCGCGGCGCTACCCGATGGCGTGGACACGGTGATCCTGGAGGAGGATGTCAACACCGACGGCACCCGGATCGCTTTCAACGGTCCCCTGAAACAAGGCGCGAACACCCGCAAGGCGGGCGAAGATGTCAGCGCAGATGAGGTCATTCTGCCCGCAGGCCGGGTCATTACCCCTGCCGATCTCGCCCTGGCCTCAGCCTCCGGGCTGGCAGAACTCACGGTGCGGCTGCCGCTGCGGGTGGGTGTGCTCTCCACCGGCGACGAACTGGTCGAAGCCGGGGAACCCGCAGGCAAGGGACAGATCTTCGACGCCAACCGCCCGATGCTGATTGCGCTGATCCGTCAGCTTGGTTTTGTGCCGGTAGATCTGGGCAAGGCGGAGGACGACCGAGGGGCGCTGCGGGCGCATCTGGACGGCGCCGCGGCCCAAACGGATGTGATCCTGACGTCCGGCGGTGCTTCCGCCGGGGACGAGGACCACATGTCGGCGCTTCTGCGCGAAGCGGGGGCGATGCAGGAATGGCGCATTGCCCTGAAACCCGGCCGCCCGCTGGCGCTGGGCATGTGGCAGGGCACGCCAGTGTTCGGCCTGCCCGGCAACCCGGTGGCGGCATTGGTCTGCACGCTGGTCTTTGCGCGCCCCGCAATGGGGGTGATGGCGGGTGCCGGCTGGCAGGAACCGCAAGCGTTTGAAGTTCCGGCGGCATTCGAAAAGCGTAAGAAACCGGGCCGCCGCGAATACCTGCGGGCGCGGGTGCGGGACGGCAAGGCGGAAGTGTTCAAGTCCGAAGGCTCCGGCCGTATCAGCGGTCTCAGCTGGGCGGAAGGCCTGGTGGAGCTTGGCGACGGTGCTGCTGAGATCAAGCCCGGCGATATGGTCCGTTTCATCCCTTACGGCAGTTTCGCAATGTAGGCGCAGCGCTCCCGCCCGCGGCCCGGCGCATCGCAGATGCTTGCCCGCCGTTGGGCCCGGCGCCGTGCTGGCGCACGGCGCCGCTCTTTCATCTTTCCATAAATACTCGCGTCCCCCTGCCCGGCAGGCGGCTTTGCCGCCGATAGGGGAGGCAGCGCCTGAAAGGCGCTTCCTTCTAGTCGAAGGTCCCGGCAACCCGTCCGACCAGCATAAAGGCGCGGGCGGTGCGGGTGTTGCCAAGGGCGGAAATCTCGCCGTCGCTGGCCTCGGCCTCAAAGTCGGCAAACATCTGGTCGAACCGGCGCAGGAAGTGATGCGCGGCATCGCGGAAGATCGGATCCTGCTTCATCCGCGCCGCTGTCAGCGCCAGGGAGGTCCGGTCCCGCACGCCGCCAAGCGCGGCCACCGCGCGCCCGCGCGCCCCTTGTGCAAACTGGCGCCAGATCTCGGGGCGGGCCATGTCGGGGCGCAGGTCGTCCATGTAGATGCCGTCCTGGCTGAGCAGCGTCAGCACATCCTGTGCCGCCTGAATCACCTGCGCCGCCTTGCGGTCCTTGAGCGCCGCGCGCAGGGCGGCAAACCCCTCGGTGTCCTCGGCGGTTTCCGGGAAATTCAGGGCCCGGATGAACTGCTCGGCGGGCAAGGGCGGCGCGGTGTCCGCAGCCTGGGTGCCAAGCGCCAGCGAGCCTTGCCCGGCGGTGGTCATCTCTGCTGCCTCTGCCGGGATGGCCGGACGCAGCGGATTGGCTCGGCGGCTGGTCTGGAAGGTCGCCAATGCGGTCTCGGTCTTGCGGGTGGCCTCGGCGATTTCCTCCAGCCGCTTGGCAACAGAGGTCTCCGCCACCGCCGCGTGCTGCTGCGCCTGCGCCAGGTAGCTTTGGCGCAGCCCGTCGATGGCCGCCTGCAGCTGTTCGCTCTCCTCCCGCATCACCCGGGCCGACCGCGCAGCAGAGGCCGCAACCCACAGCATCGCCAGGGGCAGCACCACCGCCAGCACGCTGACGATCAAATCCGCCCATTGCGAAAGCCCGGCATCTTCGGGCGCCAGCACAAAGGCCCCGGTCACCACCAGCAGCCACAGCGCCCCCAGCCCGACGGCCGCCAGCTCCGCCCCGCCCAGGCCGTTGGCCGCGGCGGGGCCGTCAAGACGGCGCAGCGGCTGGCTGCCGCCTGGCTTCCGGCCAGAG
Source organism: Leisingera sp. S132 (assembly GCF_025144465.1). Classification (NCBI taxonomy): domain Bacteria; kingdom Pseudomonadati; phylum Pseudomonadota; class Alphaproteobacteria; order Rhodobacterales; family Roseobacteraceae; genus Leisingera; species Leisingera sp. S132. The sequence goes on from NZ_CP083553.1 coordinate 848,654, forward strand.
CCCGGACTGCTGCTGGAGCCTGTCATGACCTTGCGGCCTCCCGGATCAGGAATAGACGATCTTGAGAATCTCATAGGCGCGCTCGCCGCCGGGCGTGCGCACTTCCACACTGTCGCCTTCGTCCTTGCCGATCAAGGCGCGCGCAATCGGGGATTTGATGTTCAGAAGACCCGCTTCGATGTTGGCCTCATGCTCGCCCACGATCTGCCAGGTTTTTTCCTCGTCGGTGTCCTCGTCCACCACCGTGACCTTGGCGCCGAACTTGATGGCGCCGGACAGCTTGGCGGGGTTGATCACATCGGCCAGCGACAGGATGCCTTCCAGCTCCTTGATACGGCCCTCGATGAAGGACTGCTTTTCGCGGGCGGAGTGGTACTCGGCGTTTTCCGACAGGTCGCCCAGCTCGCGGGCTTCGGCGATCGCCTGGATGATGGCCGGGCGTTCGACGGATTTCAGGGTCTTCAGTTCGCTTTCCAGCGCGGCGTGACCCGTGGGGGTCATCGGGATCTTTTCCATGTGATTGGTCCAGGTCGCTCTATTGTTCTTGTCAGTAGGAAAACCGCAGCCCCGCAGCATGTGCCGCGGGGCCTCCGGTCCGGTTGACATTTACCTGACCCAATCCTGCGCCCGAATTCAAGTGGCCGCAGGGCTTTGCCGCACGCAATTCCGCCTAACGCGGCAGATTGTGCGGGTTTTCCACAGGTTTGCGCGGAAAAATGCCGCGGGCAAGGGACCCGGACCCTGCCGCCAGCCACAGCAGATCAATCATATTGCACCGCCTCATATTCGATGCCGTTCTCATCATGGAAGTAGAACCGGCGGCCCGGCTCATAGTCGCCGTGGTTCATCGGGGTGAACCCGGCGGCCTTCACCGCGGCCTCTGTGGCGTCCAGATCCTCGACGATCACCGCCAGATGGTTCAGCCCGCCTATGATGCCGTAGCTTTCCGGTGCTTGGCCGGCCGCAGTGCGCGGCGTGTACAGCGCGAGGTAGCTGTTTTCTCCGCCCACATGAACGGTGTAGCCGCCGTTCTTGGCCTCGCCCTGCCAGCGCACATGCCAGCCAAAGATCTTTTCCATCCAGGCGGCGGTGCCATTGGGATCTGCCACGGTGACATTTGCGTGTTCCAAAACTGCGCTCATAGAAAATCTCCTTCTCATCTTGAGCAAACCTGTTGATGCGACTCACCGTAATTCCTAAACCTAACTTCAGCTCAAGGGATTTCTTCAGGGAGTTTGCCATGCCCCAGTCCGCCGGCATTTCCATCGGCTACCTGGCCGAACGCACCGGCCTCGCCGTGTCCGCGATCCGCTATTACGAGGCGCAAGGACTGGTGGAGCCTTGGCGCAATGCAGGCGGCCAGCGCCGGTTCCACCGGGCCGATATCCGGCGGATGAGTTTCATCATGATTGCCCAGCAGTTCGGCTTTTCGCTGCCGGAAATCCGCGGCTTCCTGCGCAGCCTGCCGGGCGGCCGCACACCGACCAAGGAAGACTGGGCCTGCATTTCGGACAGCTTCCGCAGCCACCTGGATCAGCGAATCGAAACCCTGGTCAAACTGCGCGACAATCTGGACGGCTGCATAGGCTGCGGCTGCCTATCGCTTCCGAATTGCAAACTTTACAACCCCGAAGACCGGGCGGCACAGAAGGGGCAGGGACCCCGTTACCTGATGGGAGACCGCCCTGAGACAGAGGCTGCGGCGGAAAATGATCCTTGAGTGACGAAAATGGACGCACTTTTTGTCTCAGTTGCCTGTTTTACAGGTGTTTGACGCGGAGTTTGGATTGACCCATGGGGGCGCCAAACGCTAAGCAGCCGCGAAAGAAAATTGCGCCCGCATGACCCTGTGGGGCCGGTAGCGAACAGAAAGCCAAGGAGCGCCGCAAATGGCCGAGATTGAACGCGAAGCGATGGAATACGACGTGGTGATCGTCGGGGCCGGCCCTGCCGGTCTGTCTGCGGCCATCCGCCTTAAACAGCTGGACGCCGACCTGCAGGTCGTGGTCCTGGAAAAAGGCTCCGAGGTGGGTGCGCATATCCTGTCCGGCGCTGTGCTGGATCCTTGCGGCCTGAACGCCCTGATCCCCGACTGGAAGGAAAAAGGCGCACCGCTGAACGTCGAGGTCAAGGAAGACAACTTCCTGATGCTGGGCGAGGCCGGTCAGGTCCGTATCCCCAACTTCCCGATGCCGCCACTGATGAACAACCACGGCAACTATATCGTCTCCATGGGCAACGTCTGCCGCTGGATGGCAGAGCAGGCTGAGGAAATGGGCGTCGAGATCTTCCCGGGCATGGCGTGCTCGGAGCTGGTCTATGGCGACAACGGCGAAGTGAAGGGCGTGGTGGCCGGCGAGTTCGGCAAGAACGCCGACGGCACCCCCGGTCCGTCTTACGAGCCCGGCATGGAGCTGCACGGCAAATACGTCTTCCTGGGCGAAGGCGTGCGCGGCTCGCTGTCCAAGGAAGTGATTGCCAAATACGGCCTCTCTGACGGCAAGGAGCCGCAGAAATACGGCGTCGGCATGAAAGAGATCTGGGAGATCGACCCGGCCAAGCATAAGGAAGGCACCGTCACCCACACCATGGGCTGGCCGCTGGGTTCCAACGCGGGCGGCGGCTCGTTCATCTACCACCTGGACAACAATCAGGTCTACGTGGGCTTCGTGGTGCACCTGAATTACAAGAACCCGCATCTGTTCCCCTACATGGAATTCCAGCGCTTCAAGCACCACCCGGTGGTTGCCGACCTGCTGAAGGGCGGCAAGCGCGTGGCCTACGGCGCCCGTGCCATCACCGAAGGCGGCTGGCAGTCGATGCCGAAACTGGTCGCACCCGGCGTGGCCCTGCTGGGCTGCTCCGCCGGCATGGTCAACGTGCCGCGCATCAAGGGTAACCACAACGCGATGCTGTCGGGCAAGGCCGCGGCCGAAGCCGCCTTTGATGCGATCAAGGCAGAACGTTCCGGCGATGAGCTGACCGCCTATGAGGCCGACGTGCGCGATGGCGCCATTGGCAAGGACCTCAAAAAGGTCCGCAACGTGAAGCCGATGTGGTCCAAGTGGGGCCTCACCGCATCCCTCGCTTTTGGCGGGCTGGACATGTGGACCAACACCCTCTTTGGCTTCTCCTTCTTCGGCACCCTGGGTCATGGCAAGAACGACGCCGAGGCGACAGAAGAAGCCTCCAAGCACAAGGTGATCGACTATCCCAAGCCCGATGGCGTGCTGTCGTTTGACCGTCTGACCAACGTCAGCTTCTCGATGACCAACCACGAGGAAAGCCAGCCCTGCCACCTGCGGCTGGGCAATGAGGACACCCCGATCTCGGTCAACCTTCCGAAATTCGCGGAACCGGCGCAGCGGTATTGCCCGGCCGGCGTCTACGAGGTGGTCGAAAAGGACGGCAAGCCGGAGTTCGTGGTGAACTTCCAGAACTGCGTCCACTGCAAGACTTGCGACATCAAGGACCCGTCCCAGAACATCACCTGGACCACGCCGCAGGGCGGCGACGGCCCGAACTACCCGAACATGTAACGGGAACGTTAGCATTTCGGCGTGGTTTCGCCGGATTTTATGGGGCGGTCCTTGGACCGCCCCATTGCGTGTTGACGGGCGCCGCACTACGCTTTCTTAGGAGAGCAAGAGCAGTAAACCGTAAGGGGGTCCCCAGTGCCCGTATCCATTCTTCGCACCCTGTCCTGTGCGGCCCTGATGGCCGCAACCGCCGCACCTGCCGTGCAGGCCGAAGGACTGGCGGGATCTTATCTGGCCGGACGGGCCGCGACCTACGGCAGCGACTTTGCCGCCGCAGCGCTTTATTACACCCAGGCGCTGGCGCGCGACCCGCAGAACCCGCTCTTGATGGAGAACGTGGTGTTTGCCCAGCTCGCCATGGGCAAGGCCGATCTTGCCGTGCCGGTGGCCGAACGGCTGCGCCAGACTGGCGCCCGCAGCCAGGTTGCCAATATCGTTCTGGCGGGCGGTCTTGCCGCCAAAGGCGACTATCAGGCGATCCTGGACCGTGATCTGGAGCGGGAAGCGATCCATCCGCTGGTGGACGGCCTGCTGCAAGGCTGGGCCCATGTCGGCGCGGGCTCTGTCTCCAGCGCGCTGGAAACCTTTGACCGGCTTGCCAAGGACGGCAGCCTGAAACCCTTCGTGCTCTATCATCGCGCCCTGGCGCTGGCCTCGGCCGGCGACTACGGCGGGGCAGAGGCGCTGTTTGCCGCCGAGGACGGGCGCCTGGCCACCCTCAGCCGCCGCGCGGCGGTGGCGCGGGTGCAGATTCTGTCTCAGCTGAACCGCAATGATGACGCCCGCGAGGCACTGGCCGCAGCTTTCGGCAGCAGCCTCGACCCTGGCCTTGAGGCGCTGGACGCGCAGCTCGCCGCTGGGGAGACCCTGCCCTACACCATTGCCCCCAGCCCGCAGGACGGCATTGCCGAGGTGTTCTTCACCCTTGGGGCGGCGCTGAACGGCGACACCGCCAATGACTATGTGCTGATGTACGCCCGTATGGCGGCCTCGCTGCGCCCGGATCATGTGGACGCCATCCTGCTCAGCGCAGGTCTCTTGGATCAGCTCGGCCGCTATGAGCTGTCGGTTGCCACTTACAAGCAGGTGCCCGCCACCCATCCGGACTATCACGCTGCCGAAATGGGCCGCGCCGAAGCGCTGCGCCGCGCCGCCAAGCCGGACGCCGCCATTGAGGTGCTGGAGAAACTCGCCCGCGACTTCCCGGATCAGCCCAGCGTCTACATCAGCCTTGGCGACCTCCTGCGCCAGCAGGAAGACTATGCCGCCGCTGCCCGCGCCTATGACAAGGCGCTGGACAAGACGCCCGAAGACTCCTCCAGCCGCTGGTTCCTGTTCTATGCCCGCGGCATCTGCCACGAGCGGCTGGACCAGTGGCCGCAGGCTGAGGCCGACTTCCGCGCCTCGCTGGACCTGGACCCGAACCGGCCGCAGGTGCTGAACTACCTTGGGTATTCGCTGGTCGAGAAACGCAGCAAGCTGGACGAGGCGCTGGACATGATCGAACGTGCTGTCGCTGCACGCCCCGACTCCGGCTTTATCGTCGACAGCTTGGGCTGGGTGCTCTACCGCATGGGCAAGTATGAGGAGGCGGTCGCCCATATGGAGCGCGCAGTGGAGCTGATGCCGGTGGATCCGGTGGTCAATGACCACCTTGGAGATGTCTACTGGGCCGTGGGCCGCGAGCGCGAGGCGGAGTTCCAGTGGAAACGCGCGCTTTCCTTCATCGACCCTGAGGACACCGACGGTGAGGCCGACCCGGAACGCATCCGCCGCAAGCTGGACGTGGGCCTGGACGCTGTGCTGGCCGAGGAAGGCGCCCAGCCCCTGAAGGTCGCCAATGGCGGCTGAGGTCGCAGCACCCGCCAAGATCAACCTGACACTGCATGTGACCGGCCGCCGCAAGGACGGCTATCACCTGCTGGATTCGCTGGTGGTCTTTGCCGATGCTGGCGACCGGCTGCAGCTGGAGCCGGGACCGGAGCTGTCGCTTGCGGTCTCCGGCCTGTTTGCAGAGGGCGTGCCCGCCGATCATCGTAACCTGGTGTGGAAAGCCGCCGAGGGCGCTGGCTGGACCGGACATATCAGCCTCGACAAGCAGCTGCCGCACGGGGCGGGCATCGGCGGCGGGTCATCGGATGCCGCAGCAGTATTGCGCACGCTGGCGGGGCAGGGCACCGGCATCCCCGCAGACTTACCGCTGAAACTTGGCGCTGACGTCCCGGTCTGCGTGGCAGCACGCGCCTCCCGGATGCAGGGCATCGGCGGCCAGATCACGCCGGTGGAACTGCCCCAGCTGCACGCGCTCTTGGTCAATCCGGGCGTGCATGTCCCCACCGGCCCGGTGTTTTCCGCGCTCGCCTCGCACCAGAACCCGCCGATGCCGCAGGAGATCCCAGCCTTCGCATCCGCCGAAGACTGCGCTGCCTGGCTGGCCGGTCAGCGCAACGACCTGGAGGGCCCGGCCATCAGCCTGGCACCTGAGATCGCGCGGGTTCTTGCGGACTTGCGCAGTTCCCGCCAGGCCTTGCTCGCCCGCATGTCCGGCTCCGGCGCCACCTGCTTTGCGCTCTATCCCACAAAAAAGGCCGCCCATATGGCGGCCTATGAAATCGGCGCAGCACATCCCGAGTGGTGGTGCAGCGCGGTAACCTTGACCTGATCCGCCGCGCTCAGCCGCAGACGAAGCTCTCCCGCCCGCGGCACTGCGCATCAAAGATGCTTGGCCGCCGTTGGGCCAGGCGCCGCGCTGGTGCGCGGCGCGGCACCGCCTGCCTATTCACCTTTGTGGAAATACTCCGGGGGTGAGGCCGAAAGGCCGAGGGGGCAGCGCCCCCTGACCAGGCATCAGTTCAACCGCGACACCACGTAGTCCGCCAGGTCGCTCAGCATCGTACGGATCTCATGATCGGGCAGCACCTCCAGCGCGGCCCGCGCCTTGGCGGCCCAGCCGAAGGCATCCTCGCGGGTTGCCTCCAGCGTCTTGTATTTGGCCATCAGAGCCAGCGCCTGCTCCAGGTCGCCGTTTTCCTGCTTGCCCTTCTCGATGGTGCGGGTCCAGAACGCGCGCTCCTCATCACTCGCTTGCGCAACCGCCTTGATCACCGGCAGGGTCAGCTTGCGCTCGCGGAAATCGTCGCCGACGTTCTTGCCGGTCGCCTTGCTGTCGCCCTGATAATCCAAGAGGTCGTCCGCAATCTGGAAGGCAATCCCCAGCGCGTCACCATAGTCGAACAGCGCCTTCACCTGCTCCTCGGGCGCGCCGGAAATCACCCCGCCCACCTCGGTCGCGGCAGAGAACAGTGCCGCGGTCTTGCCGCGCACCACTTGCAGATAGACGTCCTCATCCGTCCTCAGGTTCGACGCCGCCGTCATCTGCAGCACTTCACCCTCGGCAATGGTGGCAGAGGCGTTGGCCAGAATATCCAGAACCCGCAGGCTTCCGGTCTCCACCATCAGCTGGAAGCTGCGGGCAAACAGGTAGTCGCCGACCAGAACCGAACTTTTGTTGTCCCACAGCAGGTTTGCGGTAGGGCGCCCGCGCCGCTGGGCGCTTTCGTCCACCACATCGTCATGCAGCAGGGTGGCGGTGTGGATGAACTCCACCGTCGCAGCCAGTTTCAGGTGATGGTCGCCCTCGTAGCCGCAGAGCCGTGCCGCGGCCAGCGTCAGCATCGGCCGCAGCCGCTTGCCGCCTGCTTCGACCAGATGCGCGGTCACCTCGGGAATGCGCGGCGCGTGCTTGGAGGCCATCCGGGTGCGGATCAGCGCGTTCACCGCGTCCAGTTCCTGGCTCAGCGTTGCGGCCAGCATCTCATGCGGTTTCCTGGTCATCACTTGGTCCATCACTTTCCCGCTCGCAAGTCTCGACAAGGGGGACGCCTTGCCCTTAGATCCATCCCCATGAAAGAGCTTCTGCGCAGCACCGATCCGACGATCATGGCCTTTGCCTCGGCCCTCCTTGAGGGAGAGGATATAGACTGCTTTCAAATGGACGTAAATATGAGCATCCTGGAAGGCGGGATCGGAATTTTCCCGCGCCGTCTGATGGTTCACGAGGACGACTACGATGCTGCCGTAATCGTGATGCGTGACAATGAAATCCCGCTGGGCAGATGACCTGCTTCTCTGATGACGAGCTGACCCGCAACGGTTTCCTCGGCGGCAGGGTGCAGTTGTGGCAGCCTGTTCAGGGTTACCGAGCCGGGGTGGACCCGGTGCTGCTGGCCGCCGCTGTTCCCGCGCGGGCAGGCGATGCGGTGCTGGAACTGGGCTGCGGTGCCGGCCAGGCGCTGTTGTGCCTGGGCGCACGTGTGCCCGGACTGGCACTGGCCGGAGTGGAGCTGCAGGTGCCTTATGCGGACCTTGCCCGGCGAAACGCCCGAGCCAACGGTCAGGATACCGAAGTGTTTGAAGCCGATCTTTCAGCCTTGCCGGAGGCGCTGAAGCAGCGCCAATTCCATCACGTTATCGCCAACCCGCCTTATTACAAGGCTGGCGCCCACAGCCAAGCGCGTGACGACGGCCGCAAGGTTGCCTTGGGGGAGGGCACGCCTTTGTCAGACTGGATCACCACAGCGGCCCGCCGTCTTGCGCCCAAGGGTTATCTGCACATGATTCAGCGCGCCGACCGGCTGCCGGATATGCTGGCGGGCTGCGCCAGTGTTCTGGGATCGGTGGAGGTGCTGCCGCTGGCGCCGCGCGAAACCCGCGCGGCAGAGCTGGTGATCCTGCGCGCACGCAAGGGCGGGCGGGCGGACTTCCGTCTGCATGCTCCACTGATTCTGCACGAAGGCCACCGTCATGAGCGCGATGGAGAGAGCTACCGCCCCGATATCCGCGCCATCCTGCGCGACGGGGCCGCCTTGTCCTGGCCTGGCTGAGGCGCCTTCAGAAGCCGCGCCAATGTAGGAATGCCGCCTAAGTGTTTCAACCTCTGGCGAATCCATGCATCCGGTTTTCTGCAGAAACGCGCGGTGCCCTGCGGTAAAATGCGCGGCGCATAGCCGATATGAAAATTTCATGACAAAAATAGTGCGGCTGCAGCGTGACAGACGCGGAAACATATGCTCCACTCTTTCTGTCAAACACATCTAGCTCAAAAAAGGAGGGTTACCATGAGCCTCAGCTCGCATCTGACCGAACTTAAGAAGAAGCACGAGCATCTGAGCATGGAAGTGGAACAGGCCCAACGATCGCCCAGTACCGACGATCTGGAAATTGCAGCAATGAAAAAGCAGAAGCTGAAGCTGAAGGAAGAGATCACGCGCCTGACAGCTGAAGCCGTCTGAAGAGTTCCCGCCGGCGTCTAGCCCGGCACAGTCAACAGGAGGGCCTGCCAGAGCGGCGGCCCTCCTTTCGTTTGAACGGGGTTATTTGCCGGCGCTGGCCCGCGCTGCAATCAGCGCCCCGCCGGTGATCAGCGCCGCTGCCAAGGCAAGCCCCCAGGAGGCTGCTGCAATCCCCGCCAGCACCAGGATCAGCGTCGACAGCAGGGGCGCTGCATAAGAGCTGGTGCCGAGCATCTGGATATCGCCCTGCTTGACGCCGATATCCCAAACATAAAACGCCAGCCCGACGGGGCCGAGACCCAGCAGCAGGGTCGAGACCCAGCCCAGCGTGCCTGCGGGCCAAACGGTTTCCTCCAGCGCGAAATGCAGCCCCCAGGAGGCCGCCGCGGTCGCCAGACAGAACACAGCAACCGAACTGGTCGGGGCATTGCCCACCAGCCGTGACAGCACCGAGTAGCCGGACCATGTCAGCGCGCACAAGAGCGCCAGCCCGTAGCCCGGCAGATACTGCGCCTCAAACCCGCCGCCGCCGCCCGAAATGATGGTGGCCGCCCCGGCAAAGCCCAGGCCTGCACCAATCAGATGTCCTGCCTTCAGCTTTTCGCCGGGCAACAGGCCGGAAAACAGCACGATCAGCAGCGGCCACAAATAGGCGATCAGCCCAGCCTCTGCCGCCGGGGCCAGCCGCAGTGCCGAGAAGTAGAGCGCGTGATAGCCAAACAGGCCAATCGTGCCAAAGATATAGACCCTCAGCGGCACATGGCGCAGCTGCCCCAGCTTGCCCGATGCCGCGGTCCAGATAATCCCCAGCGTGCCGCCGATGGTGAAACACATCGCGTTCAGTAACAGCGGCGGGGCGGGTTCCGACCCCACGGTCAGCAGCGCCAGCAGCGCCCAGAGCAAAACAGCGATGAAGCCAATGGCGGTCGCGCGGGTCTTGGTCATTGGGGGGGCAGATCCTGAATCGGGATAATCTTGATATCGCCCCACATATGCGCGGTTTTCTCGATCTCCGCAAAGTACCATTCGCGGAAGGCCGCAATCTGCGGCCGGTCCTTGGCTTCCGGCAGGCACAGGAAACGGAACCGCGCGTCGGATTGAATGGCGATCTTGAAGGGTGCCACCAGCCGCCCCTCGCGCACGTCCTTGATGATCAGCGGCCGCCGCCCCAGCGCCACGCCCAGCCCCGCGCAGGCGGCGTCAATGGCATGATCGGGGGCTGAAAAGTGGGTGCCGCTGGTGGGGCTGAAACCCACCCCCGCCGCCTGGAACCAGGTTGGCCAGTCGCAACCCGGGGCCACTTTGCTGATGGAGTCGTCAAAGATCAGCGGCGCGTTCATCAGCGCTTCCGGGGTGGGGAATTGTTCATGCAGTTCCGGCGTCATCACCGGCGTCAGCCAGTCCGGCCTTGTGCCATAAGACGCAAGGCCCACGTCGTCCGAGACGCCAAAGCGGATTGCCACATCCACATCGCCGCGCCGCAGATCCACCACCTTGAGCGACGCCGACAGCCGCAGTTCGATCTCCGGATGGCTGCGGGCAAACTCGAACAGCCGCGGCGCCAGCCATTTAGCCGTCAGCGCAGGCCCTGCCGTCACTGTCAGCGTGATCTCATCCAGCAGCCGCCGGGTGCTTTGCCAGGCCTGCCCCAGGGTGCGGAAACCCTCTGCCGCGCCGGGGGCCAGCGTTTCGCCCGCCTCGGTCAGCTCCACCGCCCGGTTCAGGCGGCGGAACAGCAGCTGGCCCAGATGCTCCTCCAGCGATTTGATCTGAAAGGACAGCGCCGCCGGGGTCACGTTCAGCTCCTCCGCCGCCTTGGCAAAGGACATGTGGCGGGCAGCAGCGTCAAAGGCGCGCAAAGCGGTGAGGGGCGGCAGGCGGTCAGTCATGTTCGCACAAGTATACCTTAACTGAAGTCTTGCAAAGTCTCGTTTGTCAACGTGACGGTACGTCCTCATATTGGATGCAGGTAAAGGATACTGATCCGAGAAGGAGGTCTGAAATGCTGGAGTATACTGCTGATGCCGCCGTCAAATCCGCCATGGCCCGCGCCCACGCCGAGCGGGGGCAGGTGCTGAAACAGGCCTGGATCTGGCTGTTCGGCAAGCGCCCGGTGCCGGTCCTCCGCCCCAAGGTTTCCCGCTGGGCCTGAGCGCGCAAGCGTCCTTACGGGATAGGAAAAGGGCCGGTCCAAATGGACCGGCCCTTGCCGTTTCTGCTGATGCCAGGGATCAGACGAAGAACTGCGCGCCGTTGGCGGAGATGGTCGAGCCGTTGATAAAGCCCGAGTCGTCAGACGCCAGGAAGGCCACGCAGCGGGCGATCTCTTCCGGCTCGCCCAGGCGGCCGGCCGGGATCTGGCCGATGATCGATTCACGCACCTTCTCCGGCACCGCCATCACCATCTCGGTGGCGATATAGCCGGGGCAGACCGCGTTGGCGGTGATGCCGGCGCGGGCGCCTTCCTGGGCCAGCGATTTCACGATGCCCAGATCGCCTGCCTTGGTGGCGGCATAGTTCACCTGAGCGAACTGGCCCTTCTGGCCGTTGATCGAGGAGATCACGATGACGCGGCCGAACTTGCGCTCACGCATGCCGGGCCAGATCGGGTGCACGGTGTTGAACACGCCGGTCAGGTTGGTGTCGATCACTTCCTGCCATTGCTGCGGCGTCATCTTGTGGAACGGCGCGTCGCGGGTGATGCCGGCGTTGGCCACCACAATGTCGATAGGGCCCACTTCCTCTTCGACCTTGGCGATGCCCGCAGCGCTGTCCTCATAGCTGCCGACGTTCCACTTGTAGGTCTTGATGCCGGTTTCCTCGGTGAATTTCGCCGCGGCTTCGTCATTGCCGGCATAGGTTGCGGCCACATTGCAGCCCTGCGCCTTCAGCGCCTGGGAAATTGCTGCGCCGATGCCGCGGGAGCCGCCGGTGACGAGTGCAGTACGTGCCATTTAAGAATCCTCCAGTCATAGTCTCTTGGTAATCTTGCTACAGATTACAGTAGGTGAGAGCAACAATATTGCGCAGCAAAATTCTGCATTGCCGCAAGAAAATTGTCGCACCTGCAGTATAGGCCTGCAGTGTAAAAGAAAAAGGACGCCACGGGGGCGTCCTTCTCATTTTACGGTTTGTTGCCGGTTTTATGGGCGCTCGACACACATGGCGACGCCCATGCCGCCGCCGATGCACAGGGTGGCAAGGCCTTTCTTGGCGCCGCGGCGCTTCATTTCGAACAGCAGCGTGTTCAGCACCCGGCAGCCGGAGGCGCCGATCGGGTGGCCGATGGCAATGGCGCCGCCGTTCACGTTCACGATCGACGGATCCCAGCCCATGTCCTTGTTCACCGCGCAGGCCTGGGCGGCAAAGGCTTCGTTGGCTTCGACCAGGTCCAGGTCATTGACCGACCAGCCGGCCTTCTCCAGCGCCTTGCGCGAGGCATAGACCGGGCCGACGCCCATGATCGACGGGTCCAGGCCTGCGGTGGCATAAGACGCAATGCGGGCCAGCGGCTCGATGCCGCGGCGCTCGGCTTCGTCGGCGCTCATCAGCAGGGTGGCAGCAGCGCCGTCGTTCAGGCCGGAGGCGTTCGCCGCGGTGACAGAGCCGTCCTTGGTGAAGGCCGGGCGCAGTTTCTGCATCGCCTCGATGGTGGCGCCGTGACGGATATATTCGTCCGCATCCACAGTGATGTCGCCCTTACGGTGCTTGACGATGAACGGGGTGATTTCGTCAGCGAATTTGCCCGCCTTCTGCGCCGCTTCTGCCTTGTTCTGCGAGGCGACAGCGAATTCATCCTGCATATCGCGGGAGATCTGCCACTGCTCAGCCACGTTCTCGGCGGTCTGGCCCATGTGGTAGCCGTTGAAGGCGTCCCACAGCCCGTCGCGGATCATGGTGTCGATGTATTTCATGTCGCCCATCTTGTGGCCGGCGCGCAGATGCGCGGCATGGGGGGACAGGGTCATGTTCTCCTGGCCGCCGGCCGCCACGATGGAGGCGTCGCCCAGCTGGATGTGCTGCGCACCCAGCGCCACCGCGCGCAGGCCGGAGCCGCAGACCTGGTTGATGCCCCAGGCGGCGCTTTCCTTGGGCAGGCCTGCGTTGATGTGGGCCTGGCGGGCCGGGTTCTGGCCCTGCGCCGCGGTCAGCACCTGGCCCAGGATGGTCTCGGACACTTCGGATTTATCCACACCGGCGCGTTCAACCACGGCTTCCAGCACCGCGGCGCCAAGGTCATGGGCGGGGGTGTTGGCGAACGAGCCGCCAAAGGAGCCGACGGCGGTGCGCGCGGCGGATGCGATTACAACATTGGTCATTGATTCTGGTCCTCTGCCATCAATTCAGGTCTTCCGGGAGAGCCTGGCACCCGCATCTTCAGATGGTCGCGCAAGAATCTTTCCCGATCACTCCGGGTACCGACATAATCTATTGCTGCACGTGCAGCAATTGACAGCGTGTCTCAGGGGGGGCGGCAAAGTCAACCGCAGGATACGTCCAGAACGGCAGGATTTCCGTCAGCAGGGCGCCACGATGCTGCAGGGCAGCAACGGCGCCCTATGCGGGCCGCTGCCGGGCGGGGCGGCAAAGCAGTTGAAAAGACCGGAACAAATCCCGGAATCCGGGGCGGGGCGGGGGATCGCTGCCGGGTGCAGGCCTTGGGCCTGCGCCACGGCCCGTGCTGCGTCCGATCAGCCGTTTTCCTGCCGTTTCATGTCCTCGATCCAGGGCGGTGTGACCGACGGGGCGCCGAACAGGTAGCCCTGCAGGCAGTCGACACCGTTGTCCACCAGGAATTCCGCGTCTGCCTGGCTCTCGACCGATTCCGCGACGGTCAGCATGTCGAATTGCTTGGCGATGCCGATCAGCGCGCGGACAACGGCCTGGTTGTCGTGGCTGGTGTGAATGCCGCGCACGAACTGGCCGTCGATCTTGACCGCGTCAAAGAAGAACTGGCGGAAGTTGCCGATCGAGGTCGTGCTGGCGCCGAAATTGTCGAGCGCAAAGGCGATCCCGTGCGGCTGCATCCGGCCCATGAAGTCAGTCACCAGTTCCGGAGCGGCCATGGCAGAGGCCTCGGTGATTTCCAGCACCAGCCGTTCGCCAAGCGTGCTGTCGCGTTTCAGGAAACGTTCCAGCACCTGCATCCAGCGCTGATAGCCGATGGACCGCGCTGACATGTTCACGGACAGGCGGACCTGAGGATATTTCTCCAGCGCCTTCAGCCCGTGCTGCAGCGCCAGGCAGTCCATTTCGCGGCCGATCTCCTTGTCTTCGACCACATGCATGAATTCGCGTGCCGGGATCACCCGGCCGGTCGGGTCCAGCACCCGGATGTAACCCTCGTAGAAGGCAACGCCATGCGGCGCCATCGCCTGCATGATGGGCTGGTAGGCCAGAACGGTCTGATTGTGCCGCACGGCTTCGGCCACCATTTCAAGCGTGGAGCGGTCGCGTCCGGCCACCGCTGCGCTCAGCGGATTTTCTGCACCTTCCGGAAAATCTGTCTTACGTCTGCTCATCTGCTGCGAGGCCCCTTTTTGTGCTGAAGCTGGGGTGAGTATCATGTTCCGCGCAGGCTGCCGCAAAAGGGTTGAGGCAGGATTAAAGTTCAAATTTGAATGATCTTCCCGGGCGCCGCAGGCGGTCATCCGCCGAAGCCGGGCGTGCCTGCGTCTTCGGGGTGGCGCGCCAGATGGGCGGCCTTGATCCCGGCAGAGGTATCGCGGCTGCCGTCATGGCTGTAGCCGGGCGGCGCAAAGGCATAAAGCAGCCGCTGCTTCAGGGTCAGGCCGGGCTGGGCCATGTCCTTGAAAATGCCCGCCCATTCATGAAAGGCGACCCGCAGCGGGTTGAAGGTGGCGATGTTGTGCACCAGGCCGTAGTCGGGGCGGTCGTGGTCCTGTTCCGGCACGAAGGTGCCGAACATTTTGTCCCAGATGATGAAGACGCCGGCATAGTTGCAATCCAGGTAGCGCGGATTGCGGCCATGGTGGGCGCGGTGATGGCTGGGGGTGTTCATCACCGCCTCGAACCAGCGGGGCAGGCGGCTGACGGCCTCGGTGTGGATCCAGAACTGGTAGATCAGGTTCAGCCCGCCGCAGAACAGCACCAGCGCCGGGTGAAAGCCCAAGAGCACCATCGGCGCCTTCACGATCATCATGAAGGTGAAGGTCCCGGTCCAGGTCTGCCGCAGTGCGGTGGTCAGGTTGTAATGCTGGCTGGAGTGATGATTGACATGCGACGCCCAGACCCAGCGCACCCGGTGGCCGAACCGGTGCACCCAGTAATAGCGCAGATCATCCAGCACGAAACAGGCCAGCACCGCCCACACAGAGGTGCCCATGTCCAGCGGCGTCAGCTCCCACAGGAACATGAACAGCGTCCAGGCGACAAACCCCAGCAGCAGCCCCTCAGCGACGCTGCCCGCGCCCATGATGAGAGAGGTCACCGCATCGCGGGTTTCATACCGTCCGCCGCGGCGCTTGACCGCAATCCACAGGAATTCAGTCAGAATGGCGGCGATGAAGAACGGCACCGCCAGCTGGGTCACGTCGGGATAGGAGATCTCTCCGGTCATGCGGCCTCCGCCGGGGTGCTGATCAGCGCCAGCCACTGCCGGCGTTCGCTTTCGGATAGGGTGAGGGAGAGGCCGGGGGCGGCGAAGTCGTTGAATTCAAAGCGCAGCCCGGTGGCGGTTTCGCGGACATCGCTTCCGGCCAGATGGCGGCCAACAGTATCGGCGCCAAAGGACCATAGCAGCCCGGGCCCGCCGCTGGTCAGCACCAGCGCGGCCTGTCCGCTGGCGGCAGGCAGCACTTTGAGGACACAGTCACCGGGGAAATGGCGCAGCCAGGCGCCGCGTGCGGTTTCAAAGCCCAGCACAGCCTGCCGGGAGCGCCCGGTCAGATGCAGCAGCACCGCAATTCCAGATATCCCGCCCAGCACAAGGGCCAAGAGCAATTCCAGCGCCATCTGCGACCTCCCGCAAGCAGACTGGCGGGCGGGCTGAGGCCTGTCAAAGGTGGCGTGGGGTCAAGCCCGGCCGCCGCTAACCGGCCATGGCGGCGCTGCGCGGGCGGGCCAGAACCTGCATCTGGACGACGCGCTCGACAAAGGGCACCAGCCCTTCGGGGCCGGAGGCGCGGTCCTTGAGATGGATGCAGACATCGGGCCTGAGCGCCGCGATGATGCCGATGAGGTCGCCGCGGATCTGATCATCCAGGCCCGCGCCCATGATCACGCATTCGATGCGCGGCTCGTTTTCCAGCTGGCGCACCACCTCGGGCTGGTCATGCGCGCCCAGCCAGTGGATCGGCAGATGGTCCAGCTCCTCAGCCACATTGCCGATCACATGCGGCAGCTTTCCGATCAGTAAAACAACAGGTTTCATTTCACTCTCCACCCAATGTACTGGGGGCACCCTGTGCGAGCGTCCCTCATTAAAAGGGTAGTGCGAATGTCTGCTGGGTCAGGTGGAGTAGCTTGGGGCGCGCGCAGGCTCAGACCTCTTGGTTTGAAGGAAGTGTTGAAAAACTCTTGAGTGCAGCGGATTTAGTCGAATGCCATTGCCGTTCATGCAAGTCTCCGAATGCAGACTCCAGAGTATAAAATGTCATGTTCAGAAGCACCTTCTGCAATGCTTCAGACTGCAAGCTCAAATCCTTTTCAGTCAAGAAATGAGCGCACAAGACAGAAAATTGCCCTCCAGAATTTTCTAAGCCGAAGTACACAGTCAATCTTTCAGGAGATTTTTTTATGATTGTAAACGGTTCGTAGATCTCATCAGCCATGCTGTTATTCCCAATCACCTTCTGCCTTCCGGTAAGAAGCCTATGTTTGCGGCTGTGTGGAAAATTGTTTGAGCTTCCCCAGTGCGGCCAACTTCGCCCAGCAATCGTCTATACGTGGAACTTCTGCGCAATCCTTTGTGAAAAGCCGGAGCGTAGATCTCCGTTCCTTCACTCCTCAGCCTCACCAATCATCGCGCTGACAATCGCCTTGGCACTGTCCGAGTTCCACTCGGCATCACCCAGGAGCCGCGCCACTTCCTTGCCCTCGCGGTCCAGCAGCACCGTGATCGGCAGGCCGATCACCGCCATCTCGCGGGCCAGCGCCTGTTTCGGGTCCTGGTGGCGGGGCAGGCTGGTGATGCCGTTCTCGTCAAAAAACTTCTGGATGCCGGCTGGCGAATTGCGCCCGGTGGCGATGGTCAGCACCTCGAAATCCTCGCCGCCGAACTCCGCCTGCAGCTCCGCCAGCTGCGGCATCTCCTTGCGGCAGGGGGCGCACCAGGTGGCCCAGAAGTTCAACAGCACGATCTTGCCCTGGTAATCTGCCAGGGTTGCGGTGCCGGCACCGTCGGCCAGATCAAAGGCGGCGGCGGACACATCGCGCGGCTCGGCATGCACGACCAGTTTCTTCATCGAGCCGTCGCGCAGGGCCTCCAGCTGCGCGGGGTCCGCTGCAAAGGCGGCATTTGCACCCAAGGCGAGGGCCATATAAAGGGAAAGCTGACGAAACAGACGCATTTTATCTCCGGGGTTCCACACCATGACAGATCAATCCTCGAACCAGATGTGGGGCGGCCGCTTTGCCGCTGGCCCGGACGCGATCATGGAGGCGATCAACGCCTCGATCGGGTTCGACAAGCGGATGGCAGCACAGGACATCGCAGGCTCCAGGGCCCATGCGGCGATGCTCGCCGCCACAGGCGTCATTACGGATAATGATGCCGAGGCCATTCGGGAAGGGCTGCTCACCGTTTTGTCAGAGATCGAGGGCGGAACCTTCCAGTTTTCCACCGCGCTGGAGGACATCCACATGAATGTGGAGGCGCGCCTGAAGGAGATCATCGGCGAGCCCGCAGGCCGTCTGCACACCGGCCGGAGCCGTAACGACCAGGTGGCAACCGACTTCAAACTCTGGGTGCGCGACCAGCTGGATGCGGCGGAAACGGGCCTGCTGGCGCTGATCCGCGCGCTTCTGTCGCAGGCCGAAGCCGGCGCGGACTGGGTGATGCCGGGCTTCACCCATCTGCAGACCGCGCAGCCGGTCACCTGGGGCCACCACATGATGGCCTATGTCGAAATGTTCGGCCGCGATCTGTCCCGCGTCCGCGACGCCCGCGCGCGGATGAACGAATCGCCGCTGGGTGCCGCAGCGCTGGCCGGCACCTCCTTCCCGATCGACCGGGAGATGACCGCAAAGGCGCTGGGCTTTGACCGCCCTGCTGCCAATTCGCTGGATGCGGTCTCTGACCGTGACTTCGCGCTGGAATTCCTGTCCTGCGCCTCGATCAGCGCCATGCACCTCAGCCGCTTTGCCGAAGAGCTGGTGATCTGGTCTTCCGCCCAGTTCCGCTTCGTGACCCTCTCGGACCGTTTCTCCACCGGCTCGTCGATCATGCCGCAGAAGAAGAACCCGGATGCCGCCGAGCTGATCCGCGCCAAGGTGGGCCGGATTTTTGGCGCCAACACCGCGCTGATGATGGTGATGAAGGGGCTGCCGCTCACCTATTCCAAGGACATGCAGGAAGACAAGGAACAGGTGTTTGACGCCGCCGATAACTGGATGCTGGCACTGGCGGCGATGGAAGGCATGGTGAAGGACATGACCGGCAACCGCGAGTCTCTGGCGGCAGCAGCGGGTTCCGGCTTCTCCACCGCCACCGATCTGGCCGACTGGCTGGTGCGGGTGCTGAAGGTGCCGTTCCGCGATGCCCACCACGTGACCGGCACGCTTGTGGCGATGGCCGAAAAACGCGGCTGCGACCTGCCGGACCTCTCCCTGGAGGATATGCAGGGTGTGCATGCAGGGATCACCGGAGACATATTCTCTGTGCTTGGCGTTGAGAATTCAGTAAACTCGCGCATGTCTTATGGCGGCACCGCGCCCGCCCAGGTGCGCGCGCAGGTGGCCCGCTGGACAGAGATTCTGGCAGGCTGATCCCGTCAGGGGCGGCTGCGGCAAGGAGGCAGACAATGCGCAACATGATCTTTGCTTTGCTGGGGTTGGCGGTGCTGTCGGCCTGCGGCGCCGATGGCGAACCGGTGCAGCCGACACTGAACGCCGGTGTTGGCGTCGGCAGCGGCGGTGTCCACGTCGGCGGCGCTGTGGGGCTGCACAAGGGGCCGCTCAGCGTCTTTCTGGGCTTCTAGTTCCGTGCGCCCTTGATGCGGCGCTGCAAAACAGCCATTTCAGAGCCGCCCCGCATTTCCGCCGGGGCGGTTTTGGTTGAAGGATATTGCCATGAAAACGGCTGTTGTTGTTCTGGCCCTGCTGGGCCTTGCTGCCTGCGATACCGGCGCGCCAGCCGCCAGCCCGCCGCAAAAGCCCGAACCAGCGGCAACCGGTGTGAAAGTCTCAGGCTTTGGCCGGGTCGGGGTTTCCGCCAGCTTCTAGCACACACGGGCAAGAGCCGGTCCGGGCCTCTGTCCCGTCCGGTTTCTGTCCGCTGTTGAGCGTTCCGTATCTGATATGCTGTATTCAGCTGTTAAGGATGGCGGCGCCGCCAAGGGGCGGAGGCGGGACGGGAGGGTTGCTCCCGCACGCGAAACGTCGTCTGTGCGTGCCCGTGCCAAGGGGCCCTGTTCCTGAACGCCGGGGGTGTCAGGCCCGGCAGTGACCGCGATCAGGAAACATCATGGCACAGGGGGCTTAAAATGCCGTCACTGGGGCGTACGCCGGGTGCGCAACACCACAGGCGCCGCGGGTGCCGCTGATGCCGGGCAGTGAGTATTTTGGGAAAGATGAAGGCGCAGGCCGGGTGTTTTCATCTTTCCCGAAATACTCAAATTCGGCCGCTCGTGCGGGACGTGACGCCGGAGGGGTTTGCTTTGGCCCGCCGCGCGCCAGCGCGGCGCCGGACCCAACGGGCGCGGGCACATCTTTGATGCGTCTGCGGCGGGCGGGAGAGCGCCTTTGTGTCCGCCAGGTCGCGCGGGGCGGAATCATTTGATCCATCTGCCCGTTTTGCCCTAAACGCGGGGGCATGGACCATTTTCTCTACCGCGACGGCGCGCTTTACGCCGAAGACGTTCCCATCTCCGAGATCGCCGCGGCGGTGGGCACTCCGTTCTATGTCTATTCCACCGCCACCCTGCTGCGCCATTTCCGCCTGTTTGACGAAGCACTGGATGGGACCGATCATCTGGTCTGCTTTGCGATGAAGGCAGCCTCCAACCAGGCGATCCTCAAGACCCTGGCACAGGCCGGTGCGGGCATGGATGTGGTCAGCCAGGGCGAATACCTGCGCGCCAAGGCGGCAGGCGTGCCGGGGGACAGGATCGTCTTTTCCGGCGTCGGCAAGACGGCAGATGAAATCCGCACGGCTTTGACCGGCGGCATCCGCCAGTTCAACGTGGAATCCGAGCCGGAGATGGAGGTGATCAGCGCCGTGGCTGCGGAGCTGGGCACCAAGGCCCCCATCACCATCCGGGTGAACCCGGATGTGGACGCCAAGACCCACGCCAAGATCGCCACCGGCAAATCCGAGAACAAATTCGGCATCCCGATTGCCCGCGCCCGCGAGGTCTATGCCCGCGCCGCCGCGCTTTCGGGGCTGGAGGTGGTGGGGATCGACGTCCACATCGGTTCGCAGCTGACCGACCTGGAGCCGTTCCGGCTGGCCTATCAGAAGGTGGCGGAGCTGACGGAAACCCTGCGCGCCGATGGCCACGATATCCGCCGCCTCGACTTGGGCGGCGGACTTGGCATCCCGTATGAGCGTTCCAACACCGCACCGCCGCTGCCGGTGGAATACGGCCAGATGGTCAAAGAAAC
Organism: Leisingera sp. S132; assembly: GCF_025144465.1. Classification (NCBI taxonomy): domain Bacteria; kingdom Pseudomonadati; phylum Pseudomonadota; class Alphaproteobacteria; order Rhodobacterales; family Roseobacteraceae; genus Leisingera; species Leisingera sp. S132. The sequence continues at coordinate 869,268 of NZ_CP083553.1, forward strand.
CCTGGGCCACCTCGGCTGCGAGATCGAGATCGAGCCGGGCCGCCTGATCGCCGGCAACGCGGGCCAGCTGGTCAGCAAGGTGATCTATGTGAAGTCGGGCGAGGGGCGAGATTTCCTGATCCTGGATGCGGCGATGAACGACCTGATCCGCCCGGCGATGTATGAGGCGCATCACGACATCATCCCTGTTCAGGAAGCCGTAGCGGGCGTGGAAAGCCAGCCCTATGACATTGTCGGACCGGTCTGCGAGACCGGCGATACCTTTGCCAAGCAGCGCGATCTGCCGCCGCTGGCGGCGGGTGATATGGTCTCCTTCCGCAGTGCAGGCGCCTATGGCGCGGTGATGGCGAGCGAGTACAATTCCCGCCCGCTGATCCCCGAAGTGCTTGTGCACGGGGATCAATTCGCGGTTATTCGCCGCCGCCCGGACTATGAAGAGATGATAAACCGCGATACCATCCCGGAGTGGCTCTGAAGCAATCCGGACACGATCCGGCGCGGGCCATCAGATCATGAGGCCCCTATGCCCTTTGACCGCCAAAGAAACCGGCAGGCCGATCCGGTCCTGAAACCCCTGCGCTGGCCGCTGGGCCTGACGCGGGCCGGGCTGGTAGCGGAGCGTGCCTTGCGCAGCTTCTGGCCGCTGGCCTCGCTGCTGATGGCGGCGCTGGCGGCGCTGATGCTGGGGCTGCACCAGATACTGCCGGAGCGGCTGGCCTGGACTGGTGCGATGGCGGTGCTGATTGCCGCCACAGCAGCGCTGGGCTGGGGCGCCTGGCGCTTTCGCTGGCCCAGCAGGGCGGCAGCGCTGGACCGCATGGATCAAACCTTGCCGGGCCGTCCGGTCACGGCGCTGCTGGATACCCAGGCCATCGGTGCTGAGGATGCGGCCTCCGCCGCGCTGTGGCAGGCCCACCAGCGCCGGATGGCCGCGGCGGCAGCCAAGGCCAAGGCGCCGGCGCCTGATCTGAACATTGCATCCTCTGACCCCTATGGCCTGCGCTATATGGCGGGGCTGATGCTGGCTGTGGCGGTTCTGTTCGGCTCTGTCTGGCAGCTGGCCACGGTGAAGGATCTGAGGGCAGGCGGCAGCGCAGCCCTGAATGGCCCGGCTTGGGAGGGCTGGGCGGAACCGCCTGCCTATACCCGCTTGCCGGTGCTTTATCTGAATGATCAGGACGCAGGGGTGCTGAAACTGCCGCAGGGCAGCCGCGTCACCCTGCGCTTTTATGGCGAACTGGGTGCGCTGGAACTGGCGGAGACCGTCTCCGGCCTGAACAGCAGCGGAGCGGAATCGCCGCAGGCTTCAATGGAGTTCGACGTCACCCGCAGCGGCAGCTTTGCCATCGAGGGGGACGGCGGGCGCAGCTGGCAGGTGGAGGTGATCCCGGACACCCCGCCCTCAGTTGCGGTTGCGGGCGCGCCGGAGCTGGAAAACGACGGCTACACCACCCTAGGTTTTGCGGCGCAGGATGATTATGGCGTGGCAGCCGGCCAGGTGCGGATTGCGCTGGATCTGGCGGCGGTGGAGCGGCAGCACGGGCTGGCCGCGGACCCCGATCCGCGCGAGGCGCTGGTGCTGGACCTGCCATTGCCCTTGTCCGGCTCGCGCAAGGACTTCACCGAAAAGCTGATCGAGGATTTCTCCCAGCACCCCTGGGCCAACCTGCCGGTGGTTTTCACCTTCTCCGCGATGGATGAGGCAGGCCAGTCGTCTGCTGCCGCGGGATACGGGGCCGAACTGCTGACCCGCCGCTTCTTTGATCCGCTGGCTGCGGCGGTGATCGAACAGCGCCGTGACCTGTTGTGGGCGCGCGCGAATGCGGTGCGGGTGGCGCAGGTGATCCGCACCCTGACGCACCGCCCCGAAGGGCTGTTCCGCGACTATGGCGATTACCTGCGGCTGCGCACCATCCTGCGGCGGCTGGAGAGCTATACCGTTGCCGGAACAATCCCCGAACCGCAGCAGGAGGAGATCGCCGCCGCGCTGTGGGATCTGGCAATCCAGCTTGAAGAGGGCGACGTGGGCGACGCGCTGGAGCGGATGCAGCGGGCGCAGGAGCGGCTGAGCCAGGCGATGCGCGACGGCGCCAGCGAGCAGGAGATCGCGCGCCTGATGCAGGAACTGCGCGAAGCCACCCAGGACTATATGCGCCAGCTCAGCCGCCAGGCAGAGGCGAACGGGGAGATGATGGATCCGGGTGATATGCCCGAAGACATGATGACGCTCAGCCAGGACGACCTGCAAGCGATGATGGACCGTATCCAGGAACTGATGGAGCAGGGCCGCATGGCCGAGGCCGAGCAGGCGCTGCGTGAGTTCCAGGAGATGATGGAGAACATGCGGATGACCCGCTCGCAGCAGGGGCAGGGCCAGGGCAACGAGGGCCGCGAGGCGATGGAGGGGCTGGCCGAAACCCTGCGTGAGCAGCAGGGGCTGTCTGATCAGGCATTCCGCGATCTGCAGGAGCAGTTCAACCCCGGCGCCCGCCGCGGCGAGAACCAGGGCAATGAGGGTCGCGACGGCGGCCTTGGCCGCGGACAGAGCCATCAGGGCGGCCAGGGCGGCGACCAGGGCGACGGGCAGGGCAGCGACGGCGCCGAGAGCCGCAACCCTGATGGCCAAGGCGGCCAGGGCGGCAGCAATCGCGAACAGCCGGGTCAGGGCGGCGCGCTGGCCGACCGGCAGCAGGCGCTGCGCCAGCAGTTGCAGCAGCAGCGCGACGGGTTGCCCTATATGGGCGGTGAGGCCGGTGAGGCAGCGCGCGAGGCGCTGGACCGCGCAGGCCGCGCCATGGAAGGCGCCGAGGAGGCGCTGCGCGGCCGTGACAATGCCGAGGCCATCGACCGCCAGTCCGACGCCATGGAGGCGTTGCGCGAAGGCATGCGCAGCCTCGGCGAGGCGCTGGCGCAGCAGCAGCAACCGGGACCGCAGAACGGGCAGCAGCCCTCTGCCACGGCGCAGGGAGACCGGCTGGACCCGCTGGGCCGCAACAACGGCAGTATCGATGACGGCGGCAAGGTGGGCGAAGGCACGGCCTACCGCCGTGCCTGGGACCTTCTGGAGGACATCCGCCGCCGGGCCGGAGAACGCGAGCGCAGCGACCGCGAGCGCAGCTATCTGCAGCGGCTGCTGGACCGGTTCTGACCTTTGCAGCAGGGGCCGCTGACGGCAGAACCGCCCTTGGGGGTCCTCAGCGGACCTGTTATTACTGGGTGGCGGTGATGGACTTCACTTGGCTGTCCAGCCACAGCCGCGCCTGATCGATCCAGTCCACGTAGCTGCTGAGCGCTGGATCTGCCTGCGGCAGCTTCTCGGCAATCAGCGGTGCCTTGTCATAGATCATCACCAGGACCAGCGCCGCAATCACCGACAGGGCAAACCCGCGGGCAAAACCGCTCTTGCGCCGCAACGGCAATTCGTCCGGATCCGCCAGCGCTGCAGGGGCCGGGCTTCCGGCGGAGCGCAGGGTGGAGTTGATTTCCTCGATATCCGGCAACAGCTCCTTGCGCGAGCCGCTTTCAGCGGCGGCCAGCTGGCGCGGGTCCTCGCCGCGCATCCGCGCCATCCGGTCGCGGGCCTGGCGGCTGCGGCGGGCTGCTTCGTCATCGGCGGGAGCGGCGCCTTCCAGCCCGAGTTCGGGCTGTGTTTCCAGGCTCTGGGCCTCTGCCTTGCGCAACTCGGCCTCGCGCGCGGCTTCCTCGCGCAGGATATCGGACATCTCAGGGTCCAGCCTGCGTCCGCGCTGCGGCTGCTGGGCGTCCCCGGCGTGAAGGTCTTCGCCCTCGTCCCGGTTCTCGTCCCCGTCATGACCGCCGGCGTCATCGTCAGAGAACTCCTGCGGCGCGGTTGCGGCGGTTTCCGCTTCCTCTGCAGGTTCCGGGCTGTCTTCTTGCGCGGTGTCTTCCGGCGTGCTGTCTTCAGGCTCAGGCTCAGGCTCAGGCTCAGGATCAGGCGCAGCGTCCAGCTGCTGCTCGGCGTCCCGCTCGGCTTGCGCTGCTCTTTCCCGTTCTTCCTTCGCTTTCGCTGCGGCTTCCTGTTCGGCCTTTGCCGCCAGCTCCTGCTCTGCCTTTTCCCGTGCCTCGGCTTCAGCCGCCCGGGCAAAGGCTTCTTCGATGCCGATGTTCTCCAGCGCGTCCTCTGCGGCGGCTTCAGCGGTGCCCGCTGCCGCCTGGAACCAGGTCTGGCCGCAGTTCGAGCACTGCACATCACGCCCCTCAGGCGGGATCACGTCCTCGGGCACTTCGTATTGGGCTGCGCAATTCGGGCAGGTCAGGCGCATCATGCTCTCCTCGGCACCATCCCGCCGCCCGGCAGGCGGCAGATTGTTTTTCCTGAGATTATAGGCATCCGCCACAGGCGGTGAAAGTGGCAATTGCGGCAACCGCACTCACGCGGGTTTCCCGGCAACAGAGCCCCCATTGAAACTGCCGGCCCCTTGGGGCAAAACAGCCGGGCGCCAAAATGCGCGCGTTCAGGGGGCAGCAGTGATCGAGCTGGAAAATGTGGGCTACAACTACGGCGGCGGCGAGCTGCTGAACGCGGTGTCGGTGCAGCTGGCGCCGGGCTCGTTCCATTTCCTGACCGGCCCGTCCGGCGCGGGCAAGACCACGCTGCTGAAGCTGTGCTACGGCGCGCTGATGCCGACCGCGGGCCGGGTGCGCGCCTTTAACATGGATGTGCACGGGCTGGACCGCGACCAGATGGCCTATCTGCGCCGCCGGGTCGGCGTGGTGCATCAGGATTGCCGGTTTCTGGACCATCTGCCGGTGATCGAGAACATCGCGCTGCCGCTCTTGGTCTCGGGGCGTGAGCTGAGCCACGAGGAAGCCAACCTGCAGGAACTGCTGAACTGGGTCGGCCTGAGCGAGCGCGCCCATGCGCTGCCGCCGGAACTGTCGGGCGGCGAGCGCCAGCGGGCGGCGCTGGCCCGGTCGGTGATCCTGTCGCCGGATGTGATCATCGCCGATGAGCCGACCGGCAACGTCGACTGGGAAATGTCGCAGCGGCTGCTGCAGCTCCTGGTGGAGCTGAACCGGATGGGCAAGACCATCCTGGTTGCCACCCATGATCTGTCGCTGATCCGGGCCGCCAAGAACCAGGTGCAGGCGCGTGTGCTGCGGATTTCCAACCGGCAGCTGCAACTGGCGGGGGCGGACCTATGACCGAAGGCAGGCTGCGCAAGCTGATCCTGGGTGACGTTCAGGCCGACAGGGTGGTGCCGCCCAGCGGCTTTACTGCCCAGCTGACTCTGTTTGTCTCCGGCGCCATGGCGTTCCTCACGGTCTTTGCATTGGCGCTGTCGATGGCCTCCGGCCGGCTGGCCGACCAATGGGCCGAGGAGCTGGCCCGCGCCGCCACCCTGCGCATCAACGCCCCGGCAGAGCAGCGCGCGGCGCAGACCGAGGCGGCGCTGGAGATCCTGCGCCAGACCCCCGGTGTCGCCACCGCCCGCGCCCTGACCGGCGCGGAGCAGGCGGCGCTGCTGGCGCCCTGGTTCGGGGCCGGCGTGCCGGTGGGTGACCTGCCGCTGCCGCAGCTGATTGAAGTGACGGGCGATGAAGCCGGCTATGACGCTCAGGGGTTGCGGCTGCGGCTGCAGGCCGAGGTGCCGGGCGCGGTGCTGGATGACCATACCCGCTGGCGGGCGCCGCTGGTGGATGCGGCCCAGGCGCTGCGCCGCCTGGCTTGGGTGTCGATCCTGCTGATCGGCGGCGCCACCGCCGCGATGATCACTCTGGCTGCCAATGCGGCGCTGGCCGCAAACGCCCAGGTGATCGAGGTGCTGCGGCTGGTCGGTGCGCTGGACAGCTATATCGCCCAGGCCTTCATCCGCCGCTTCACCCTGCGGGCGCTGACCGGCACCGCCGCTGGTGTGGCAGCGGGCATGATCGGGGTCTTTCTGATGCCGGAAGCCTCTGCTGAGGGCGGTTTCCTGACCGGGCTGGGCTTTCAGGGCTGGGGCTGGCTGGCGCCCTTGCTGATCCCGCCGCTGGGCGCGCTGGTGGCCTTTGCCGCCACCACCCGGGCGGCCACCAAACGTCTGGGGGAACTGTCGTGAAACACCCGATCCAATGGCTGCGCTCGCTGGTCTTCATCACGCAGATGTATCTGGCGATGCTGGTGCTGGGCATCGTGTTTGCGCCCTGGGCGATGGTGTCGCCCAAGGGTGCGCGCACGGCTTGCAAGACCTATGCGCGCTGGTCGCTGTGGACCGCGCGCTGGATGGTCGGCATCCGCTCTGAGGTGCGCGGCCAGGTGCCTGAGGGCGAGGTGATCGTCGCCGCCAAGCACCAGAGTTTTCTGGATATCCTGATTATCTTCAACGCGGTGCCCTCTGCCCGGTTCATCATGAAGCGGGAACTGATGTGGACGCCGGTCATCGGCGTCTACGCCAAACGGCTGGGCTGCGTGCCGGTGAACCGCGGCAAGCGCGGCGCGGCGATTGCCAAGATGGTCAAGGATGTCGCCAAGGAAAGCACCGAACCGGGCCAGCTGATCATCTATTCGCAGGGCACCCGCGTGGCGCCGGGCGCCAGAAAGCCCTACAAGATCGGGACCGCGGTTCTCTATGACGGGCTGAACCAGCCCTGCGTGCCGGCCGCCACCAATGTCGGCGTGTTCTGGCCCCGCACCGGCATCTACCGCAAGCCGGGCCTGGCAGTGGTGGAATTTCTGGACCCGATGCAGCCTGGGATCGCCCGCGACGATTTCATGGCGCAGCTGGAAGAACGGGTCGAGAGCCGCTCAGACGCGCTGATGCGCGAAGCCGGTTTTGATCCGGACAAAGCGGCCGTCCAAGCCTGATCCGCCGGCCTGACCGTCTGTCCCGGTTGCGCGCTGCAGGCCAAGGGGCTCTGTTGCACAAATCGGCTGATGGCCGGTGTTCCCCTTTCCCCGGGCAGATGTATGACCCGCGAAAACGTGACCATTTTGGGGTTTTCTGACCATTGTGACACGGGTTTAATGACCACCGGCCGCGACGCGGCCGGTGGTTTCTTTTTAAAACAATGTCATAGGTGCCGGTTGCCTTTTGCCTGCTGACGAGGCCGGTTCGCCTGACCAAGCCCGCTGTGCCTGTTGACTGAAACCGCTGTTACGAGCAGGACTGCAGATCAAACCTGGCCAGGTTCTTTCCTTCACTTACCCGAGCACACCCTGTGCAATCGGGAGCCAGACGGCGCATTGCGCGGGAAAGGGCCAGATATGTCCAAGATCAAATTCATCGACGCAGAGTTCCTAGATGCCGACAAAGAACGTCGGGCAATACGGCGGCGCCTGGAGCGGTTTCTGATAGAACGGCGCGTATCAGAGCGCGGCGTTGTGCCTCCGGAACCGGAGGATCCGGAGGACGTCCTGCGGTGGGAAACAGACTTGATGGAGGTTCGTTTCGAGCGCGAAGTTCAGGACCGGATAGACCGCCGGGTGAACAGGCTGGCGGAGCGGCGGGAAGCGGCTGCAGGCCTCGTACACCTGAAGCGCGATGACCGAAGGGCGCTCGAGGGTCTGCGCAACGGGGTGAGCCTGATCAGGATCCGGACAGAAGACCAAGCGGATGAAATCGCCGCAGGTTTTCATGCCGGCATGCCCTGGATGGCACCTGCGACGGATCTCTTTTGGAAGTCGATGCGGCGATCCGTCCGCAACGGGGATTCGGGCTTTCGCTTGCCTCCGGTGCTGCTGGACGGCCCGCCGGGGATCGGCAAAAGCATGTGGGCCCGTCAACTGAGCACAGCACTTTGTGTGCCCCGCTGTGGCGTAGAGGCGACGGCAGAGCAGGCGTCGTTCGGCATCGTGGGCTCCCAGCGCGGTTGGGCCAACGCACAGCCGGGACGCCCTTTGATGACGATCCTGAAGCATCTGATCGCGAACCCGATTGTCGTTGTGGATGAGGTGGAGAAGGCCGGGGTCGCAACTTCGGTCAAAGGGAACAGCTTTGGACTTTCCGAGGGACTGCTGTCCCTTTTGTTGCCATCCTCAGCGGCATCTTGGCAATGCCCCTATTATCAGGTCGGGTTCGACATGTCCTGGATCAGCTGGGTGCTGACCAGCAACACCTTAACAACCTTGCCAGCCCCTCTGTTAAGCCGCCTGTAGGTCATAAAGCTGTCACCTGTCCCGGTGCCTGACCTGGTAGCCTTTGCCCGCCGTGAGGGCGGCAGGCGCGGGTTGGCTCAAGCGTCTGTCGAGGCCGTTGTCGAGGTGCTGGAGATTTCTGGTCAGACAGTGCCGTTGAGCTTGCGGCATGTCATCCGGATGCTCACCCGGGGGGAAGCGTTGGAGGCGGCTCGGCTTTTTCATTGAACATGCAATTTCTTTAAACGTTGAGCTTTGCTGGAAGGAGCCGCATATGGCCAGCCGAAATCATTACATCACTGTTGAAGCGCAGCGCATCACGGAGCGGTTTCCCGAGGTGTATGGGCCTCCGCCTTGGAGCATCAAGAAGACAAGCCTCGCTTGGGGCTTCGCCTGTGGCGAGGGCTGGTATCCTCTGATTGAGCGCCTGAGTGCAGATCTCGCCGACATCATACGTGAGGATGGTCTGACACGCTTCCGGGCGCAGCAGGTTAAACAGAAACTGGGTGAGTTGCGGTGATCAGCCCCACTTGAGCGGTCCAATTTGATTGTTAGTGCATGACCGGCCTTTGGTCCATCTGGACGATGGTTTCCGGGGCCGGAGGGCGGTAGCCCAGAGCACTATGTGGGCGTTTCGTGTTGTAGTGTTTCCTCCATTCTTCGATCAGGATTTGAGCTTCTCGCAGGCTGTAGAAGATTTCGCCATTCAAGAACTCATCCCTGAACCGGGCGTTGAAGCTTTCACAGTATCCGTTCTCCCAGGGTGAGCCGGGTTCGATGTAAGCCGTCTTTGCACCGACGGCTTTGATCCAGTCCTGCACGGCCTGCGCAACGAACTCCGGGCCATAGCACGTCGGGAAGATTGGCCGCTGAGAGGTTATGGCCGCGCGCGCAGCCGCTCGTTCTCTTTCTGAAGCCGCTTCAGTTCCCTCAATTGATCAGTGCCCATTCATTCCACCGTACCCTTCGCATCGCGCTCGAACCAGTGGCGCTGCGATGCTCCGATCTTCCAGCGGTAATAGGTCTGTTCAGTCACGCCAATCTGCCGGATCGCATCCAGACGCGGCATTCCTTGCGCGGTCAGTATCTCAACCTGCCGCAACTTCGTGACAATCTCTTCTGGCGTCGGTCGCTTGTTGGCCATGCGTTTCCTCCGTTTTACTAAACATAGCGGAGGACCACTTCAGTGGGGGAGCCTCAGTGACTGGGCCGGTTACCCGCTTTTGTCCTTCCTGTTTGGCGGAGGATGCCGCGGGTGTTGCGCGTCCCGCCGCCATGTGGCGGCATCGGTTGATCTGGACCCTGTCCGTGGTCAGGGTCTGTCCCGTGCATCAGATCCCTTTGCTCAGTCACCGCGGCGGGAATTGGGACGACGGTGCGCATGAACTTCAAGCGTTGCCTTGGCAGAGCGATGCCTTGGCGGTTGGACGTCAGGCCTCGCCGTTGCAAGGATATGTAGTTGCCAGACTGGCGGGCGCTTCTGGCCCCGCATGGCTCGAGGGCCAAGGGATCGAGCAGGCCGTCCGTGCCACCGAAATGCTGGGCGCGGTCATCGCGTTCGGATCCGAGCAGAAAGCCTCCAACATGACCGAAAACATGTGGGATGAAGCCGGACGCGCGGGGTGGGCGGCGGTGAGCGAGGGAGAGACGGCGATCCGCGCCACCTTTATGGATCTACTGAAACGCGCCGAGACCAAACCTGGCCCCACTCACCCCAAAACAGCTTATGGCATGCTCTACGCTTGGATGTCCGCATCGCGGTTTTCGAAGGATCCCGGGCCCATCCGCGCCCTTCTTCAAGAGCCCATCCTCGATACGGCCCCCCTGACGAAAGGTCAGATCCTCTTGGGCAGCCCTGTTGAGGCCCCCCGTGTCAGCAGTGTGGCGAAGATCGCAGCCGGAGAACTCGTACATCCGAGGACGCTCCGGAACCTGCTCGCCGACCAAGGGGTCATCTCCGCCTCTGACCGGGAGGCCCCGTGCGGCCATATCTTCCTGCGCTACGATGATGCGCGCCCGTCCATTCGAATGCTGAAGCATGCAGTGCCGGTCAGCCGTTTGCCGGGGTTGCTGGGGGCGTCCCGCCCCATGGTCTCAGCCCTTCTTGAAATCGGTGCACTCACGCGGCTGACGGGGGTCGAGGCGGCTTCCAGCAAGATGAGCAAGGCGGTCGATGGGCTGGAGATGGCGGCTTTCCTTGAGGGGATGCAGGCGCGCCTTCCTGAAGTCGCGGAGAAACCGACGACCATGGTGACGCTCGCCAAGGCTGCAGAGAAGGGGAGGGTAAAGCTGTCCGTCATTCTATCGATGTTGCTGCAGGGGCGCTTGCAGCGTGCATGCCGTTTGGCTGGTTCCCCTAGCCTGTCGGCCGTTCTCGTGGATCCTCGGGAGATCAAGTCGAAGCTTGCGCTTCCCCGTCCTGGGATGAGCGGGGAGTTGGCGCTCATCATCTTCGGGTTCGACCCCTCACGAGGCCGCCGAGTATTCTGCCATCCCAAGGCAGAACCGCTGATCGCATCCGAGCCTTACGGCGAGGACGTCTGGGTTTCGCCAGCGGCGCTGGAGAACTTTCGGCAGAAATACGTGGCCAAGAAGAGGCTGCCCTTGATCATGGGCGTGCGACCGCTCGCCATCGAGAAGTTGCTTCGGGAACGCGGGGTCAAGCCGATCTGGGATTCAAAGGAGTTCGGTGCCGCCATCTATGAAAGGGTAGACCTGCCCACGGTTTGATCCCGACACCACCGACTTTGAAATCGATGCCGCCGAAAGGCGGCATTTTCTTGCAAAATCGATGGTCATTTGTCCTGTGCCAAAAGGTCAGACTGGCCGCCCGAAGTTCGGAGGGCATTATTTATATTTAGTTATTTCAATGACTTAAATTTTTTTCGAGTGACCCCAATGGCGTATTTCAGGTGGGTCCTACAGCAGACTTATCCCACGGGCTCTGTGACAGGGATGCCGAGCGCAGTGTAGCCGTTCAGAACGGCGATACGGACCTGAAGCTCCGCGACCTGTCGGTCGAAGTCCCGCGCCATGAGGCGCTGCCCCAGCAGTTTCACGCAATGCATCTTCGTTTCGACGCGGCTTCGGCGGTGGTATCCGCTCCATCGTCGCCAGAGGGCACGACCGAGGTATTTCGATGCCCGCAGTGCTTCGTTTCGTGCGACCGCGCCGGCGGTGACGGTCTTCCACGGTTTGGCGTTCTTGCGGGGCGGGATGACAGCGTGGGCGCCGCGGTCAGCGATTGCATCGTGGCATTTGCGGGTGTCGCAGGCACCGTCGGCAGTGACGCTGCTGATCTGCTCGTACGCCGGGATCTGGTTGAGCAGGCCGGGTAACACCGGCGCATCGCCGATATGGTCCCTGTGATCTCTACGGCCCGAACCTCCAGCGTTTCCTCATCAATCCCCAAGTGGATCTTGCGCCAGACGCGCCGCTTGGGACCGCCATGCTTGCGGGCGTGCCGCTCGCCTTCGCCCTCGACCTTGATGCCCGTGCTGTCCGCTGCCCGGCAGTGCATCACGCAGTGATGTCACGAGAGGGGATCAGCAGGTGCAGTGGGCCCTTCGACCCGCGATACGGGATGTTCACGGCCAGGGTCTTCTGACGGCGGCTCAGCGTGCTGAAGTCGGGCACCGACCAGTCGAGGCCGACCAGCCGCAACAGGCTCTCGACGAAGCCTGTCGTCTGCCGAAGCGCCATGCCGAACAGCACCTTCATCGAAAGGCATGCCTGGATGGAGGCATCGCTGTAGGTCTGCTGGCGGCCACGCTTGCCTGTCGGCGCGGCATCCCAGCTCATCTCAGGGTCAAACCAGATCGTCAGCGAGCCGCGGCGCTTGAGCGCTCTATTGTAGGCTGGCCAGTTCCTGGTCCTGTAGGTCGGGGGTGCAGGTCTGCTCATGCATCCCAGCTACCACGCTGGATTCATGAGATGAATCCCACACGGAATTTGTGCAACAGAGCCACACCTGCTGGAAGCTTTACTCCATCCCCTTCGTCAAAGCCGCGCGCCGCCTGAAGCGGAACGGCAAAACAACAGGACGCAGAAGCCGGACGGATGCCGGATAACCGCGCCGCCAGGGCGCGGAGAGAAACCGGCGCCGGCCGGGGCGGTCAGCGGATCACTTCGCCAACCAATACCTGCGGCTGCACATCGGTAAAATTCGGAATGTCGTCCAGCGCAGGCCCTGCGGCCTTCATTGCCGCGTCCATCGCGGCCTGATCGGCAAAGACCAATGTGGCGATGGCAAAGAACGGCGGCGCGATGTCCGGCCCGCCTGCCAGCCCCTTGGTCACCACAGCCGATTGGATGTGCGGCCCCATGTGCTGGTCCACGATCTGCATGTGGGTGCCGGCGTAGTAAGCGTAGTCGAAGGTTTTGCCTTCGGCAGCCGGGTAGATGACTTGCAATGAAACGGGCATGGGAATGTCTCCTGAAGAAGAATAGCTGCCCCAGTCATATGCTGATTTGCTTCCATGCAAAACTAAAAGGGCAGCCCCGAAGGGCTGCCCTGAACTTTCTTCTTGGGGCGCTGCTCAGCTGTGGATCGGCCCGTCGCCGCAGGCCAGCGCGGCTTCGCGCACGGCTTCGGAGTAAGTCGGGTGGGCGTGGCAGGTCAGCGCCACATCCTCGGCAGAGGCGCCGAATTCCATTGCCACGCACAGCTCATGGATCATGTCGCCCGCTGCCGGGCCGATGATGGCGGCGCCCAGGATGCGGTCGGTTTCCGTATCGGTGATGATCTTGACAAAACCGCCCTCGGCCTGATTCACCGCCTTGGCGCGGGCATTGCCCATGAACATGAACTTGCCGGTCTTGATCTTCTTGCCCTCGGCCTTCAGCGCGTCCTCGGTCGCACCGACAGTGGCCACCTCGGGTGTGGTGTAGACGACGCCCGGAATGACGCCATAGTTCACATGGCCATGCTTGCCGGCAATCACCTCGGCCACAGCCATGCCTTCATCCTCTGCCTTGTGGGCCAGCATCGGGCCTTCGATCACGTCGCCGATGGCGTAGATGCCGGGCAGGCTGGTGCGCCAGTGATCGTCGGTGGCGATCTGGCCGCGCTCGGTCATCTTGATCCCCAGCGCATCCAGTCCCAGCCCCTCGGAGTAGGGTTTGCGGCCGGTTGCCACCAGCACCACATCGGCGTCCAGCACCACCTCGTCGCCGCCCTTCTTGGGCTGGTATTTAACTTTGGCCTTGGTCTTGGAGGTCTCCACCCCCTGCACCGCGGCGCCCAGGATGATGTTGAGCCCCTGCTTTTCCAGGATCCGCTTGAAGGAGCGCTGCACGTCCTTGTCCATGCCCGGGCAGACTGCGTCCATGTACTCGACCACGGTCACTTCCGACCCGAGGCGGGCATAGACAGACCCCAGCTCCAGACCGATCACTCCGGCGCCGATCACCGCCAGTTTCTTGGGGATCTTCGGCAGTTCCAGCGCACCGGTGGAGGAGACCACGATCTTCTCGTCGATCTCCACGCCCGGGATGGAGGCAGGCACCGAGCCGGAGGCGATCACGATGTTCCTGGCCTCGTGCACCTCATCGCCGACCTGCACCTTGCCGGCCGCCGGAATGGAGGCCCAGCCCTTGATCCAGTCGATCTTGTTCTTCTTGAACAGGAACTCGATGCCGCCGGTGTTCTGGCCGATCACCTCGTCCTTGTAGGCCTTCATCTGGTCCCAGTCGACCGAGGGGCTTTTGCCCTTGAGACCCATATGGGCAAAGTTGTGCTCTGCCTCATGCAGCAGATGGGTCGAATGCAGCAGCGCCTTGGAGGGAATGCAGCCCACGTTCAGGCAGGTGCCGCCGAGGGTCTCGCGGCCTTCGACAACAGCTGTCTTAAGTCCCAGCTGGGCGCAGCGGATGGCGCAGACATAGCCGCCGGGGCCGGCGCCGATTACGATGACGTCATATTGGGACATGGGTCGGTTTTCCTCGTTTCTCCCCGGTTCCGTTCAGCGGAACACGCATTAGGGGATAGTGGTCTGATGATCAGACGGGGGTCAACATCTTGATCGAGATATTGGTGACCCCGTCGCGTTCAAGGTGCATGGCAAGCTCTTCCGAGCCGAAGAAGGCGCGGGCCTTCTCCGGATCGGTAGTCGCGAACAGCGCCACGGCGTGGTTTTTCCGGTCCGGATCGCTCCAGACGTTCAGATCGGTGATGCCCGCGGCCTGCCGGTTGCGCTTGTCCTGCCGGAACACGGTGAGCCAGGCGTCGAAATCGGCCACATCGGCCTGCCAGAGAACATGGGTTGCCATCGGTGTTACTCCTTTGTCCGTATTGCAGGCAGGATGCACCGGATGGGGCGGGGAGCGCTTTGATTCCACTCAAATAAGGCGGGTTCGGTGGTCAGGTTTTCAGAAAGGGGGCGCTGCCCCCGGCCCATGCGCAATGGGGCTCCGCCCCGTTCGGCCCTGAAACCGTCCACTGGACGGTTTCCAAGACGGGCCTCACCCCCCGGAGTATTTTTGCAAAGGTGAAAGCTCATGCGAGGAGCACCCCCGCGAGCATTGCCGCAAGGCCGCTGGTGGCAATCAGCCAGATGGCGGTGCGCAGGTAGGGCACTCCGCTGAGGTAGGCGGGCAGGTAGAGGGCGCGGCCCCCGAGGTATGTGCAGATCCCGGCGGAGATCAGCGCGCTGTGCAGGCTCGCCAGTTCTGCCACCAGCGCCAGGGCGATGAAGACCGGGGCGGTTTCCAGGAAATTGGTGAAGGCGCGCCGCGCCCGGCCCGCCAGCGCGCCGCGGGAGACGGATGTGTCGCGCGGGCCTGCGGTCCACGCGTTGCCGACCGAGAGCTTCAAGAGGAAGCTGTCGCAGTTCACGTGGATCAGGGCGAGGATCGAGAGGCAGACAAGGCCCCAGAGCGGGAGAGTCATGTCCTCTTTTTCCGCGCCAAAGACTTCAGTTCCTTTTTGAAAGCTGCAGGCAAAAACGGAGCCAAAATGCCGTTTGTATTGCCATAAAGAAGAAGCGCAAAGTACGGTGCTGCAAGCAGACTTGACACAGTTGGAAGCAAGACTGAGTCGGAAAAGCCTGCGTTATATGCATAGTCTAGCCCTGCACAGGTCAGGGGAACCAAGATCGCAACTTCAACTAAAAGCCGGGCTTCGCCAAAAATGGACCCCAGAAAATGGTGGGCTTTGTACGCGGCCACCATTAGGTCGGATTTGTAGCAGAAAATCGACACACAGGTGCATAGCGCGTACACGGTAAACCACTTTGGACCGTTAGGCTGTGTTTCTAAGAGGCTGACCGACAAAATATTGGACAGCGAATAGATCAATCCAAAGGCATACAATGGGAATTTTGTCAGTTGGAGAAACCAAGCTTTTCGGATCTCCTTCTGGCTGACTGCTGGAAAATTTCTCAAAACGTATCTCCGCAAATACGGCCGCCCAGTATACAACCGAGCGGCCCCTTGCTTTAGCTTACAAATCCATCAGCAGACGGCGCGGATCCTCCAGCGCTTCCTTGACGCGGACCAGGAAGGTCACGGCGCCTTTGCCGTCGACGATGCGGTGGTCATAGCTCAGCGCCAGATACATCATCGGGCGGATTTCCACCTTGCCATTGATCGCCATCGGGCGGTCCTGGATCTTGTGCATGCCCAGGATTCCGGACTGCGGCGGGTTCAGGATCGGCGAGGACATCAGCGAGCCGTAGACGCCGCCGTTGGAGATGGTGAAGGTGCCGCCCTGCATTTCCGCCATGGACAGCTTGCCGTCGCGGGCGCGGGCGCCTTTTTCGGCAATCGCCTTCTCGATGGTGGCAAAGGACATTGCGTCGGCGTCGCGGATCACCGGCACCACCAGGCCCGTGGGCGTGCCTGCGGCGATGCCCATGTGGACGTAGTTCTTGTAGACGATGTCGGTGCCGTCGATCTCGGCGTTGACTTCCGGCACTTCCTTCAGCGCGTGGCAGCAGGCCTTGGTGAAGAAGGACATGAAGCCCAGTTTCACGCCGTGCTTCTTCAGGAACAGGTCCTTGTACTCGTTGCGCAGCGCCATCACCTCGGTCATGTCGACCTCGTTGTAGGTGGTCAGCATGGCCGCGGTGTTCTGGCTGTCCTTCAGGCGCTTGGCGATGGTCTGGCGCAGGCGGGTCATCTTCACCCGTTCCTCGCGCGCGGCATCGTCGGCGGTGACAGGGCCGCGGACCTGGGCCGGTGCCGGGGCAGGCGCGGCGGCAGGGGCTGCCTTGGCGGCGGCCACGGCGGCGGCGACGTCTTCCTTCATGATGCGGCCGTCGCGGCCCGAGCCGGTAACCTGATCGGCGCTGATGCCGGCCTCAGCCATGGCTTTCTCGGCGGAGGGCGCGTTGGCGACGTCCTTGGAGCCGGCGGCAGCGGCGGCCGGGGCAGGGGCTGCGGCAGGTGCGGCGGCGGCACCGGCGGCGCCGGAGGCGATCACGCCCAGCTGCGAGGAGGCCTGCACGGTGGCGCCTTCCGCAGCCATGATCTCAGTCAGCACGCCAGCGGCCGGCGCGGGCACCTCGACGGAGACCTTGTCGGTTTCCAGCTCGCACAGCATTTCATCCTGCGCGACGGTGTCACCCACCTTTTTGAACCAGGAGGACACGGTTGCCTCTGAGACCGACTCGCCAAGTGCGGGAACCATGACCGGCACCGGGGCGCTGCCGCCGCCGGAGGACGCAGCAGACGGAGCCGGTGCTGCCGCTTTGGCGGCCGGGGCTGCGGCAGCGCCGTTGGCCTCGGTCAGGGTGGCCAGCAGCGCGTCGACGCCGACGGTGTCGCCTTCTGCGGCAACGATTTCGCCCAAGGTGCCGGCGGCGGGCGAGGGAACCTCGACCGTCACCTTGTCGGTTTCCAGCTCGCAGAGCATTTCATCGGCATTGACGCTGTCGCCGGGCTTCTTGAACCAGGTGGCCACGGTGGCCTCGGTCACGGATTCGCCCAGGGTGGGTACGCGGACTTCGGTTGTCATGTCTCTTTATCCTCAGATGCTCAGCGCTTCGTTCACGAGGGCTGCTTGTTGGGCTTTGTGTTCGCTGGCCAGGCCGGTTGCGGGCGAGGCCGAGGTGGCGCGGCCTGCGTAGACGGGCCGGGTGTGCTTGGCGCCGATACGGGTCAGCACCCATTCGATGTTGGGCTCGATGAAGGTCCAGGCGCCCTGGTTCTTGGGCTCTTCCTGGCACCAGACCATTTCCGCCTGCTTGAAGCGTTCCAGCTCCTTCACCATCGAGATGGCGGGGAACGGGTAGAACTGCTCCACCCGCATCAGGTAGACGTCGGTGATGCCGCGGGCGTCGCGTTCTTCCAGCAGGTCGTAGTAGACCTTGCCCGAGCACATCACCACACGCTTGATCTTGTCGTCCGCCACCAGCTGGGTGTCGGAGTTGCCGTGCTGGGCGTCATCCCACAGCACCCGGTGGAAGCTGGAGCCGGTGGTGAATTCCTCTGCCTTGCTGACCGCCAGCTTGTGGCGCAGCAGGGATTTCGGGGTCATCATGATCAGCGGCTTGCGGAAGGTGCGGTGCAGCTGGCGGCGCAGGATGTGGAAGTAGTTCGCCGGCGTGGTGCAGTTGGCGACGATCCAGTTGTCCTGGCCGCACATCTGCAGGAAGCGTTCCAGCCGGGCGGAGGAATGCTCCGGCCCCTGGCCCTCGAACCCGTGCGGCAGCAGGCAGACGAGGCCCGACATCCGCAGCCATTTGCTTTCGCCCGACGAGATGAACTGGTCGAACATGATCTGGGCGCCGTTGGCGAAATCGCCGAACTGGGCTTCCCATAGCGTGAGCGCGTTGGGTTCCGCCAGCGAGTAGCCGTATTCAAACCCCAGCACCGCATATTCGCTGAGCGCCGAGTCGATCACCTCATACTGCGACTGGCCCGCGCGGATGTTGTTGAGCGGGTAGTAGCGCTCCTCGGTCTCCTGGTTGACGATACCGGAATGGCGCTGCGAGAAGGTGCCGCGGGTGGCGTCCTGGCCTGCGAGGCGCACCGGGTAGCCTTCCAGCATCAGGGAGCCGAAGGCCAGCGCTTCGCCGGTGGCCCAGTCAAAACCCTCGCCGGTTTCGAACATCTTGCCGCGGGCGTCCAGGACGCGGCCGACGGTCTTGTGCAGCGGGAAGCCCTCTGGCACCTGGCTCAGCGCGCGGCCGATATCGGCCAGGGTGTCCGGCTCGATCGCGGTGCGGCCGCGCTGGTAGTCGGCGTCCTTCTTGTCCAGATGCGACCAGCGCCCGTCCAGCCAGTCGGCCTTGTTGGGCTTGTAGTTCTTGCCGGTCTCGAACTCTTCGTTCAGATGCGCCTGGAAGGCGGCCTTCATGTCCTCGATCTCGCCCTCGGGGATCAGCCCGTCCTTGACCAGCCGGTCGGTGTACAGGGTGAGGGTGGTCTTATGACCCTTGATCTTCTTGTACATCAAGGGGTTGGTGAACATCGGCTCGTCGCCTTCGTTGTGACCGAAGCGGCGGTAGCAGAAGATGTCGATGACCACGTCCTTGTGGAACTTCTGGCGGAACTCGGTGGCGACCTTGGCGGCGTGCACAACCGCCTCCGGGTCGTCGCCGTTCACGTGGAAAATCGGCGCCTCAACCACCAGCGCGTTGTCGGTCGGGTAAGGGGAGGAGCGCGAGAAATGCGGTGCGGTGGTGAAGCCGATCTGGTTGTTCACCACGATATGCATGGTGCCGCCGGCCTTGTGGCCGCGCAGGCCCGACAGCGCAAAGCATTCCGCCACCACACCCTGGCCTGCAAAGGCCGCGTCCCCGTGCAGCAGGATCGGCAGCACCTGGCTGCGATCGGTGTCGCCCAGCTGGTCCTGCTTGGCGCGGACCTTGCCGAGGACCACCGGGTTCACCGCCTCCAGGTGGGAGGGGTTGGCGGTCAGGCTGAGGTGCACGTTGTTGCCGTCGAACTCGCGGTCGGAGGAGGCGCCAAGGTGGTATTTCACGTCGCCGGAGCCGTCCACGTCCTCGGGCTTGAAGCTGCCGCCCTGGAATTCATTGAAGATCGCCCGGTAAGGCTTCTGCATCACATTGGCGAGGATGTTGAGGCGGCCGCGGTGCGGCATGCCGATCACGATGTCGCGCACACCCAGTGCGCCGCCGCGCTTGATGATCTGCTCCATCGCCGGAATGAGGCTCTCGCCGCCATCGAGGCCAAAGCGCTTGGTGCCGGTGTATTTGACGTGCAGGAACTTCTCGAAACCCTCGGCCTCGACCATCTTGTTCAGGATCGCCTTGCGCCCCTCGCGGGTGAAGGTGATTTCCTTGTCGTAGCCCTCGATCCGCTCCTTCAGCCAGCTGGCCTGCTCCGGGTCGGAGATGTGCATGTACTGCAGCGCAAAGGTGCCGCAATAGGTGCGTTTCACGATCTCCACGATCTGGCGCATGGTTGCGACCTGCAGGCCCAGCACGTTGTCAATAAAGATCGGCCGGTCCATGTCGGCATCAGTAAAGCCGTAGGATTTCGGGTCCAGTTCCGGATGGGAGGCCGCAGCGCGCATCCCAAGCGGATCCAGGTCGGCCGCCAGATGGCCGCGGATCCGGTAGGCGCGGATCAGCATCAGGGCGCGGATCGAGTCCAGAACCGCGCGCTGCACCTGATCGTCGGTCAGTTCGACGCCCTTGGCGGCGGCCTTGTCCTTGATCTTCTTGCCTGCGCCCTTGGCTTCGGCAGGGGCCGGCCATTCGCCGGTCAGCGCGCCGGTCAGATCGTCATTGGGGGCCGGCGGCCAGTCGCCGCGCGCCCAGGAGGGGCCCTTGGCCTCTGCCTTCACGTCCAGTTCGGCGTCGCCCATCTGGCGGAAAAACTCGGCCCAGGCGGCATCCACCGCGTTCGGGTCATTGGCGTAACGGGCATAAAGCTGCTCCAGATACTCCGCATTGTGCCCCTGCATGAAAGAGGAGGCGTGGAAGAGGTCGTTGGGCGATTGGTCGGTCATTGGTCGTGGCCCTATTCTGCGAGGGAGTTCAATACGTATGCGGTGGCGATAATATCTATCGGTGCGCCCGTCAGTTCCGAGATTCTCTGGGGCGAAAAGTAAGTCACGTAGTAGCGTCTGTTGATTCTGCCTGAACCGTAGCTTTTCACTCTGGTCGGATTGATCGCCCTTGCGTTTTGAGCGGTAAGAGCAGGCTGAGCTTTTGAAAACGTTTCTTCCGAGATGTCTCGAGAGGCGTGCAGCTTGCAGGACAGGCTTGGGTGATGGCCAAGGCGCACAAGTTGCAGTTCCAGAATGCTAGGCGAGCCAGGAACCGTCATCCAAGTTGTGAGAGTTGGGCTATCTGGAACAACCTGAAGTTTGCGCTTGCCCTGAGAGGAGCTCAACGCGATTTCCCATATGCTTTTCCAGCGCGCTGCAGGGGCTTTTCCGTATCCAAGATGATGTTCAAGTGCTCCGGTTGCTAAGGATCGGATATGATCATCATTGAGTTCTTTTGCGGAAGTCTTAATCCATCCAAGCGTTTCCAGAGTTGCGACTAAGGCATCTTGGGATGGATCTGCTTTCAAGCAGGTAAGGATTGTTGCTTCCGAAAGATCGGCTGGAGCGGCTGAACCACTGACGGGCATGAGAAAGGCCCAGGTGGCACAGAGGCTGAAACCCGCCCGGCGCAGCGCGCCGGGCAGCGCCCGTCCCGCCCCCGTCAAACCGGAGGTTTGCCTCCGGCAAAACGGGGCGGGCGCTTCGCACCCTCCCCGCCGGGACGGGCGCTGGACACTGCCGTGACGCGCTGCGGGAGACATTTACTTGCCGATCGCTTTCAGCACCGCTTCACCCAGGCCGGCCGGGCTTTCGGCGACCACGATGCCTGCGGATTTCATCGCTTCGATCTTGTCCTCGGCGCCGCCCTTGCCGCCGGCGACAATGGCGCCCGCGTGGCCCATGCGGCGGCCCGGAGGGGCGGTGCGCCCGGCAATGAAGCCTGCAACCGGTTTTTTGCGGCCCTTCTTGGCCTCATCGGCCAGGAACTGCGCGGCCTCTTCCTCGGCGGAGCCGCCGATTTCGCCGATCATGATGATGCTTTCGGTCTCGTCGTCGGCCAGGAACCATTCCAGCACGTCAATATGCTCAGTGCCCTTGATCGGGTCGCCGCCGATGCCGACGCAGGTCGACTGGCCCAGGCCCACGTCGGTGGTCTGCTTCACCGCCTCATAGGTCAGGGTGCCGGAGCGGGACACCACGCCGACAGAGCCGCGGCGGTGGATGTGGCCGGGCATAATGCCGATCTTGCAGGCGTCGGGGGTGATCACGCCGGGGCAGTTGGGGCCGATCAGGATCGAGGAGGAGTTCTCCAGCGCGCGCTTCACCTTCATCATGTCGAGCACCGGGATGCCCTCGGTAATGGCGACAATCACTTCCATTTCGGCGTCGATCGCCTCGAGGATCGAGTCCGCGGCAAACGGCGGCGGCACGTAGATCACGGAGGCGTTGGCCTCCGTCACATGCTTGGCTTCATGCACGGAGTTGAACACCGGCAGGTTCAGGTGGGTCTGGCCGCCTTTGCCGGGGGTTACGCCGCCGACCATCTTGGTGCCGTAGGCGATGGCCTGTTCGGAGTGGAAAGTGCCCTGCGAGCCGGTAAAGCCCTGACAGATGACCTTGGTGTTTTCGTCGATGAGGACTGCCATGTTTCGGTTCCTTCAAGCGGTATGTGTGTGTTGGGTCTGCGGGGTGGCCAGTGCCTGGCCGTCGAAGCGGATTTTTTCGAGGGTGGCCCGCCCCAGGACCACGCTGGGAAGTATTCGGAAGCCGCCGCGGAATTCGTATATCCCGCGCCGGAGTTTCTGGCGGATCAGCGGCCAGCCCTTGGGCCGGTAGCGCGGCGGGCCGACGCCCACTTCGCCCGGTGCCTCATTGCCCTGTTCGGCCAATGCGGGCTGCACCTGATAGACGGTGATGCCACGTGCAGGCAGCGAGGCATCGAAGTTGAACAGCAGGTTGTCCAGCGTGATGCAGAACGGGCGGCTGTCCAGCAGGTGCTGTGCAGCTTTCCGGCTGATCACATATGCCGCGCCGCCGGCGTGGCGGGACAGCATCTGGCGCACCTCGCGGCCCAGATGGGTGAAGCTTTCCTTGCCAAGCGCCACCTGCAGCCTGTTGGCCCGCCAGCGCTCAAACTTGACGATGCCGGCATCCGCAGGCCACCAGGACAGATCCGCCAGCCAGGCGCCGGTGTCGGGCGACAGGAAGACGTCATCTTCCAGGATCAGCGCGACATCGGCGTCTGACGCCAGAAACGCCTCCCAGGCCTTGGCATGGCTAAGGGTGCAGGCCATGTCCTTGGTCTGGAAATAGCCCCAATGCCCTTCGGAGCGGCACTGCTGCAGCATCTCCTCGCGGCTGACCTGCGTGCTGTCCACCGCATCAATGCGCTCAGCCGAAAGCCCGGCCTGATCCAGCTCCCGCTGCATCAGCGCTGCCCGGCCGGTGGCCTGCTGCAAGCCTATGAGGTAGACGGCGGCTTTCATCGGTTTGGCTCCTTCTGGGCTGAAAGCCAAAAGAGCCCGGGCAGCTCGCCGCTGTATGTCACGGGATTAATCACAGTCAGTACCTCACAGGACCATTGGTCCGGTAAAGTACCAGAGCGTAGTTGCTGTGATTGCCGCTTTCGACTGTCCGCCGGGTTGCCACGATACCATGCTGGTCGCCGGAAATGATCCAGGCTTCTTCAAGCTTGTGCCTCCTAAGCTGGTCTTCCGGAACCCGGACTGCCGCGGGAAAGGTCTCTGCCACGTAGCGGCGGACGCGCTCAGTTTGTCCGGTTCTGGAATAGGATTGGACCATGCAGCCGCGGCTCGAGACAGCAACGGCGGGGCGCCGGTCGTCGACAACGTAGACACGCCCGCCATTTCGGGCCTTGCGCGGCAAAGGCACATAGCTGGACGCACGCAACAGCCGCTCTGCCGACTGGGGATCAGCGGGGCCTTTGGCGCAGAATTTGTCAAAGGCTTTGACGAAAGCTGTCGGGCTGCTCTTTGGCACGATGTTGCTACCTTTGATATTGGCAAGCTCGTAGGCGTCCGGGCCCAGCCCCTGTCTGGCACATCCGGCGGCCAGGGCCGCCGTCAGTGCTGCTAGGAGCAGGGCCGGTTTCACACGCTCAGCCCTTCACCGCCTTCACGATCTTTTCGGCGCCGTCTTTCAGGTTGTCGGCGGCGATCACGTCGAGGCCGGAGGTGTTGATGATCTCCTTGCCCTTCTCGACGTTGGTGCCCTCAAGGCGGACCACCAGCGGCACCTTCAGGCCGACTTCCTTGACCGCGGCAACCACGCCCTCGGCGATCACGTCGCAGCGCATGATGCCGCCGAAGATGTTGACCAGGATGCCTTTGACGTTGGGGTCGGAGGTGATGATCTTGAACGCCTCGGTCACCTTCTCCTTGGTGGCGCCGCCGCCCACGTCGAGGAAGTTGGCAGGCTCGGCGCCGTAAAGCTTGATGATGTCCATGGTGGCCATCGCCAGGCCCGCACCGTTCACCATGCAGCCGATTTCACCATCCAGTGCGATGTAGTTCAGGTCGTATTTGGAGGCTTCCAGCTCTTTCGGGTCTTCCTCGGTGGTGTCGCGCAGCTCAGCCACGTCGGCGTGGCGGTAGACCGCGTTGCCGTCAAAGCCGACCTTGGCGTCCAGCACCTTGAGGTTGCCGTCGTCGGCGATGATCAGCGGGTTGATCTCCAGCATCTCCATGTCCTTCTCGACGAAGGCCTTGTAGAGCTGGCCCATCAGCTTGACGCATTGCTTGACCTGCTGGCCTTCGAGGCCCAGCGAGAAGGCGATGCGGCGGCCGTGGTAGGCCTGGTAGCCGGTGGCCGGATCAACGGAGAAGGACAGGATCTTCTCGGGAGTGGCCGCGGCCACTTCCTCGATGTCCATGCCGCCCTCGGTGGAGCAGACAAACGAAATGCGCGAGGTCTGGCGGTCAACCAGCAGCGCCAGGTACAGCTCGGTCTGGATGCCGGAGCCGGCTTCGATGTAGATACGGTTCACCTGCTTGCCGGCCGGGCCGGTCTGATGGGTGACCAGGGTGCGGCCCAGCATCTTTTTGGCTTCTTCGGCCGCTTCTTCCACCGATTTGGTCAGGCGCACGCCGCCCTTCTCGCCGGCGTCGGCCTCCTTGAAGGAGCCCTTGCCGCGGCCGCCTGCGTGGATCTGTGCCTTCACCACCCACAGCGGGCCGTCGAGTTCACCGGCGGCGGTTTTGGCTTCTTCGGCCCGCAGCACCACGCGTCCGTCGGACACCGGAGCACCGTAGCTGCGAAGGAGGGCTTTGGCCTGATATTCGTGGATGTTCATTTGAAACTGTCCCGTCTGGCTGCAATTGTCTGCTGATTTATAGGCCGTCTTAAAGCCAAGTGTTAAAGGCTTTTTTGACAGGGGGCAGGGAAATGCGGAAGATTTTCGGTTTTTGTGATCACAGGATTTGAGGGTGTGATCACAATTTAACGAAGGCTTGATGCGGGTGATTCGAGGCGGGCCCGAAGCCTGCGCCCGCCGTATCATAGGCCAAAAGCGGCAGCAGCGGCCATGGGCCGCCGCCGCAAAAGAAAAGATGGGATGATTAGGGCTGCTCCGCTGCGCTGAGGAGGGTGACAGTTCGGCAGAAATGCTGGCAGGCTCCTGATGACCACATCAAGGAGGTATAGTCATGGATCTGTTTGTTGGCTTGGACGTATCGCTTCGCTCGACCAGCGTTTGCATCCTGGATAGCGCAGGGGAACTGGTCAAAGAAGCGAAGGTGGAAAGTGAACCTGCTTCAATCACAGCAGTGCTTGAGAAAGTTGCTGGCCGATACCGGCGTGTTGGCCTCGAAGCTGGCCCGCTGTCCCGATGGCCTTACAGCGGATTGGCTGCGGCAGGCTATCCTGTGATATGCGTCGAGGCACGGCACATGCGGGCCGCGCTTTCGGCCCGGATTAACAAAACAGACAAGAACGACGCCCGAGGCATTGCCCAAATGATGCGTGTCGGCCTCTTTCGTCCCGTGCACGTAAAGACCGAACGCAGCCAGGAAATCCGGATGCTGCTCACGGCGCGGAAGTTCCTGCAGTCAAAGATCATTGACGCAGAGAACAACCTGCGCGGCCTATTGCGGAATTTCGGCATGAAAGTCGGGGCCGTCACTCGCGCCCAGTTCGAGAGCAGGGTCAAGGATCTGCTTGAAGAGCGCCCGCACCTTGCCTTGGCCGTAGCGCCACTCCTGGAAGTCCGGCGTGTGTTGTGCGCGCAATTCCAGCATTTGCACAAAGCGATGCAGCGGATGGCCACTGATGATCCCGTGTGCCGGCTGCTCATGACCGCTCCCGGCGTCGGCCCGCTGGTTGCCCTTACATTCCGCACTGGCTTAGACGAGGCGGCCCGTTTCCGGCGTTCCCGGGCCGTTCCCGCTCACTTTGGCTTAACGCCAGCACCCTATCAATCCGGCGAAATTGATCACGGGCGCGGCATTTCAAAGTGTGGTGATGCCAATGTCCGGTGGGCACTGATGGAGGCTGCTGGCGCGCTCATGCGGCGGAACACCAAAAGCTCCCCGCTGAAGGCTTGGGGGCGATCGATTGCGAAGCGCAAAGGGCAGCTCAGGGCTCTTGTTGCCGTTGCCCGGCGCCTGGCCATTATTCTACACCGGATGTGGACTGACAAAACCGAATTTCGCTGGCAGGCACAAACCGCCTGATACAGCACGCCAGAATTCGCGCTGAGCGCGCGGATTGATGTCCCGTGCAGGGACGGGTGGGTAGGCAATCCCGGGGCGGGGTTGAACGCGGCTTCAGCCGTAGTCCGTAGAAAAGATTGGGATGCCTTTCCTTCCGACCCCATCATGGAGCGGCCCCGTGCCGACTTCGAAGGGAAGCAAGACCCTTGCCGGGATAGACCACCATGCCAGGCGTTTATGCCTGATAAGCAGCCCCTAGGCTATTGGCCGCTTTGAGCCCATATGTATGTACCGGCTGCTGTTCGCAAGTGAGATATTGGCGTGGCTTGCGGAAGTCGCTGATATGTATCCGGCCTGTTTGCCGGCTCGCGGGCCGTGGCCATTTTGGGTTACGCACGCGCCGTGGTCTCATTACTGTCCAGACTGATGACGATCATTTGGGCTGTCAGACTCTGGGGGCGTAGTGTCTCCGTACCATGCTTTTCTCCTTCGCGAACTCCTTTGGGACTTGAGGCGCTTCAGATGGCGCCCAAAGCCTCGTCTCTCTGGACCGCATATTTCGATCCGTGGCGCAGAACGCTCCATACGGTGCGGGCCAGCTTGTTGGCCAATGCAACTGCGGCCTTGTTGTGGGGCATGCGTGCCGTGACGCCCCTCAGCCAACTCCCCAAGCCCACGGCATCCCAGCGGTGTGGACGCATCAAGATGACATTGGCAGCCTGCACTAACAACATGCGTAAATACCCATTGCCGCGCTTGCTGATCCGACCAAGGATGGTCCGCCCACCTGTGCTGAACTGGCGCGGCACCAGACCTACCCACGCTGCAAAGTCCCGACCTTTGTCAAATACCTCGCCCTTGCCAATGGCGGCAACGACCGCCGTCGAGATCAGTGGACCGATCCCCGGAATGGTCATGATGTTGGCGCTGTTTTCTTCTGACTTGCTGATCTCTTCAACCTCTGAGGGGATTGCATTGATCCGTTCATCAACCCAGAGCCAATCGCCATAGAGCCCCATCAGGATGGAGCGCATACGGGGTGAGATTTCATCGCGCCGGTTTTCCAGGATCGCCTCAAACGAGCTCTGCAACCTATGCTGTCCCGCCCGCACGGTGATGCCTTGCTCAATCAGGAACGCCCGGATTTGACTGATCGTGACGGTGCGGCGTGCCACCAGTCTTGACCGCACTCGGTGCATAGCCTGCAGGTCCAATTGATCCTGACTTTTCTCGGTAACGGTCCGCAGGTTTGGTCTCATTGCTGCTTCTGCGATTGCCTCGGCATCATTGTAGTCGTTCTTTTGCCCTTTATTGAATGGCTTCACATAGATACTTGGACTGATCCGGGGTTCGAAGCCAAGCTCTCGCAGCATGCGGCTAACAAAATGCGCGCTCATGCGGGCTTCCATACCTACGATGCAGTGAGGAAGTTTCTCAAACGTCGACTTCAACGCCAACCGCCTAATTTTCTGGCGCAAAACGCGCTGACCTGCGTGGTCAAAGCCGACCAGATGGAACGTGTCTTTTCCGATGTCGACGCCAATGACTGCAACCTCGCCGATATCTTCAGAGTTCTTCGATTTCATAGCCACTTCTCCTGTTTGCAGAAATAGGCAAAGCCTAGACTGCTGGGTGAAGCAGCCGGTACATCCCATTACTGTGAATTCGAATTTCGCGCTGCATGCGCACGCAACGCGCCGATCCGCTGCTCTGCCAAATTTCTCTCGCTGCATGGCAGAGGAGAATGCAGCCATTCCGGCAGGCCGCAGCAAATCTGAAACCTCGAATGGAGTTCGTCCCGATTTCCGGACAGTTTGATTATTGACCCTACGCTGCGCTTTTCCAAGCCATGGTTTCGTATGCTTGCGCGGGGGTTTGGTAGCCGATGGCAGAATGACGTCGCTGGCGATTGTAGAAGACCTCAATGTATTCGAAGATCGCCGCCTTTGCCTGGGCGCGCGTTTTGAAGCGCTCCCGGTGAACCAGTTCCTTTTTCAGTGATTCGAAGAAACTTTCCATTGGAGCGTTATCCAGGCATTCGCCGGTTCGGCTCATTGATTGGATGATCTTCGCGGACCCGAGCAGCGCACGGTATTCGCTGCCAGCGTATTGCACGCCGCGATCCGAATGGTGAATGAGCCCAGGCACCGGACCACGCCGCCCCAGGGCCATGTTCAAGGCATCACAGCACAGTTTGGATCGCAGATGACCGTCCATGGCCCAGCCGACGATTTCACGTGTTGCCATGTCTTTGATGGCGGCGACGTAGAGCCATCCTTCGTCCGTATCGACGTAGGTAATGTCGGCCAGCCAAACCCGGTTTGGAACGGAACAATCGAACTGCTGCTCCAGCAAATTCGGCGATGGTTTCAAAGAGTGATTGCTGTCAGTCGTGCGCGGCTTCCGGCGCTTGCGCAGACGCGGTGAGATACTGTTTTCCTTCATTATTCTGGCGACGCGACGCTCCGAGACTGCCTCGCCATCGGCTTTCAGATCCTGGTGGACCCGCTTTGACCCATATCGTTTTTTGCTTTGAGAAAACGCCGCTTTTATCTTTGGCAGCAACTCGGCGTCCCGGTCGGTACGCAGCTTTTGCCGCTGATCTCGGGTTGGTTGCGACTGAGTAAAACCATAAAACCAACTGCGGCCGATCCCCAGAATGCGACAGAGCAGGGAAATGGGATAAAGAGCCTTATGGGCAGCGACAAAGGCATGTTTCGCAGTCATGTCTTCGCTGCCCTTGAGGCGAAAAAAGCGGAAGCTTTCTCAAGGATTTCATTTTCCACCTTCAAACGTTTGTTTTCCTTCCGTAGACGATCCAGTTCCGCCGCATCCGACTGCTGCCTGCGCAGTGCCGCCATTGATCCCGCCGCTTCGATCTCCAAGCGCCACGGCTTCAATTGCGAGCTCGTCACTCCAAGCTCCTTGGCAACACCACCTTGTGTAGCACCAGGCTTATAAAGCCGACCAACCGCTGCGGCTTTGAATTCATCTGTGAACGTCCGTCTCGTTTGTCCCATTCCATGCTCCTTTCCTGGACAGGGGTAAATTACCCTGGTGTCCGGCAACAGGGACGAAGTTCAGAATTCATTGGTCACCGTACTTTCCGGGCGGTTACTGGCTCGGCTGTTGTTCAAAACAGCATTCCTCCGCACGTGCGGAAGGTTTCCCGCTGCAAAGCAACAGGCATCGCCAAACCAAAAATTGAAAAGTGCAGCCACAAAGGCACGAGTTAGCGAAGTGCAAATGTGAGAATGATCAAGCACGATATGACGTTTAGAACCAGAATCGTCAAAGAAGTCCGTCGCAGAAAACTTACATGCGTCAATGGATTAGTCATAGCTGAACCGCTCCGGCAAGATGCGATGCAAGGGCGCGCCCCTCTCAATCAGATGAGTTTCAACAATGTCCTTCATGACGGCAGGTCCGCACATAACAAAGACCCATTCGCTGAACTCATTTTCTGAGAAAACGCTATCTATCAGTACTGCATCGAAAAAACCAGTTTCTTCGTTCCAGGTTTCTGGCGATTTTTACAGCACATAGAGTACGTCCTGTTCACCCAATTCGTCACGAAAGGCAATCTGATCAACCACCCGGTTGCCATACATCAACTTCACCTTGCGCGGATCCCCGGTCAGGCGCATTTCCCTGACGATGCCTAGCAGCGGGACAAGCCCCACGCCTCCTGCAATTAGAGCTCCCCCCGGTTCTGTGCGGCCATCGACACACAGATTGCCATAGGAACCGTCCAGATAGGCGGCCGTTCCGGTTTTGATCTGGCCAATGGTTTGTGTGAAGCCGCCAAGCTCTTTGATCATTGAGGAAACTTCTGGTCCGAATCCAGGCGCGGAGCAAATGGACAATGAGTTTTCCTTCATCGAAAATGAACTGTGCCCTATTTTCAGCCAGACAAATTGCCCTGCCTTGCAATCAAGGCCGGAATGGCCATCCGGCTGCACTGACACGTCCCATTGCTTAGGCGTCTGCTGGGGCTGCATGTTCCCTGATAAGTGCTCGCCCCGTATCCAGCCCGGAAGCGGCAAATTCTTGCGGTGCGCGTGCGGCACGCCGGTCCGCTGAACGGGCGAGCCTTTGACAGGATCACATTCGGTCAACTGACCTGATGTGACGTTTCATCCGCCCAGACCAGCTTCAATGTCCCAATAGGGTGTTTCGCGGCCGATCCGGTCCGCCAGGAAATCAGCAAGAGCCCGTGTTTTTGCAGGCATGTGGCGCCGTTCCGGGAACACCGCGTACAAGGTTTGTTCCGGCAGCGAGTAGGCTGGAAGCACCCGCACCAGGCGGCCTGCTGCCAGATGAGCGCCAGCCACAAAAGTTGGCAGGCGCCCGATCCCCAGCCCGTCTATCAAGGCAGTGCACAGCGCCTCGCTATTGTTGACACGCAGTCTTTCTTTCGTGCGAACCGGCACGTCCCCCTCTGCGCCGCAAAGGATCCATTCCCTCGGGTCGCGCGAATAGCTGTAATGCAGGCAGCTGTGCTGCATCAGGTCTTCGGGGTGCTGCGGCGTGCCTGCCTGAGACAAGTACGCAGGGGCCGAGGCGAGAACGCTGTGAATGGGCGCCAGCCTGCGTGCAAACAGGGCAGAATCCGGCAGGGTGCCTGCCCGGATGGCCATGTCGAACCCGGCTTCAACCAAGTCCGTAACCCGGTCATCCATGGTCAGATCCAGTGTTATCCCGGGGTGGCGCTCCAGAAAATCCTTGATCAAAGGCGCTATATGCAGCCACCCGAAGGACATCGGCGCGTTGACCCTGAGCCGGCCTGCGGGCTGCCCCCGCATGGCAGTGACGGCCTCCTCCGCTTCATGCGCCGAACCGAGCGCCTGCACCGCATGGGACAGGTAGATTTCACCGGCCTCGGTCAGAGACATGCTGCGTGTCGAGCGATGAAACAGCTGCATTCCCAAATGCGCCTCCAAGTTGCCGATCCGCTTGCTGACAGCGGATTTTGTGATCCCCAGCTGCCGGGCTGCGGCGGCAAACCCGCCGGCTTCTGCAACCGCAACGAAAACCGGAATGGCGCCAATCTCAATCATGCTGCTCTTTCAATTGTCAACTTTTGCTCTCCCTGCAGTTTCCCAGTTAGCGGATTAAAGCGGAAACGGGAACCAATTAGATATTTGCCATCTGTCAGATTACCTGAGGCTGCCATGTCCGAAACGCGCATCAATGGAATTCAGTGCGGCATGCCAGCATCCTCTGACAGCCATCCTCCGGCAAAAGCTGGCCAATCGAGAACGGCAAACTCCCTGGCTCCCTCCAGCGCCTCTCAACTTCAATCCAGGAGACCCACGAATGCAAATCACAGCTAAAGATACCACTGCCCATACAGCCCTGATCGACGGTCTTTATTCTGCGGTGGACGCGATGAACGCCGAAGCGGTTGCCAGCTTTCTGACCGATGATGTGATCTTCCGGCTGGGCAATTTCGAAGCCATCTCAGGCCGCAAACCCGTTGAGGCCGCCAACGCCTCCTTCTTCAAAACGATCAGCGGGATGAGCCACACAATTACCGGCATATGGTCGAGCGGTGATACTGTGTTCTGTGAAGGATCTGTTCACTATACCCGCAAGGACCAAAGTGAGCACGAGGTTCCCTTTGCAACGCGCCTTGGCCTGCGCGATGGCAAGATCGCCGACTACAATGTCTATGCGGATATCTCGGGGCTGTGAGCCATTCCGCAAGCGCGTGGCCGCCTTCCTAAGCGGGCACGCGTGCCGGGCTGGTTGCTAGGGCAAAACGGGGAGCTCGCGGAGCGCAAGCTCGGCCACATTGTGTAATTCGTCAGCTGCTGCGCCGTCACGGGCCTGCGCAGCAAGCCCCTGTATCAGCACCGCGACGTATTTCGCCAGCAGATCCGGTTCGGTGGAGGCAGGCATGTCCCCTTCGTGAATGCCGCGCCGAATGCGGTCTGCAATCATGGCCTCGCTGGCCTGCCGGTATCCGGTCAGCAGGTCCTGCGCGCCCAGGCTGCCCTTGCCGCAATTGGTTGCGCCACTGACGAGCAGACAGCCCCTGGGCCGGTCTTCGGCGGAAAATGCTTCGATGGCTTCAAACACATAGCGTTGCAGTGCCTTGGCGGCGGTTGTTTCCTCGGCAAGGGCACGGGGGGCGTAGGCTGCAACGCTTTGCGCATAATGGGCAGCGCACCGTTCAAACAGCGCCTGCTTGTTGCCGAATGCCGCGTAGATGCTGGGAGGATTTAGCCCCATGGCCGCGCTGAGATCAGCCATCGAGGCAGCCTCATACCCCCGCTCCCAAAACAGCAGCATCGCCCGCTCAATCACCTGATCGGTGTCAAAGGACTTCTGCCGCCCCAAGTTCGCCTCCATTATTACTTATCGATCACTACACAAAATAGCTTGACCCGGCAAGCCGCCCATAATTTAACGGTCGCTACAGAATTTTGGAGGCACGGATGAAAGCTGCAATAATCGAAAGTTTTGGCGAAGCAGATGTTTTCAGGATAGGGGAACTGCCCTGCCCGGAGCCCAAGCCGGTGGAACTTCTGATCCGCATCCATGCGTCCAGTGTGAACCCAGTGGATGCCGGTGTCCGGTCAGGAAAAATTCTGCAAGGTGACCCGGCTCATTTTCCAATGATCCTAGGCTGGGATGCGGCGGGTACAGTCGAGGCGCTTGGCCCGGAAACGGACGGGTTTGCCCACGGCGACCGGGTGATGGCGATATCGCCGCAGCCGGGAACATTGGTGGGCACCCATGCGGAATTTGCCGCGCTGCCGGCCAGCCAGGTTGTGAAGATCCCCGGAACGGTTTCCTTCACCGCAGCGGCTGCGGTGCCTTTGATAGGTAGCACCGCACTGGCGGCACTTCAGGCGCTGGACCTACCGCCGGGCGCGTCTGTCCTGATCAACAACCCTAAGGGGGCGGTGGGTGCTATGGCCGCAACGATTGCACCTCTGCTGGGGTTCGAACTGGCGGCGCCGGGCGCGCAGCAGGTGGATGGCGCCATTGACGTGCGCGGCCGGGACCATGCGCAACAGGCCTTTGCCGCCATAAGAGATGGCGGAGCCTATGCAACCATTGTGCCTGAGTGGTGGAAGCCCGGTGGGGTTTTCACCGCAGCGCGGGGCATCTCCCCGGTAACGATTCAGAACCCCGCCAATCAGCAGGTTCTGCTGCCTTTGGCGGACTGGCTGGTCCAGGGCGTCCTGGAACCGGGGATCGAGGAGATCATGCCGCTTGACCAGATCGCAGAGGCTCACCGCCGGCTGGATACGCCCGGACATACCGGCAAGTTTGTTCTGGACCATATCAACTGAAACCAGCAGCGAAAGGCACAGGCGGAACCGCCCCCACCTGTGCCCGCCTTCCTGTGTCCTGAAGCCTCCGGATTGACACACGGGTCCGGCGAACTCTCTTTACCCGCCCATTGCAGAAGCCGCTCCCGCCAGACACTGCTGCGCGTCTGCCATGAGGTTGGCGAGAATGTCGCCCGCCGGCGCCGCCGAACTGATCAGGCCAATGCCTTCGCCGGCAAAGGCGGTTGCCACTTCCGGATCGCCGGCATCCTGAGCCGCCGACCATTTTGCGGCTTCAGCGCCTGCTTCCTTCCTCAAGGCGTCTTCGGAGCCGTGCCATTTCTGAATGAAGGAATTGCGCAGCACGCGGCCATCGTAACGGGCGGGCCAATCATACCCGCGGACCACGTCAACAACCTTGGTGCGGATCGTATCGTCACCGGTTGCCGCCAGCGCACGGTCCAGGATGCGCGGATGCACCAGCGCCTCGTGCGACGCCCAGAAGCGGGTGCCGATCACCGCCCCGTCCGCGCCCAGCATCAGGGCCGCCGCCAGGCCGCGTCCGTCGGTGATACCGCCTGCGGCGCACAGCAGCGCCTGGCTGTTACGGCGTGCGATTTCATCCGCGATTTCGGGAACCAGCGTAAATGTGCCGCGCGCCTCGCCATGGCCGCCGGCATCCGCGCCCTGAGCCACAAGGATGTCGGCGCCGCAGTCCAGCGCCTGCTGCGCATCGCGCAGAGTCTGGACCTGACAGATCAGCGGCACGCCGGCATCCCGGATCGCAGGCGCAAATGGCGCCGGGTTGCCAAAGGACAGGAACACTGCCGCGGGATCCTGTGCCAGCACTAAGTCAAGCAAATGCGG
This sequence comes from Leisingera sp. S132, assembly GCF_025144465.1. Classification (NCBI taxonomy): domain Bacteria; kingdom Pseudomonadati; phylum Pseudomonadota; class Alphaproteobacteria; order Rhodobacterales; family Roseobacteraceae; genus Leisingera; species Leisingera sp. S132. The sequence goes on from NZ_CP083553.1 coordinate 903,129, forward strand.
CTGTTCCGCCAGCTTCCAGGTGATCAGCCCGCAGCCCGCGCGGGCACCCGCGGCGGCACTGAACTGCTGTTCGATCCAGCCTGCATCACCATAAGCCCCCCCGATCATGCCCAGCCCGCCAGCTTGGGTGACGGCGCGGGCCAGCGCGCCACCCGCAGCAAAGGCCATCGGCGCCTGGATCACCGGGCAGGTGAGCCCCAGCGCCTCTGTCAGCCGCGTCTTCATTGTGCCTGCTTCCGGTACTCCTGCACTGGCAGGCCGCCGACGCCCCAATCCTCCAGCGAAACCTCGTCGATCACCACAAATGTGGTCGCCGGGGTCTTGCCCAGAACGTCCTGCAGCAGACCGGTGACCCCGGTGATCAATTGCGCCTTCTGGTCTGCGCTTGGTCCTGTACCCTCGGGGCCGCCCTCGCGGGTGACTTTGATATTCACATAAGGCATCGGTTAGTCCTTTCGCGGAACATAGGAGAAAACTTTCGCAGCGATGCGCCATTCGGCGCCATGGCGGACAAGGGTCAGCAGGTCGTGGAAATCCCGGCCCATCATGGTCATCCGGGCGCTGACATGGGCCAGCCGGTCGCTGGCAAAAGCGATCTCCAGGATCTCCTCTTCGCGCGGGTCGCCGCGTTTGGCCGGCGGCTCGCGCCCGTCCACCCGGCCCATGTAGGTTTCCAGATCCAGATACAGTTCGTCATCTTCAGTGGCACAGATATAGGCCAGCTGCGGGTGAAAGACCTCTCGCAGTATGGTGCTGTCGGCCTGATGGAGGCCTTCAAAATATGCCTCCATTAGTGCGCCGACCAGTTTGTGATCGGCGGGCGTCATTGGATCAGCCCCTCGGCGCGCATCGCGGCCTGGGCCGACGGGCGATTGGCGCTGCGGCCCACAAAGGCAGCCAGATTGGGCCAGCGGGAGAGGTCGATGCCGGTGAAATTGGCCCAGTTCGAAACTACGAACAGATAGGCGTCCGCCACTGAGAACTGATCCTCAACCAGCCATTCGCGGCCATCCGCCAGCTGCGCCTCGATCAGGTCGAACTTGCCTGCAACCGCGGTGCGTGCTTCGTCTTTGCCGACCTCGGACGTACCCTCACGGAATAGCGGGCCAAAGGCCTTGTGCAGCTCGGTCCCGATCCAGTTGAGCTGTTCCTGCATCCGCGCCCGGGCCAAGGTGCCCGCCGCCGGCGCCAGACCTGCCTCCGGGTGGCTGTCCGCGATGTACTGGAGAACCGCCGCCCCTTCGGTCAGGATGCTGCCGTCGTCCAGGCCCAGGGCCGGAACATAACCTTTGGGATTGATCGCACGGTAATCCGCGCCGCTTTCGGTTCGCCCCGCCACGGTGTCGACCGCTTCGATGTCAAACGGGCGGCCGGTTTCATAGAGGGCAATATGGCTGGCCAGCGGGCAGGCACCGGGTTTGTAGTAGAGTTTCATGACAGTCTCCTGTGGTGGTGATGCCCTCTGACTACCTCCTGATATGATTGATTGATAATATTGTGTTTTCAGCATAACGATTAGGTAAATAGATCATGTTGGAATCCGATGAAACACGACCAACTCCTGGCCCTGGAGGCGATTGTCTCCACCGGAACCTTCCGCGGCGCGGCGGAGCGCCTGAACAAGTCCCAGTCCGCCATCAGCCACACAATCCGCCAGCTGGAGGAGGAGCTGGAGCTGGAGCTGTTCAGCCGCGAGGCCTACCGCCCGGCGCTTACTCCGGCAGGTGAAATCTTTTATCGCGAGGCGTCGCGGGTGCTGCGTCAGATGCAGGGGCTGAGATCCACCGCGGCCCGGCTGCGCGCCCGGGAAGAGCCGGAGCTGACCGTGGCTGTCAGCGCGACGATGGATCTGGACCTTTTGCTGCCCGCCCTTGCATACACCGGGCGGCGCCACCCGGCGACCCACCTGCGGCTGCGGATGGAAATGATGGGCGGCCCGCTTGCGCGACTGATGGAGGGCAAGGCGGATATCGCACTGGCGTCCTTGGACGGGGTGCCCTTGGACGACGTGGAAGCGGAGCCGGTTGCCGAGGTCACGATCCGGCCGGTGGCAAGCCCTGGCCTGGGCCTGCCCGCCGGCTCCCGCGCCTTGTCCGCATCCGAAATGCAAAGCCATGTGCAGGTGGTCGCGGCCGGGACTGGCGGCGCGGCCCATGAGCAGAGCCGCGACTTGCTGCCAGGCGGGCTGAAATGGACCGTCTCCGACTTCGCGGCCAAGAAAAAGGTGATCCTCGCGGGGCTCGGTTGGGGCGGTCTGCCGGATCACATGACAGAACAGGAGCGGCGCTCCGGAGCGTTGTTACCTCTGAACCTGGAAGGGTTTCCCCTTCGCCGGACCATGATTTTCAAGATGAGACGGAGAGATCAGCCAGTAGGTGTTGTTGCCGATGAACTTTGGAGCAAAATCGGGACTGCTGAGCTGGCATAGTGCCGAAAGCATCCAGTGCGGCAGAACCCGATCCAAGAGGTCAGCCGCAGCGAATTGACGCTTTAAGGGACCCATTGAGTTGGACAACTGCGAAAGATCCGTGAGGTGCAGATGCCGCGCCGTCAATAACAGGTAGCTTCGGGTGAGAGGCGTTCCAGTTGTTCTGCGCCTGCATTTTCCGCAGTCCCGTTGGGACGGAAATTCCCTCGCCTCGTTTGTCCAGCCTGGCCGCAGCTACAGCGCGATTGAAATTCCACCGAAGTCCTCGGGGCCGAATGACCGCAAACGGGAAATTCACCGCGCTTCCGGGGATCTTGCGCTGCGGGAGCGAGGGTTTTCTGCGTCAGCAATAGCTGCAAAAGCAAAGGGCAGCTGTGTCCGGCGAAACAAGCATTGGAGATCATTCCGCTTGACCTAACCTGCCCTAATAGCGAAGGCCCGCCGGAAGCGGGCCTTTTTTCAAGTTCCGTTGGCTGCGGGCTTAGGCCAGCGAGGCGTCGATGCCCTTGCAAGCCTCGACCAGGCCTTTCACGGCGTTGACCGAGTTGTCGAACATGGACTGCTCTTCCTCGTTCAGCTGGATGTTCACCACCTTCTCGATGCCGCCGGCGCCGATCACGGTGGGCACGCCCACATACATGTCCTTGACGCCCAGCTCGCCGTCGCAATAGGCGGCGCAGGGCAGCACGCGCTTCTGGTCCTTCAGGAAGGCCTCGGCCATTTCGATGGCGGAAGTGGCCGGCGCATAGAAGGCGGAGCCGGTCTTCAGCAGGCCGACGATCTCGGCGCCGCCGTCACGGGTGCGCTGCAGGATCGCGTCCAGGCGCTCCTGAGTGGTCCAGCCCATCTTGACCAGGTCGGGCAGCGGGATGCCGGCCACGGTGGAGTAGCGCACGGAGGGCACCATGGTGTCGCCGTGGCCGCCCAGCACAAACGCGGTGACGTCTTTCATGGAGACGCCGAATTCCTCAGCCAGGAAGTGGCGGAAGCGGGCGGAGTCCAGGACGCCGGCCATGCCGCAGACTTTGTTGTGGGGCAGGCCGGAGAACTCGCGCAGGGCCCAGACCATCGCGTCCAGCGGGTTGGTGATGCAGATCACGAAAGCGTCCGGCGCGTGGTCGCGGATGCCTTCGCCAACGGATTTCATCACCTTGAGGTTGATGCCCAGGAGGTCGTCGCGGCTCATGCCCGGCTTGCGCGGCACGCCTGCGGTCACGATGCAGACGTCGGCACCTGCGATGTCCGCATAGGACTGGGTGCCCTTCAGCGAGGCGTCAAAGCCTTCGGAAGGACCGGATTCTGCGATGTCCAGCGCTTTGCCTTCGGGGATGCCTTCGGCGATGTCGAAGAGAACGACGTCGCCCAGTTCCTTGAGGGCTGCGAGATGTGCGAGGGTGCCGCCGATCTGACCTGCGCCGATGAGGGCGATTTTGGGTCGTGCCATTGGAAAATGTCTCCGGTCCGGTTGAAATTTCCTGATGCCTACGGCGTAAAACCGTGCCGTGCAAGGGCTCTGCACTGCGGCAATCGGCTCTGTATGCTTGTGTATACCGTGCTGATACCGCTAAACCGTCTGTAATCTGGGCATTTCGGAGGGCGGGTGATGGCGGCGTTTGATGCGATGTTTTTCGTTTTTGCCATCCCGGCGGTCGTTTTTGCGGGCGTGTCCAAGGGCGGTTTCGGGTCCGGAGCGGCCTTTGCCTCTGCGTCGATTCTGGCGCTGGTGCTGGAGCCGGGCACTGCGCTGGCGCTGATGCTGCCGCTGCTGATGCTGATCGATGCGGCGACGCTGAGGCCCTACTGGGGACGCTGGAACCTGCGGGCATCGCTGCTGCTGATAGGCGGCGGCCTGCCCGGCGTGGCGCTGGGGGCCTGGCTTTATGCGGCGGTGGACGGCGATGCGATGCGGGTGCTGATCGGCGCGGTTTCCGTTGGCTTTGTGCTGTGGCAGCTGCGAGGGCGGCTGGGGCTGCGGCTGGCGTCGGATACGCCGCTGTCCACGGGCGCCGGGGCGCTGGCCGGGCTGGCGGTAGGGTTCACCAGCTTTGTCAGCCATGCCGGCGGGCCGCCGGCCGCGGTCTATCTTCTCAGCCTCAAGTTGCGGAAGACCGAATACCAGGCCAGCACGGTGCTGATCTTCTGGGCCATCAACATGGCCAAGGCGGTGCCGTATGCCGGGCTGGGGATGTTCACACGTGAAACCCTGATGCTGGACCTGATGCTGGCGCCCTTTGCGCTGCTCGGGGCCTGGCTGGGGGTCAAGCTGCACCATTCGATCCCGGAGCGCTGGTTCTTTGCGCTCACCTATGTGCTGCTGACGGTGACCGGTGCCAAGCTAATCTGGGACGGGCTGGCCTGAAGACTGCTCACATCAGCCAGCCCGCGCGGCGTCCCCGGCCGCTTAACCTGCAGCCTGGAAACCTGCCTCAATACCTGCTCAAGCGTCGCTGTCGGTGTTCGGCAGGGCCTCTGCCAGCACTTCATAGGACTGTCCGGACGCCACCAGGCAGGTCATGCCGTTGGGGGTGGTGACGGTGATGGTCCAGCTGCCGGTCTCGTCCGAGGCGAAGGTTTCCATCACCATGCCCTGCTGGCCCATGCCGATGCTCTGGCGGCTTTCGCCGTATTTTTCCGCCAGCCGTTTGACCACCGCATCACGCGGGGCGCAGTTGCGGCTTTGGGCCGCGGCAGGCGCAGCGGCGATGGACAGCGCAGCCAAGGCCAGCGGCAGTGCGAAGAATGAGTGTTTCATCTCGTTTTACCCTTTCCGGAACGGCCGGACAGAGAAGGGTGCCTGACGGCAGCCCCCGGTGTCCCTGTGCGGGCCGGTGTGTGACGCAATTCGAAATGCAGGCCCCATGCCTGCTGGCATCAGGTGCGGCCTGGTACGGCAGCGGTGTCCTGTGCCTTGGTACCCTTCAGTGTGCCGATCAGGTGCTGATAAGTGGTTAACTGGGCGTTCGTCGGAAATTCACACGGTTTTTCAGTGATTTGCTGCAATCGCGCGAAAGGTTACGCTGCGCTGCGGCGGAATTGTACTTGAAAGTATACAATCGAATCTGTACCGCTTTACGCAACAAAATAACTTTCGGAGAAGCCCCATGGATCCGCGCACGCGCCCTTACCGCTCGGTTTTGTACATCCCTGGCTCCAACGCGCGTGCGCTGGAGAAGGCCAAAACCTTGCCGGTGGACGCGGTGATCTTCGACCTGGAGGATGCGGTCTCAGCCGATGAAAAAACCAATGCCCGCGAAACCTTGGGCCAGGCGCTGAAGGCCGGCGGTTATGGCGCGCGGATGAAAATCGTGCGGATCAACGGGCTGGATACGCCGTGGGGCCGCGGGGATGCAACGGCGGCGGCGCGGATGAGCCCCGACGCGATTCTGCTGCCCAAGGTGAATGCGCCGGAGGACCTGGACGCACTGGCAGAAATCACCGGGGACATCCCGCTGTGGGCGATGATGGAAACCCCGCGGGGCATGCTGAATGCCGCTGCGATTGCGGCGCACCCCAAGCTGCAGGGCATGGTGATGGGCACCAATGACCTGGCCAAGGAATTGCAGACCCGCTACCGCCCCGACCGGATGCCGATGATGGCAGGGCTGGGCCTGTGCCTGCTGGCGGCCAAGGCCGAGGGGCTGGTGATTGTCGACGGCGTCTACAATGCCTTCAAGGACGTGGAAGGGCTGGCCGCGGAATGCGCCCAGGGCCGCGACATGGGCTTTGATGGCAAGACCCTGATCCACCCGGCGCAGGTGGAGGTGGCCAATGCCGCCTTTGCCCCGACAGAGCGTGAGATCGACACCTCCCGCCGCCAGATTGCCGCATTTGAAGAGGCCAAGGCCGCAGGGCAGGGTGTTGCCGTGGTTGACGGCAAGATAGTCGAGAACCTGCATGTCGTAACGGCGCGTGAAATTCTGGCAAAAGCGGATGCAATCGCGGCGGTTTCCGCGTAGGTGTTAATCAGCTTAACATCTAAGAGGGGCTGAAATGGCACTGTTGATCCTTGGACTTCTGCTGTGGTGGGGCGGCCATCTGTTCAAACGGCTGGCGCCGGAGAGACGCGCTGCCATGGGCAAAGGCGGGCGCGGTGTGGTAACGCTGGTGCTGGTGGCGGGTGTTGTGCTGATGGTCATTGGCTACCGCTCTGCCGAAAGTTTCGATCTGGCGCTGGTTCCGCCGTATCTGAAGCACGTCAACAACCTCTTGGTGCTGGTTGCGATCTATTTCATGAGCCCCGGCCCGCATAAGGGCGCGCTGTTCTACAAGATGCGCCACCCGATGCTGACGGGCTTTGGCCTGTGGGCGCTGGCGCATCTGCTGGTGAACTGGGATCCGGCGTCGTTCGTGCTGTTCGGGGGCCTGTGGGCCTGGTCCATCGCCGAGAAAATCGTGATCAACCGGGCTGAGCCCGGCTGGCAGCCTGGCCCGAAGGGAACGATCGCCAAGGACGGGATGTTCCTTGCTGCTTCGATTGTCCTGATGGGGGTGATCGGCTACGTCCACGGTATTGTCGGCCCGTCGCCGTTCGGCGGTTAGAGCCTAAGCCAGGATAGGAAACCATGAAGCTTTACCGATTTTTGTCCGAAGACGACACCTCCGCCTTTTGCCACAAGGTGACCGATGCGCTGAACAAGGGCTGGGAGCTGCACGGCAGCCCGACCCAGGCCTTTGATCCCGTCAAGGGGATCATGCGCTGCGGCCAGGCGGTGGTGAAGGAAGCGGACGGAACCTACACGCCTGAGACCAAACTGGGAGAACACTGATGGCCAAGACCAATCCGGGCCGCTTTTTCGAAGACTACAGCGTTGGCGAGGTGATCCGCCACGCGGTGCCGCGCACGGTGTCGGGCGGTGAACGGGCGCTGTACCATGCGCTCTATCCGGCGCGCCATGCGCTTTATTCTTCGGATGAATTTGCTCGGGCCTCTGGTCTGCCCTCGGCGCCGCTGGATGATCTGGCGGCCTTCCATGTGGTGTTCGGTAAGACGGTGCCGGACATCTCCCTCAATGCGCTGGCGAACCTCGGCTATGCCGAGGGGCGCTGGCTGCTGCCGGTTTATCCCGGCGACACGCTGCGCTCGGAATCCGAGGTGATCGGGCTCAAGCAGAATTCCAATGGCAAATCCGGCGTGGTCTATGTGCGCACGCGCGGCCTGAACCAGCGCGACGAATGCGTGATGGAATACGTGCGCTGGGTGATGGTGCGCAAACGCGACCTGGATGCGCCGGCGCCGGAGACCGTGATCCCGGAGCTGAACAAGGTAATCCCGGCAGACCAGCTGGTGATCCCTGCGGGGCTGGATTTCAGCTATTACGATTTCACCCTGGCCGGCGAACCGCACCGCTGGGGCGACTATGAGGTGGGCGAGACCATCGACCATGTGGACGGCGTCACCATCGAGGAAGCCGAGCACATGATGGCGACCCGGTTGTGGCAGAACACCGCCAAGGTGCATTTCGACAATACCGCGCGGCCGGACGGGACCAGGCTGATCTATGGCGGCCATGTTATCTCATTGGCGCGGACGCTGAGCTTCAACGGGCTGGCCAACGCGCAGATGATTGCGGGCCTGAATGGCGGGGCGCATGCCAACCCCTGCCTTTCTGGTTTCACTGTGCGGGCCTGGTCCGAAGTGCTGGACAAGGCCGACACCGCCGCGCCGGGTGTCGGTGCGATCCGGCTGCGGCTGGTCGCGACCAAGGGCGGTGACCCGTTCCAGCTGAAAGGCGAGGATGGCAAGTACTTGCCGGATGTGCTGCTGGATCTGGATTACTGGGCCTTGATGCCGAAGTGACCGGGCTGGCGCAGCAGTCTTTCGGGACCGTTGCTTGCAGCCCACGCACGCCTTGTCAGAAAGGCAGGCCGGACAAATTCCTGTCTTGCAATCCTGAGGCGCGCCGGTAAACCTGCCTGCGCTACTCAGGGTGGAAACTTTATGATTGACGAAGAAAAGTCATCGGCCAGCTACGGGACAGCCGTCATATTGTGCGGTCTGTTCGGTGTGATTGGCGTGCACCATTTTTACTTGCGGAACTACGTGCATGGAATGATTGACCTGGGGTTGTTCATTCTGTTTGTCGTTCTTCTGGCCGGCAACCAGCCCTTGCTGGGCTATTTGGTGCTGCTCGTTGATATCGTGCACTCAATAATCGTTTTTTATCTGTTGATTGCGGAAAAGGCCCGCGACGGATCGGGCCGATTGGTCAAACTGAAATAAGGTTAAGAACAACATGGCAAATATGGATCATGCAGTTGCCGGCGACGTTAGCGAAAAGGGGTTCGTTCCCGCTGTGCTGCTGTGCTTCTTTCTGGGATCGCTGGGCGCGCACCGCTTCTATCTTGGCAAGATCGGCACCGGCATCCTCATGCTGATCACGCTTGGCGGCCTGGGGATCTGGACAATCATTGACTTTGTCCGCCTGATTATCGGCTCTATGGGCGACCGGGACGGTCTGCCGCTGCGCCGCTGAAGCCTGCTTGCTGCGGCTCTCAGGCCGCAGCAGATTTCGGCCTGAGAGCCGCGAAACTCCCCGCGCAAAAGTGATAGCCCTGTAAGCTGCAATCAGCTTAAGCTGGCGGCATGCGGGTTTTGCAGCTTCTGGTTTTCTCCATGCTCTCCCTCTGGCCGCTGCGCTCAGCGGCCTGTGATCTGGCTTTGGTGCTGGCGGTGGATGTCTCCGGCTCAGTCGATGCCGAGGAATACCGCATTCAGATGGACGGGCTGGCGGCGGGTCTGCGCGACGGCGTGGTCTCTGAGGCGCTGGTCAAGGCGCGCGCGCAGGTGCTGCTGCTGCAATGGTCCGGCGAGTCGCGCCAGGAGGTGACGCTCCCCTGGGCGGAGATCCGCAGTTTCGGCGATGTCGAGGCGCTGGCGCGGGCGATTGAGCAGGCGCCGCGGCCCTGGCGCAATTACTCCACCGCCGTGGGGGAGGCGCTGTTATTGGCGCTGGAGCAGTTTCCGGCAGTGAAGCACTGCAAGCGCCGGGTGATTGATGTCTCCGGCGACGGGTTTTCGAATGAAGGCGTTGAGCCGCGCGAGGTGCAGGGTGCGCTGGCAGCGGCGGGGGTGACGGTGAACGCCATTGCCATCGAGCAAAGCGAACCGGACCTGACGGCCTATTTCTTTGAGAATGTGATCCGCGGCGAGGGGGCCTTTGTGGTCACAGCCAGCAGTTTTCTGGATTACCCGTCAAGAATACGAAAAAAGCTGGTCAGAGAGGTGGCGCGGCAGACTGCGGCGCTGCAAACTGAGCGCGGGAGGGCAGCGGCGTCTTTGCAATGATTTGCAGAACACCCCCTGATTCTGCAAAAAATTTCCAATCGCTGGTTTTGTGATCACTAATTATTTGCTGTGATCACAAGCCGTGGCGTTTTAGCGCCACCAGGCCAGAAACCTGCCGTTTTTAACCGTTCCTTCGGGTGACACGCCGTAAAAATCGGCTAAAACGTCGTCAGCCAACCTGAAAAGGAGCCAACATGGCCGATGTCAATCGGGGCAACCGCCCGCTTTCGCCGCATTTGCAGGTCTACCGGCCGCAGCTGACCTCCGTGACGTCGATCCTGACGCGGATCACCGGTAACGCACTGATCGTTTCCGCGCTGCTGATCGCCTGGTGGTTCCTGGCAGCCGCAACCTCGCCTGACTACTTCGCCATTGCCAACGGGCTGCTGACCAGCTGGTTCGGCGATCTGGTGATGACGCTGTCGGCGCTGGGTCTGTGGTATCACACACTGGCGGGTATCCGGCATCTGATCTGGGACAACGGCATGATGCTGGACCTGGAGCAGGCCGAAAAGCTGGGCTGGTTCGTGGTGATCGGCTCTGCCGTTCTGACCGTCCTGACCATTATCATCGTCTAAGCCCGGGAGGCACACGCAATGCGATATCTGACTGACCGCAAGCGCGCCGTTGGCATGGGCGCTGCAAAATCCGGAACAGAGCATCACTGGTCGATGCAGGTGAGCTCAATCGCGCTCCTGATCCTGGTGCCGCTGTTCGTCTTCACCTTCGGCTCTGCGCTGGGCGGCACCTATGAAGAGATCACCGCCTATTATTCCCGCCCGTTCCCGGCGATCGTGGCGGCGCTGACCATGTGGGTCGGCATGATGCACTTCAAATCCGGCGCCCAGACCATGATCGAGGATTACGTGCACGGCTTCAAAGGCCGCCTGACGATCATCCTGGTCAACTGCCTGTCTTATGCCGTCGCCGCGACCAGCGCCTATGCGCTGATCCGCCTGGCCCTGTAACTCCCCGAGGTCTTTTTCAATGGCTGCTTACGAATACGAAACACATGAATATGACGTGGTCGTGGTTGGCGCCGGCGGGGCCGGCCTCCGCGCGACGCTGGGCATGGCGGAGCAGGGGCTGCGCACGGCCTGTGTGACCAAGGTGTTCCCGACCCGCTCCCACACCGTGGCGGCGCAGGGCGGCATTGCCGCGTCTTTGGGCAATATGGGTCCGGACAGCTGGCAGTGGCATATGTATGACACCGTCAAGGGCTCCGACTGGCTGGGCGACACCGACGCGATGGAATACCTCGCGCGCGAGGCTCCCAAGGCGGTTTACGAGCTGGAGCATTACGGCGTGCCCTTCTCGCGCACCGAAGAGGGCAAGATCTATCAGCGCCCGTTCGGCGGCCACACCACCGAATTCGGCGAAGGCCCCGCGGTGCAACGCACCTGTGCGGCGGCTGACCGGACCGGGCACGCGATCCTGCACACGCTGTATGGCCAGAGCCTCAAGAACAACGCGGAATTCTACATCGAGTATTTCGCCATCGACCTGATCATGTCCGAGGACGGGCAGTGCCAGGGTGTTGTCTGCTGGAAGCTCGATGACGGCACCATGCATGTCTTCAATGCCAAGATGGTGGTGCTGGCAACCGGCGGTTACGGGCGTGCCTATTTCTCCGCCACCTCGGCGCATACCTGCACCGGCGACGGCGGCGGCATGGTGGCGCGTGCAGGCCTCGCGCTGCAGGACATGGAGTTCGTGCAGTTCCACCCGACCGGCATCTATGGCTCCGGCTGCCTGATCACCGAGGGCGCGCGGGGCGAGGGCGGCTACCTGACCAACTCCGAAGGCGAACGGTTCATGGAGCGCTATGCGCCCCAGTACAAGGATCTGGCGCCGCGCGACTACGTTTCCCGGTCCATGACCATGGAAATCCGCGAGGGCCGCGGCGTGGGCGCCGAGGGCGACCATATCCACCTGAACCTCTCCCACCTGCCGGCAGAGGCGCTGGCGGAACGGCTGCCGGGTATTTCTGAAAGCGCCAAGATCTTTGCCGGCGTCGACGTGACCAAGGAGCCGATCCCGGTTCTGCCCACCGTGCATTACAACATGGGTGGCATTCCGACCAACTATTGGGGCGAGGTGCTGAACCCGACCGCCGACGATCCGACCGCCGTGGTGCCGGGCCTGATGGCCGTGGGTGAGGCGGGCTGCGCCTCGGTGCATGGTGCCAACCGGCTTGGCTCCAACTCGCTGATTGACCTGGTGGTCTTTGGCCGTGCCTCCGCCATCCGCGCGGGCAAGGTTGTGGACGCGGATGCGGCGAACCCGGTGCTGAACCGGGCCTCCGTCGACAAGGCGTTTGACCGCTTCGATACCCTGCGCAACGCCAAGGGCGGCATCCCGACCGCGGATCTGCGGCTGGAGATGCAGCGCACCATGCAGGCGGACGCGGCGGTGTTCCGCACCGACAAGACCCTGAAGGAAGGCGTCGAGAAGATGACCGCGATTGCGGCCAAGCTCGACGATCTGCAGGTGACCGACCGCTCGCTGGTCTGGAACTCCGACCTGATGGAGACGCTGGAGCTGACCAACCTGATGCCGAACGCGCTGGCCACAATCGTTGGCGCCGAGGCCCGCAAGGAGAGCCGCGGCGCGCACGCGCATGAGGATTACGCCACACGCGACGACGAGAACTGGCGTGTCCATACCGTGTCCCGCGTGGAAGGCAACAAGGTTGATCTGTCCTACCGCCCGGTGATCACCGACCCGCTGTCGACCGAAGCTGAAGGCGGCATCAGCCTCGCTAAAATCGCGCCCAAGGCGCGGACGTTCTAAGGAGACAGATCATGGTTCAATTCAGCCTTCCTAAGAACTCCAAGATCACCACCGGCAAAACCTGGCCCAAGCCGGAGGGCGCCAGCAATGTGCGCAAGTTCAAGATCTACCGCTGGAACCCGGATGACGGCAAAAACCCGCAGGTCGACACCTATTTCGTCGACATGGACAGCTGCGGCCCGATGGTTCTGGACGCGCTGATCAAGATCAAGAACGAGATCGACCCGACCCTGACCTTCCGCCGCTCCTGCCGCGAGGGGATCTGCGGGTCCTGTGCGATGAACATCGACGGCATCAACACGCTGGCCTGCATCTATGGCATGGATGAGATCAAGGGCGATGTGGCGATCTACCCGCTGCCGCATATGCCGGTGGTCAAGGATCTCATTCCCGACCTCACGCATTTCTATGCCCAGCATGCCTCGATCATGCCGTGGCTGGAAACCAAGACCAACCGCCCCGCGAAAGAGTGGAAGCAATCCATCGAGGACCGCAAGAAGCTCGATGGGCTGTATGAATGCGTGATGTGTGCATCCTGCTCGACCTCTTGCCCGAGCTACTGGTGGAACGGCGACCGCTACCTGGGGCCGGCAGCCCTGCTTCATGCCTACCGCTGGATTATCGACAGCCGGGACGAAGCCACGCCCGAGCGCCTGGACCAGTTGGAAGACCCGTTCAAGCTGTACCGCTGCCACACGATCATGAACTGCGCCAAAACCTGCCCCAAGGGCCTGAACCCGGCCAAGGCGATTGCGCATATCAAGAAGATGATGGTCGAGCGCACTGTCTGAACAGCCCGCTAAAGCGGAAGTTGAGCCCCGGTGTTGACATGCCGGGGCTTTTTCTGTGCTTTAGGGTTGTATTTTGGGGAGGGGTTTCATGCCAAAACTGTTTACACGTGTTTGCCTGATGGCTGCGCTGGCCTGGCCGTCGCTTTCGGTGGCGGAGAACTACAGTCCATTCAGCAGTCCTCAGTTTGGCGGGTTTACGACTAAGATCGATGAGAAATTTGTGCTTGCTGGATTGTGCACTGTCTCAGCCGGAAAAACTGCCGGTGTTGTCGCCAGACTGGAGGACATTGCCGACAAAATTCCCTACGGGACGGTTCTGGCAAGACTGATCAAGAAAGCTCCCTTGGAAGAGGGGGAGGCTTTGTGCGGGCTGAAGCATGCACGCGGCGGGAAGTGGTACAGCCTGCGTGGTGCAAAGACGGATGGGTTCGCCCTGACAGTGCGCAGTTACAAAGACCTGAAGCCAATTGTCAGCGTGTCACCGGAGCGGTTTTGCGACCGCGGTTGGGTAAATACATTCAGCTTCTGCTACGAGAACATCAACAGCAAGGAAGCAGACGGAGCCAAGGCCGATGGCGTGACCGCATGTGTTGAAACGATCAGGCCGTCTGACAGTAAACGTGTTTCTTTTGTGCTGCATGCGGGAAAAGTGGCTCCGGATGTTTCCGCGCAGACAGGATCTGAGGCTGAAAACCTCAAGGAACTGGCGTGCGATCAGAGAACATTCTGATGCAGTGAGGGGGGCTGCCTGGCCGAAGGCTCGCAAGGAACCGCCGCCCGCGCGCGAAGAAAATTGCATGCCCCCCGGTTTCCTGCGAAACCGGGGGTTAGTTTTGTCGGGTGACGGATTTTGGGCATGAGACTTCTTGGATGTGCCGCGGGCGCGCTTTTCCTGCTGGCAGGCTGCATGACTGCGGCGGACAACGACCGGGTCGGCGGCCAGCTGGCGGCGACAGATGCCAGGGTGCCGGGCTGCATCGCGGCTGCAGGCATCACCGGAGAGGTGCGGATCAGCACCGAGTTCCTGGGTCATGGTGCAGGCGCGACGGTTCTGCGCAACGTTCAGCCGGGGCCAAATGTGACAGCGGCACAGGCGGCGCAGGCCACATCCTGCATCAACACCTGACCCGGACAGGTTGAGCGGCTTGGCTGGCCGCCCTAAGGTGCTCGAATGCAACCGCATTTCTATGCCATTCTGCTTGCCGGATTTGCCGGGCTGTCGATGCCGCTGGGTGGCCTTCTGGCCTGGTGCGAGCACATCAGCAATCCGGTGCTGCGCGACCGGGTTCTGCATACCATCACGGCCTTTGGCGGCGGCGCGCTGGCCTCAGCCGTGGCTCTGGTGCTGGTACCGGAGGCGGCTGAGACGCTGCCGGCGGCCTTGGCGGTTGGCCTGTTTGCTGCAGGGGGCTTGGTTTTCTACCTCACCGATACTGTTCTGCAACGCCGAGGCGGCAGCGGTGCCCTGCTGCTGGCAATGCTGCTGGATTACCTGCCGGAGGCGATGGCGCTGGGGGCGATGCTGGTGGCGGATGCTGCGACTGCCAAGCTGCTGGCGCTGATGATCTTCCTGCAGAACCTGCCTGAGGGATTTGCCGCCTTCCGCGAAGTGTGGAGCGGTGACAGCCCGGCCTGGCATGTGCTGCTGCTGTTCCTGGGGCTGGCTGCGTTGGGGCCTGCCTGCGCGCTTGCGGGGCTGGTCTGGCTGGCAGAGGCCCATGCAGTTCTCGGTGGGATCATGATCTTTGCCGCGGGCGGGATCCTGTACCTGCTGTTTCAGGACATCGCCCCCAAGGCGCACAGCAGCCGCAGCAGCGCGCCTGCCCTGGGAGCGGTTGCCGGTTTTGCCTTGGGGCTGGCGGGGGATCTGCTGGTCGGCTGAACAGGGGGGCGGCTGCACCGGATTGCAGCATCTGCATGGCAAACCTGCAAAAACATCCGGTGCGGCAGGAGGCCTGAGCAGCTATTCTGCGGCGCAAGGGAGGATGGTGCCGCAAGCTAGGAGACCACCTGATGAAACCCGTTGAAACCTATGAAGAACAACAAGCCAAAGCTGCACGGGACGCGCTGGAGCAGGCCTTTGAATACTACAGTCCCGAAGCACCGGTGGCAGGCGTGCTGGAACCAGAACAGGAACAGTTGTTCGAATATTATCAAGCGGCTTGATCCAAAGCGCCCGGCAGTTTCCGGTTTTGCGTTTGAAGCGCTGGCAGGGCACGGCTAGACAGGCTGCATGGTACTCGTTGTTGTTCTGGCAATCGGCGTCTTTTGCTATTTCCTGTGGCGCCACCGTGCCCTGGATCTGACCCGCAGCTGCCGCTGGCGGCAGGTCAAATCCGAGGGGCACTGGCGCTGCATTTCTTGCGGTGCGGTGGAGCCCGGGCAATCCGCGCCCCGCAGGTGCCGTAACCCGCAGCGTGCCGGATTCTGACAGGGCGCTCCCGCGCCCGCAGGCGCCCTGACTGTGCCAGTGCCCCTTCCGTGCGGCCTTGGGCGTGGCACCGCGCATGGCGCGGTGCCACGCCCAACTGCAACTGTGCTTTTGCCGAAAAGCACAAGGCGCAGGCGGGAGAGCTGCGGTCCGGGCTGAGGCCGCTGGCCGGGATGGCCTGTGACCGGGCAGCCGGTGCTATGGGCTTGCGCTGGGGCCGTGATGCGGTCTTGATGGGGCAAACGAACAGGAAGGTTTGCCCCTATGTCCAGCATGCCCGCTGCCCCAGCAGACGCAGACGCCCGCCGCGCCGTCAAACCGGTGATCTGCTACCCGAACGAGACGCTGCCGGTGCCGGACCTGGCGCTCTACCACCGGGCGCGGGTAGGCGCGGTGAAGACCGGTGAGGTGCGGGTGCCGCCCCGCGACGCGGCCTGCTTCGAAGTGCCTGCCGGGCATTTCTTCCGCATTACCTCAATCGAGGGGCCGCAGGTGGGCGACCTGAATCTCTGGAACAAGAATGATCTGTCGGAGCGCTTCTACTCCGGCAAGACCCGCGCGCTGCATGGCACCCACATCACCACGGGAGAGCGGATGTGGAGCAGCTTCCCGCATCTGCGCCCGATGGCGACAATCACCGCCGACACACTGGGCTGGTACGGGATGGATGAATTCGGCGGCTCGGTGCATGATGTGATCGGCACCCGCTGCGACCCTTACACCGGCAACCTTCTGGCAGGCAGCCAGTACCATCATTGCTGCCATTCCAACCTGACCCGCGCGCTGGCAGATCATCTGAGTGTTTCCCCGGAGGAGGCGGAGCCGCATGTGCATGACGTCCTCAATGTCTTCATGTGCACCGGCTTTACCCGCGATACCGGTCAGTATTTCATGAAGGCAAGCCCGGTGCGCCCCGGT
Source organism: Leisingera sp. S132 (assembly GCF_025144465.1). Lineage (NCBI taxonomy): Bacteria > Pseudomonadati > Pseudomonadota > Alphaproteobacteria > Rhodobacterales > Roseobacteraceae > Leisingera > Leisingera sp. S132. The sequence continues at coordinate 919,775 of NZ_CP083553.1, forward strand.
GATTACCTGGAGTTCTTTGCCGAGATCGACCTGTTGGGCAGCCTCAGCGCCTGCCCGGGCGGGGACTGTTCCGCAGAGCATTCCAGCGATACTGCCGCGTGCTATCCGCTGCTGGTCGAGATCTTTGCCCCGGCAGAAAGCGCGCTGGGAGATTGGCAGAGCCCGCCGCCCAACGGGTACGACCGCAGCCACGGGCACGGCTGACGCGCGCAGTTTGCACATTTTCCAAAACGGGTGGCGGAAATCTTCGGTGAAAATGCGGCAGCTGTTTCTTGAAGGTCTCCAAACGGCAAATAGGAAAGGGCAGCAGAAAATCCGCTGCCCTTTCGCGAAAATAAATTGAATTACGTTAGGTCAGCTAAATGCTGCCTCCAGCGCAATTTCAACCATATCTCCAAAACTGCGCTCCCGCTGGTCAGAGGGCAGGGCTTCACCGGTGCCCAGATGGTCGGACACGGTCAGCACTGCCAGCGCGCGGCAGCCGTGACGGGCCGCCAGCGTGTAGAGTTCCGCTGCTTCCATCTCGACGCCCAGGATGCCATGGCGCACCATCTGCTCATTCAGGTCCGGGCGTTCGTCGTAAAACACGTCCGATGAGTAGATGCCGCCGATATGAGTGGCTGAGCCGCGTTTGGATGCAGCCTGGGCCGCCGCCTGCAGCAGGCCCCAGTCAGCGCAAGGCGCATAGTTCAGTTCGCGGAAAATGCCGCTGGAAGGGCTGTTCACGGTGCTCGCGGTCATTGCCAGGATCACATCGCGGACCTTGACCTTGTCTTGCATGCCGCCGCAGGAGCCGATGCGGATCAGGGTTTTTGCGCCGTAGTTCCGGATCAGTTCATTGGCGTAGATCGACAGCGAGGGCATGCCCATGCCGCTGCCCTGGATGGTGACGCGGTGGCCGTTCCAAGTGCCGGTATAACCCAGCATTCCCCGCACTTCATTGATCAGCCGGGCTTCCTGCAGAAAGGTTTCCGCCGCCCATTTTGCGCGGTAGGGGTCGCCAGGCATCAGAACAACTTCAGCGATGTCACCCGGTGCGGCGCCAATATGAATGGTCATGGCTTACCTCCGCTAAGGCTTCAGATTTCCAGGTCGGAAATATCCATGCCCGCGGTTAGCGCGGCATGCACCCAATGCGGCTTCCGGCCGCGGCCGGTCCAGGTTTCCTCGGGGTTGCTGGGGTTGCGGTATTTCGGGGCAGCCTTGGTTTTCTTGACGCCCTGGCGCGCTGCATTGGCGATTTCATCCAGCGAAAATCCGAATTTGGCGGCAGCTTCTTCGGCAGCTTTCAGGGCTTCCTGCCGCTCACGCAGTTCTGCCTCCTGCAAGGCCTTTTCAACGTCGCTTTGCAGTTGGAGAAGCTCTTTTCTGCTCATTGCCGAAAGATCGAAGGTCATTTTGAACTCCATATAAAAATGACATACCGGAAAAGCCGGTATGTCATTCCTTATGGACCAATTTCCAGACGCGTTTCAGCATCTTTCTTGGGTATTTGCAGGAAATCGCCTGTTAAAGGTCAATTCGCTGCAATTTGCGGTGGCTTTGCCAGGTCGACAATATCGCTCATGATTGAATTAAGCTCGAAATCCTTGGGGGTGTAGACCCGGGCCACACCCATGGATTTCAGCTTTTGCGCGTCTTCATCCGGAATGATGCCGCCAACAACCACGGGAATATGCTCAAGCCCGGCGTCGCGCATGCGCTGCATCATTTCCTCGACCAGCGGCAGGTGGCTGCCTGACAGGATCGACAGGCCCACCACATGGGCGTCGTCCTTTTGCGCCGCTTCCACCAGTTCCGCAGGGGTCATGCGGATGCCGTCATAGGTGATGTCCATGCCGCAATCGCGGGCGCGGAAGGCAATTTGTTCGGCACCGTTGGAGTGGCCGTCCAGGCCAGGCTTGCCGACAACAAACTTGATCCGGCGGCCCAGCACGTCGCTGACAGCGTTGACCGCATCGCGCAGATCATCAAGCCCTTCGGTCTTGTTGGAGACAGAGGCCGACACGCCGGTCGGGCCGCGGTAGGTGCCATAGACCTTGCGCATTTCCTCGGCCCATTCACCGGTGGTGACGCCGGCCTTGGCGGCGGCAATCGAGGGTTCCATGACATTGGCGCCGCTTTGCGCCGCAGCACGCAGGGCCGCCAGCGCCTGTTCTACAGCCGCCGCATCGCGTTCGCCGCGCCACGTGTTCAGCCGCGCAATTTGCTCCTGCTCCACCGCCGGGTCGACCACCATGATGCCGCCATCCTCGGTCTGCAGCGGCGAGGGCTCGCCCTCGGTCCATTTGTTGACGCCGACAACAACGGTTTCATTGCGTTCGATCCGGTTCAGGCGCTCGGCATTGGAGTCAACGAGGCGGCCCTTCATGTATTCGATCGAGGCCACTGCGCCGCCCATGGATTCCAGGTTGGCGAGCTCGGCACGGGCGCCTTCCTTCAGCTCTTCCACCTTGGCGTCCACTGCCGGGTTGCCGTCGAACAAGTCGCCGTACTCCAGCAGGTCGGTTTCATAGGCCAGGATCTGCTGCATCCGCATGGACCACTGCTGGTCCCAGGGCCGGGGCAGGCCAAGTGCCTCGTTCCACGCGGGCAACTGCACCGCGCGGGCGCGGGCCTTCTTGGACAGCGTCACCGCCAGCATCTCGATCAGGATGCGGTAGACGTTGTTCTCCGGCTGCTGTTCGGTCAGCCCCAGCGAGTTCACCTGAACGCCATAACGGAAGCGGCGGAACTTGGGATCTGCGACGCCGTAGCGCTTCTCGCAGATCTCGTCCCACAGATCGACAAAGGCGCGCATCTTGCACATTTCGGTGACAAACCGGATGCCCGCGTTCACAAAGAAGGAGATGCGGCCAACCATCGCCGGGAAATCCTCGGGTGCGATGCGCGGTTTCAGCTCGTCCAGAACCGCCTGCGCGGTGGCCAGGGCAAAGGCCAGCTCCTGCTCCGGCGTCGCGCCGGCCTCCTGCAGGTGGTAGGAGCAGACGTTCATCGGGTTCCACTTGGGCACGTTGGTGTAGCAGTACTCCGCCACATCCGCGATCATCTTGAGGCTGGGCTTGGGCGGGCAGACATAGGTGCCGCGGCTCAGATATTCCTTGATCAGGTCGTTCTGCACCGTGCCCTGCAGTTTCGACACGTCTGCACCCTGCTCCTCAGCCACTGCAATGTACAGCGCCAGCAGCCAGGGGGCGGTTGCGTTGATGGTCATCGAGGTGTTCATCTGCTCCAGCGGGATCTGGTCGAACAGGGTGCGCATGTCGCCCAGATGGCAGACGGGCACGCCGACCTTGCCCACTTCGCCGCGGGCCAGCACATGGTCGCTGTCATAGCCGGTCTGGGTCGGCAGGTCGAAGGCGACCGAGAGGCCGGTCTGCCCCTTGGCCAGGTTGGCGCGGTACAGCGCGTTGGATGCCGATGCCGTGGAATGGCCGGCATAGGTGCGGATCAGCCAGGGGCGGTCTTTTTGCATCTGCGGCATGTCGGGCCTCGCGAGTCAGTGTGGCGGTAATTTTATTTCGTCACGCAGATGTAAACTGCAATTTTCAACCCGTGTCAATTCGCTGCGTTGCGGCAATTCCGCTGCAGGGGCCGGATAACCTTGCAGGCTTGGCGCTTGTAAAGGCTGTTGCCATGCGCAACTGTTCCCTCATGACGCAAACCGTGGAACTTCCGCTGTGGCTCTTTGTGCTCATCGTCGGTTTTGCCGCGGTGACATTTGCGTCGCATTTCCTGTTCCCGTCGGTGCGCTGGTTCTTCCGGCGGCGGCTGGAACGGGCGGTGGCGCGGCTCAATCAGCGGCTGGAGCGTCCGATCGAGCCGTTCAAACTGGCACGCCGTCACGACATGATCCAGCGGCTGATTCACGACCCGCAGGTCGCGCAGGCTGCGGCGGACCACGCTGCGGCAGAAGGCATCCCGGAAAACGTCGCCTACGAACAGGTGCGCCGCTATGCGCGTGAAATCGTGCCGGGATTTTCCGCCTTTGCCTATTTTGGTCTTGCGATCCGGGCGGCGCGGTTTCTGTCAAACGCGGTTTATAGGGTGCGGCTGGGCCACCAGGACGAGGAAGCGCTGCGTGCCATCGACCCCAACGCGACCGTGGTCTTTGTGATGAACCACCGCTCCAACATGGACTACGTGCTGGTGACATACTTGGCCGCCGACCGCTCGGCGCTGTCTTATGCTGTGGGTGAGTGGGCGCGGGTCTGGCCGCTCAGCCGCCTGATCCGGGCGATGGGTGCCTATTTCATCCGGCGGCGCTCGCGCAATGATCTCTACCGCAAGGTGCTGGCAGCCTATGTGCGGCTGGCGACCCGCGGCGGCTCCTCTCAGGCGATGTTCCCCGAGGGGGGGCTCAGCCTTGATGGCGCGCTGGCCGCGCCCAAGCTGGGGCTGCTGAAATACATCGTCGAAGGCTACGATCCGGACCGGCGCGACGTGGTCTTTGTGCCAGTGGCGCTGAATTACGACCGGGTGCTCGAGGACAAGATCCTGACCTCAGCTGCCAAGGCGGGCGACCGGCGGTTCAAGGCCCGGATCGGGCTGGTCGCGCTACGGCTCTTGCGGCAGCTGTGGCTGTGGATGACCGGCCGCTACCGGCGCGCAGGCTATGCGGCGGTGAATTTCGGCCGCCCTCTCAGCCTCGCCGGGTTCGGTGCCGGGCGCGAGGGCGACATCACGAAACCGCTGGCGCGGGAGCTGATGAGCCGGATCAGCGGCATTGTCCCGGTACTGCCGGTGCCGCTGATTTCTGCCATCCTGCTGCGGCATGGGCCGCTCAGCCGGGCAGCAATTGAGCACAGGCTGGAGGATCTGATTGCCGCAATGCCGCTGGCGCATGTCCACATACCGCGGGACGATTTGTCCTATGCCGCTGAGGCGGGTCTGACCCAGCTGTTGCGGCGCGGGCTGGTGACGGAAGCGGGCGGACGGGTTGCACCATTGGCAGACCGTCAGGATCTGCTGGAGTTTTACGCCAACTCGATCCGTCATCTGCTGCCCGAGGATGCCAGTTTGCCCGGCGGAAACAGTGATTTTTCTGCACCTGCTAAAAGTAATGCTGCATCCGCTGGGTCATAAAATTACCCAAATGCCGCAAAAGTGGTTGCAATATTACCTTCTCAATCCTATCCATCAGATAACCGCTGCGATTCTGCACCGCGGCAAAGGACAGGATACAAAGGAGGCCATCATGGCATTGGATACCCAGACTGACGTCATGTCTTACGAGGCGCCCGAGAAAGATCTCTATGAACTGGGGGAAATTCCCCCGATGGGCTATGTGCCCAAGAAGATGTACGCATGGGCGATCCGCAAGGAGCGCCACGGCGAGCCGAACACCGCGATGCAGCAGGAAGTGGTCGACGTGCCGGAGCTGGACAGCAACGAGGTGCTGGTTCTGGTGATGGCAGCGGGCGTCAATTACAACGGCGTCTGGGCCTCGCTGGGCAAGCCGATCTCGCCGTTTGACGGCCACAAGGCGCCGTATCATATCGCGGGTTCCGATGCTTCGGGCATCGTCTGGGCGGTGGGCTCCAAGGTAACCCGCTGGAAGGTTGGCGACGAGGTGGTCATCCACTGCAACCAGGACGACGGCGACGACGAGGAATGCAACGGCGGCGACCCGATGTACTCCCCCAGCCAGCGGATCTGGGGCTATGAGACCCCGGACGGATCCTTTGCCCAGTTCACCAACGTGCAGGCCCAGCAGCTGATGCCGCGCCCCAAGCACCTGACCTGGGAAGAAAGCGCCTGCTATACGCTGACGCTGGCGACCGCATACCGGATGCTGTTCGGCCATGAGCCGCACGACCTGAAACCGGGCCAGAATGTTCTGGTCTGGGGCGCTTCGGGCGGCCTCGGCTCTTATGCGATCCAGCTGATCAACACCGCCGGCGCCAATGCCATCGGTGTGATCTCTGACGAAAGCAAGCGCGACTTTGTCATGGGGCTGGGCGCCAAGGGTGTTCTGAACCGCAAGGATTTCAACTGCTGGGGCCAGCTGCCCACAGTGAACACCCCGGAATATGCGGAGTGGTTTAAGGAAGCCCGCAAGTTCGGCAAGGCCATCTGGGACATCACCGGCAAGGGCGTGAATGTCGACATGGTGTTTGAGCACCCGGGCGAAAGCACCTTCCCGGTCTCGACCTTTGTGGTGAAGAAGGGCGGCATGGTCGTGATCTGCGCAGGCACCACCGGCTATAACCTGACATTCGACGTGCGCTACATGTGGATGCACCAGAAGCGCCTGCAGGGTTCGCACTTTGCCCACCTCAAGCAGGCTGCCGCGGCCAACAAGCTGATGGTGGAGCGCCGTCTGGACCCCTGCATGTCCGAAGTGTTCACCTGGAATGACCTGCCCGAGGCTCATATGAAGATGCTGCGCAACGAGCATCTGCCGGGCAACATGTCGGTGCTGGTGCAGGCGCCGAAGACCGGCCTGCGCACTTTGCAGGATGTGCTCGACGCCTGAAGGCGGACCAGCCCTCAAAGGTGAAGAAGAACGGTGTTTCCCGCGAATCGCAGATGCGTTTCGCGGGAAATTCTATTTATAAATTTATCTTTTCAGATGTTTAGCCGTCTCTGCATCGCTTGAATTTCAGGTGGCTGGGCGAAAAGATGCGTGTAGGATAAACCTTAAGTGGTGCAGGGCTGTTTCAGGACACCTATGAACGGCGCGAGGCTGCCATGTTTTTCCGGCAGGTCAGAAATGCAATTGACTTCAGTGACTTGGGCGCTGCACAAAAGCCAAATCCATATGCCTTGCCTGAAGCGAAAGGGGTTGCGGCATTCAAACCTAACTTTGGTGGATTTGGGCGGTAAAAATGGCAGGCAAAGCAGAACTGGATCATGTACTCGAAGCGCTTGATGCGACTGAGACTATGGACGGTCTTCAGAAAATCGTCGAGCAGGTTTGCGCTGTGTTCGCTGTAGACCATGCCATGTATCTGTGGGTGGAAACTGCAGGCAACCACTACTACTTCGGTTCGTATTCCCGTGAGTGGACTGATCGCTACGTGGAAAGGGCTTATGCCCGTGTGGATCCGGTTGTCGTGGGGTGTTACCAACGGTTTCACCCGGTCGATTGGAAGCGATTGGACTGGTCACCGAAACCGGCACGGGAGTTTCTAAAAGATGCGCTGAAACACGGGGTCGGAAATCAAGGTTATGCCATTCCTATCCGGGGACCCAACGGTCAGTTCGCACTGTTCACGGTCAGCCACAGCTGTGATGATGCTGCCTGGGAGAAAATTACCGAAAAATATGGCCGTGATCTCATTCTCATGGCGCATTACTTTAACCGCAAAGTGCTGGAACTAGAGCCCTCCAGAGGTGCGGAAGAGGCTCAGCCGCTTTCACCACGGGAAGTTGACGCGCTGACCCTGCTGGCAATCGGTTACAGCCGGGCGCAGGTCGCAGAAACCCTGACGATTTCGGAACATACACTGCGGGTCTACATTGAAAGTGCACGTTTCAAACTGGGCGCAATTAATACAACACATGCGATTGCACGTGCGCTGAGTCTCGGCTTGATTGTGATTTGACGGTTCACTTCTTCTAATAGCTGCAGATTCTATCGTTTAATAAAATCAAAAGCCGTATTCTCCTTTTGCATTTCAATCAAAAGGAGACAGCATCATGCTGCGTTACGTTTACGGCCGCGACCTTCACAAATATGCCGATCTGGCTCATTCGATGTTCTGCGACCGGGCGGATCAGTTTAAGATCCGGCTGGGCTGGGACGTGCATGTGAATGCATTAGGAGAGGAGCGGGATCAGTATGATGAACTGGACCCGCTTTACATGATCTGGGAACTGCCCGACGGCAGCCATGGCGGATCAATGCGGTTTCTCCCAACAACCGGGCGGGTAATGGTTAATGAGGTGTTCCTGGATCTTTGCGACGGTGTTCCAATCTGCAGCCCGCTGATTTGGGAATGCACCCGTTTCTGCCTGTCCCGAAGGTCGCAAGGCAAAGTTGGGTCGGCCTTGATGCTAGGCAGCCTGGAAATTATGCGCACCTTTGGTATTCCACACTACACAGCAGTCTTCTACCAGCATACAGCAAGAGCGTTCCGCAATTTGGGTTTCGGGCCGGAGATCGTAAGTACCGACGGGCAAAAACGGAATCCAATCTGCATGGGATACTGGGAGTATACCGAAGAAACCTACCTGAACGTGGCCGCCAAAGCGGGCATCGCGCCGGAGCTGTCGCAGCTCTGGTTTGACCGTTCCTTCGGCGGAGCGGGGACCGCGGTTCCCCTGGCGCTTACTGCCTGACAGAGACGCTTTCCGGGGCCGGTGCCTCTGGCGAACCCGGCCCCGCGGCTGTAGGGTCGCGCCATGACAGCTCTGCCCGTACAGTTTTCCGATGACCAGGCCACTGCTTATGACAGCGTGACCGAACTCCTGCGCCAGGCAGGGGTGGACCTTGATGACGGGCTGTTGCACCCGCCCCGCGGCGACGCCGGGGTGATGGCGGTGATCGGCAAGGCGGGATCGGGCAAGACGCTGCTGCTGGCAGAACTCTACAAGGCGCTGGAGCAGTCGGGTGTCGAAGTTGTCTCCGGCGACTACGAAAGCCGGAAAAAAAGCGACGACCGGCGCACCCTGGCAATCCTGGCGCCGACCAACAAGGCCGCCAGCGTGCTGCGCCTGCGCGGGGTGCCGGCCACCACCATCCACCGCATTCTCTACACGCCCGTCTATGACCCGGAGTTTGAAAAGATCGCCGAATGGCTGGCGGGGCAGGGCGACCAGCCCGAGATCGAAGGGCTGACCGAAGAGGCGCTGGCCCGTGCCGCCGCCTTTTACGAGAAAAACAAATCCATTCCCGGCGCCCTGGCCGCCGCGGGCTTGCGCGGCTCAGACTTCATCACCGGCTGGAAACGGCGCGAGGAGCCTTTGGACATAGGTTTTGTCGATGAGGCCTCGATGCTGGACGACCGCCAATTCGAGGATCTGAAGGAGATCTTCCCGAACCTCATCCTGTTTGGCGACCCGGCGCAGCTGGCGCCGGTGAACCAGTCGGGGTCAATGGTGTTTGAAGCGCTGCCAGAGCCGCGCCGCCTGATTCTGAACCGTATTCACAGGCAGGAAGCGGGCAACCCGATCCTGGACCTGGCGCACGCGCTGGCCGACCCGCAGCTGGGGTTCGAGGATTTTGAGAGGATGATCGAAGACACCGCGCGGCGCGATGACCGGGTGGTCTGGGGGCAGCGGGTCGAGGTCGACCTGATGGCCCGCTCGCCAGTGCTGGTCTGGCGCAACAATACCCGCATCCGCCTGATCAACGCCTTCCGCAGCGTGCATGGCGCGCCTGAGGATGAGCTTATCGCGGGGGAGCCGCTGATCTGCGACGGTATCGAATTGCCGGCGAAACACCGCAAGAAGCGCCTGGATCTGGAGGCCCGCGGGCTGATCAAGGGGGCGCAGGTGATCTACCTCGGCCCGGGCCGCAAGCCCGGGTTTTCGCGCCTGCATGTGATGGGGGCAGAGGATCCGCAGGTTTCGGCTGCCTCAATCGTGAAAATTGAGAAGCCGGATGAGGAAGAGCCCTTCATTCCGTTTGCCGCCCGCATGGGGGCAACGTTTCTGCATGGGGCGGCAGTGACGATTCACAAGGCGCAAGGCAGCCAGTGGGAAACTGCGCAGGTCTTTGCCCCTGATATCTATGCGGCGGCCCGGATGGGGCGGGTGGAGGCAGGCCAGCCATTGTGGAAACGGCTGGCCTATGTGGCGATCACCCGGGCGCAGGAGCGTCTGATCTGGGTGGTCAGGAACCGGCTGGCAAAGCCCACCGGCCCGCTGCCGGTGGATGACCTGAAGGCGGTGCCCGCCGCGGCGCTGACGCTGGAAGCACAGGAGGAAACCCCGGCATGAGCAGAACGATCCTGATCACGGGCGCCAGTTCCGGCATCGGCCGGGCGGTTGCGGAACTGTTCCTGGCGGAGGGCTGGCAGGTCGGGCTGGCCGCGCGCCGGGCCGAGAAGCTTGAAGAGGTGGCGGCGGGTCATGCCAATGCCCATGTCCTGCCCGCCGATGTAACTGATCCAGCGGCGGTGGACCATGCGGTGAACAGCTTTGCCATGGCGGCAGGACGGCTGGATGTTCTGTTCAACAATGCAGGCATCTTCACCCCGCCCGGCACCATTGACGAGATCCCGCTGGAGGACTGGTTTACCTCGGTGAACGTGAACCTTACCGGCATGTACCTGACCGCCCGGGCCGCCTTCCGGCAGATGCGCCACCAGTCGCCGCAAGGCGGGCGGATCATCAACAACGGCTCCATTGCCGCCCACGTGCCGCGGCCCCGCTCGGCGCCTTATGCGGCGACCAAGGCGGCCATCACCGGCCTGACCAAAAGCCTGTCGCTGGACGGCCGCTCCTTTGACATCGCCTGCGGCCAGATCGATATCGGCAATACCCGGACCCCGATGGTGGAGGACCTGAGCCGCCGGCACGCCGAGGCGAATCCCGAAGCTGAGCCAATGCAAAGCTTTGCGGTTGAGGACGCGGCAAAGTCGGTGCTGCACATGGCCAATCTGCCGCTGGAGGCGAATGTGCAGTTCATGACGGTGATGGCCACCAAGATGCCCTATATCGGCCGCGGCTAGGCTCTCCCGCCCGTCGCCGGTGCATCCAGGATGCCCCGCTCCCGTTGGGCGTGGCGCTGCGCTGGCGCGCAGCGCGCCTTCCTACCGGTTCCTGAGCAGGCTGAAGGCCGCAGAGGCGCCCCAGCCGGCGGCAATCGCAATGGCCAGTGACATCAGGCCATAAAGGAATGGCTGCTCGCGCGAGAGGGAAAAGAGGAACCGTTCCAGCCCGACCTTGCGGACGTCGATGGTGGTCTCATAGCTCGACACCACTTCGCCGCCCCGGGTCAGGAAGATGCGGGTCTGGTAGTCGCCTTCGGTCAGATCGGCCGGCATGGCGATCGCCGTTCGGAACAGGGTCTGCTGATCCACCGCAACGGTGTTCTCCCGCAGCGAGTACAGTCCGTTTTTCTCGCGGATCCGCACCACCGCATCGGCAAAAGCCTGAGCACCGCGAATATGCATGGCGGCACCCACCGAGCGGATCGCACGTTTGATCGACACCCGGAAACGCAGGTCTTCGGTGTCGTTCAGCACCTGGGCAAAGGGCGCGCTGGTGGCAACGGCATAGAATGCGGGCGCCGAGTCGACCAGCACGCTGTCTACATTGACCCAGATGCCAAGTTTCTTCTCCTTGCGGCGCACCATCACGGACGGGGCCGGTCCTGACACGGCGACGATCACTTCCAGCGGCTCGTCGGTGGGAATCGGGGCTTCGCGTTTCACGGCGCCGAAAATCAGGATTTCGGACCCGTCGAAAGTGGCGGTGATCGCCACCCGGTCCTGGCTGAGGCCGAGAACGACCTCTTCCTTGGCGGCTTGGGCTGCGGATTGGGGCAGCAGCGCCAGCGCGGCGGCTGTAAGTGCTGAGAGCAGCAGTTTGCGCATATCAGTGGCCTCCTGCGTCGCCGAGCGAGTATAGCTCAGCCGGTTGCAGCAGGAGGTCGAGGCCCAATTTCGCGCAGACCGCAATGACCATCAGCGCCAGCAGGATGCGAAGCTGTTCTGCCTTGAGGTAGACACCGATGCGGGTGCCGATCTGGGCACCGATAACACCGCCGACAAGCAGGAGAACCGCCAGCACGATGTCCACCGTATAGTTGGTTGTGGCATGCAGCATGGTGGTGAAGCCAGTGACCAGGATGATCTGAAACAGCGATGTGCCGACAACCACCTTGGTTGGCATGCCGAGGATATAAATCATCGCAGGCACCATGATGAAACCGCCGCCGACCCCCATGATCGCGGCCAGGATACCAACGCAGATGCCAACCAGAACGGGCGGGATCACCGAGATGTAGAGGCCCGAGGTGCGGAACCGCATCTTGAACGGCAGCGCATGCACCCAGCCGCGCTGGCGCCGGGCTGCGGGCGCGGCGCCGCCCGCCTTCTTGGACTTGCGGATCGCATTCAGGCTTTCGATGAACATCAGCCCGCCGACCACGCCCAGGAAAACGACGTAGCAGAGCTTGACCAGCAGGTCGACCTGGCCGAGCGCCTTGAGGTAGTTGAACACCACCACCCCGAGCGCCGCGCCCATCAGACCGCCGGCCTGCAGCACCAGACCCATCTTGATATCGACCGTCCGCCTTCGGAAATGCGCCAGCACGCCAGAAAAGGAAGAGGCGACGATCTGGTTCGCCTCGGTGGCCACCGCCACTGCGGGCGGGATGCCGATGAAGAACAAAAGCGGCGTCATCAGGAAGCCGCCGCCAACTCCGAACATGCCCGAGAGAACCCCGACCATTCCCCCAAGGCCCAGGAGAAGGAAGGCATTCACTGAGACCTCAGCTATGGGAAGGTATATCTGCATGTTCTTTGTTAGACCGCAGTCATATCAAAAATCAATGATCTATGCCGCTCTGCAGCGTGCAGGACTGATTTGCAGTTGCAAACTGGACTTATTGCAGCCTGAGGTCTGCCGCATTTGCCTGTATCAGGGCAGGTTCAGAACGGTCAGGGAAAACAGGTCAGCCGGTTCAAGCAGCAGTTCGAACCCGATCTTGATGGACACTGACAGCACCAGCAGCGCCAGCAGCACCCGCAGCTGTTCCGCCTTCAGTTTGGCGCCGATCACGGTGCCAAGCTGGGCGCCCGCAACGCCGCCAATCAGCAGGAACAGCGCCAGCACCACGTCGACAGTGTAATTGGTGGTTGCGTGCATCACCGTGGTGAAGCCGGCGACAAAGATGATCTGGAAAAGGGAGGTGCCGATCACCACTTTGGTCGGCATTCCAAGGATGTAGATCATCGCAGGCACCATGATGAAGCCGCCCCCGACGCCCATGATTGCCGAAAGGATGCCGACGCCAAAGCCGACCAGCGCGGGCGGGATCACAGAGATATAGAGACCAGAGGCCTTGAACCGCATCTTGTAGGGGAAGGCATGCACCCAGGACCGCTGGCGCCGCTTGTAGGCGGGGGCGCCGCCGGCCTGCCGCGCCTTGCGGATGGCGTTGACGCTTTCGATAAACATCAGCGCGCCGATCACTCCGAGGAACAGCACATAGCACAGCTGCACCGCCAGATCGACCTGGCCCAGCTGCTTGAGCCAGTTGAAGACCGCCATCCCCAGTGCTGCCCCCATAAGGCCGCCGCCCAGTAGAACGTACCCCATCTTGAGGTCCACTGTGCGGCGCCGGAAATGCGCCATCAGGCCGGACACGGACGAGGCCACCACCTGATTGGCAGAAGTGGCCACTGCAACCCCCGGCGGGATGCCGATCAGGAACAAGAGCGGCGTGATCAGGAAGCCGCCGCCAACCCCGAACATGCCCGACAGCACCCCGACGGCACCGCCAATGCCCAGAAGCAGCAGAAAATTGACCGAGACCTCGGCGATGGGAAGGAAGATGTGCATGCGGTCTTACAGCAACTGCGGCGCGCGTGGTCAACCGGCCGGGCGGCACTGCTGCAAACAGGACCGACAGCGGGTCTTGATCTGGACTTAAGGGTAGAGGGGCTCCCGCGCCTGCAGGAGAAGGGTCTTGCCCTTCGCCTTGGCAGCCTTGGGCCGGGCACCGCACTGTGTGCGGTGTGAAGGTTTCCCGCTGACAAGCCTCTGAGGGGCAGGGCTGCCCCTCAGCTGGCCTGGACGAGTGTGCTTTCGGCTTTGCCGCGTCAAGGGTGAACGGTGCTTGCGCGCCGCAGTGTCGCGGCCCATGACCCTGAAAGTACAAAGGGCGGAAAAGAAGAACGCCCGGCGCAGGGCCGGGCGTTTTACTGTTTTTGGCGCGGTGCTTATCGCTCTTTCACATAGGGTTCGCCGCCGGCGCGGGGCGGGATAGCCTTGCCGACGAAACCGGCCAGGATCACCACTGTCAGCACGTAGGGCAGCGCATCCATTGCCTGCACCGGGATGGTGATGCCGCCCAGCTCAATGTTTTGAAACCGCAGCGCAATTGCCTGCAGCAGGCCGAACAGCAGGCAGGCACCCATCGCGTGCCAGGGCCGCCACTTGGCAAAGATCAGCGCCGCCAGGGCGATGAAGCCGCGGCCCGCGGTCATGTCCTTGACGAATCCCGCCTGCAGGGCAGTGGCCAGATAGGCGCCGGCAATGCCGCACAACAGGCCGCAGATCATCACGGCTGCATAGCGCAGGCCGACAACCGAGACGCCCGCAGTGTCCACGGCAGCAGGGTTTTCACCGACTGCGCGCAGGCGCAGGCCGAAGCGGGTGCGGAACAGCACCCACCAGGTGGCGGGCACCGCCAGAAAGGCGATGTAGACCAGGACCGAATGGCCGGAGAGCAACTCAGCATAGACCGGACCCAGAACCGGCACGCCCGACAGGCTGTCGGCAAAGGGCAGGTCAAACGGGGTGAAGCGCCCGCCGCCGATCAGCGACGGGGTGCGGCCGCCCTGCTGGAACCAGTCCTGGGCAATCAGCACCGTCATGCCTGCGGCCAGGAAGTTGATCGCCACGCCGGAGATCAGCTGGTTGCCGCGGAAGGTGATCGAGGCCACCCCGTGCAGCCCCGCCAGCACCAGCGAGGAACCGATGCCGGCCAGCAACCCCAGCCAGACATTGCCGGTGACGGCAGCAACGGCGGCAGAGAAGAAGGCGGCCATCAGCATCTTGCCCTCAAGCCCGATGTCGAAAATGCCTGCGCGTTCGGAGAACAGACCCGCAAGGCAGGCCAGCAGCAAAGGCGTGGCCAGGCGGACGGTGGAATCCAAGAGCTGGATGATCGTCAGGAAGTCCATCAGTTCTGCCCCTTCCGCATCATCAGGAAGATCCGCTCCAGCGGCATCCGCACCATATTGTCGAGCGCGCCGGTGAAGAGGATCACCAGGGCCTGGATCACCACGATCAGCTCGCGCGGGATCGAGGTCCAGAGCGCCAGCTCGGCGCCGCCCTGGTAGAGGAAGCCAAAGAGGATCGCCGCCAGGAACACGCCGAACGGGTGGTTGCGCCCCATCAGCGCCACCGCGATGCCGATGAAGCCGGCGCCTTCGGTGGCGTTCAGGACCAGCCGCTCTGCCTCGCCCATCACGTTGTTCACGGCCATCATCCCGGCCAGCGCGCCGGAAATCAGCATCGCGATCATGATGGTGCGGACCGAGGAGATACCGGCATAGCGCGCGCCCGGCTCGGACTTGCCGAGGGAGCGGATTTCATACCCCAGCGGCGTGCGCCAGATCAGCAGCCAGACAAACAGGCAGGCGCCGACGGCCACCAGAAGGCTGACGTTGGCGGGTGCGGATTTCGAGAACTCGATCCCGACCGGGGCCAGCAGTTCATGCAGGGAGGGCAGATGCACGGCCTCGGGGAAGCGTTTAGTGGCCGGATCCATCGAGCCCTCGGGGCGCAGCAGGTTCACCAGCACATAGTTCAGCACCGCGGCGGCGATGAAGTTGAACATGATAGTGGTGATCACGATATGGCTGCCGCGCTTGGCCTGCAGATAGGCCGGGATCGCGGCCCAGGCCGCACCGAAGAGGCCCGCGCCAAGCGCCGCAAAGACCAGCGCCAGCGTCCAATGCGGCCACGGGATCAGCAGGCAGACCAGCGCCACGCCAAGCCCGCCTAGCATCGCCTGGCCCTCGCCGCCGATGTTGAACAGGCCCGCATGGGCGGCAATCGCCACCGCAAGGCCGGTGAACATGAAATTGGTGGCGTAGTAGAGCGTGTAGCCCCAGCCATAGGTGGAGCCCAGGGCACCATCGACCATCAGCTTGACCGCGGCGACCGGGTCTTCGCCGATCCCCAGGATCACCAGCGCCGACAGCAGCGCGGCCAGCACCAGGCTGATCAGCGGGATCAGGACCACATCGGCCCATTTCGGCATCTTGTCCATTTACGCGGCCTCCCCCGCGACACCGGCCATCATCAGGCCCAGTTCTTTCTCATCGGTCTGATCGGCAGGCCGTTCGCCCATGATCATGCCGTCAAACATCACGGCGACCCGGTCGGCGAGCGACAGGATTTCCTCCAGCTCGACCGAGACCAGCAGGATCGCCTTGCCCTGATCGCGCAGCTCGACGATCTGCTTGTGAATGAATTCGATGGCGCCGATGTCGACGCCGCGGGTCGGCTGGCCGACCAGCAACAGGTCGGGGTTGCGCTCGATCTCGCGGGCCACGACGATTTTCTGCTGGTTGCCGCCGGAGAAATTCTTGGCCGCCAGCCAGGGATCGGGCGGGCGGACGTCGAATTTCTCCATCTTGGCCTCGGTATCGGCGCGCAGCGTTGCGTTGTTCATCAGCACGCCGTTTTTGTAGGCCGGATCCCGGTGGTAGCCAAAGGCGACGTTTTCCCAGGCGTGGAAGTCCATGATCAGGCCTTCGCGCTGGCGGTCCTCCGGCACATGGCCGATATGGGCTTCACGCCGCGCGGCGGCATCCGAGCCAAGTCCCTGCAGGGGCAGGGGATTGCCGTGCAGTTTGATACTGCCGGTGCCGGGGCGCATGCCGCCCAGTACCTCCAGCAGCTCCGACTGGCCGTTGCCTGCGACGCCGGCGATGCCGACGATCTCGCCCGCGCGGACCGTGAGGTCGATGCCCTTGACGCGCTCGACCCCGGCGCTGTCCACCACCCGCAGGTTCTCGATCTCCAGGATCGGGGCGCCGGGCTGGGCGGGGACTTTGTCGACGCGCAGAAGCACCTTGCGGCCCACCATCAGCTCGGCCAGATGCTCAGGGCTGGTCTCAGCCGTTTTGACAGTCGCGGTCATCTGTCCGCGGCGCATGACAGACACCGTGTCGGTGTATTCCATGATCTCCCGCAGCTTGTGGGTGATCAGGATGATGGTCTTGCCTTCGGCGCGCAGCCGGTCGAGGATGCGGAAAAGCTGGTCAGCCTCAGAAGGCGTCAGCACCCCGGTGGGCTCGTCCAGGATCAGGATCTCAGCCTTGCGGTAGAGCGCCTTGAGGATCTCCACCCGCTGCTGCATGCCGACGCCGATCTCGTCAATACGGGCGTCGGGGTCCACGAACAGCTCGTATTCCTCCTCCAGCGCCTTCAGCTCCTTGCGGGCACGGCGCAGCGAGGGCATCAGCATGCCGCTGTCCTCGGCTCCCAGCACGATGTTTTCCAGCACGGTGAAATTCTCCACCAGTTTGAAGTGCTGGAACACCATGCCGATGCCTGCGGCAATCGCCGCCTGGCTGTCCGGAATCGCAGTCTTCTTGCCCTTGATCCAGATTTCGCCTGAATCGGCCTTGTAGAAGCCGTAGAGGATCGACATCAGCGTCGACTTGCCCGCACCGTTTTCACCGATGATGCCGTGAATGGTGCCGGGGGCGACGCTGATGGAGATGTCCTTGTTAGCCTGGACCGGGCCAAAGGCCTTGGAAATGCCTTTGAGTTCGATGGCGGGGGCGGTCAATCGGGCTCTCCCATGCCTGTAAATCCGATCAGCCGCACCACCTTGCCGTCCTTCAGATCGGCAAAGTACTGGCCGCGCACCATGCGCTGTCCGTCCTTCTCGAAATCCACTGTGGCGCGTGCGTGGCCGTGGTGTTCCGAGACGGCAACCACCTTGGCCGCGGCACCCGGCATCATCGCGCTGAACTGCGCAATGTATTCCAAGTAGCCGTCGCGGGAGGTGATGGGGGCAGGGGTGTTGGGATCGGAATAGTAGAAATCTGGCCCGATGGCCGCGTCCGTTTGTGCAGCACGCGTTTCGGGCGATGGGTCGCCCCAGGCCGCAAACAGAATATGCAGTGACTCCGTCATGGCCTGGGGCTTTCTCTTTAGAAGCTCAGCGCAGGGCAGCTGTCGTCGGACATGTAGTCATGCACCTTGATCTCGCCCGAGGCGATCTTGGCTGCAGCGTCGTCCACAGCCGCCTGCATGTCGGCAGAGACCAGGGATGCGTTGTGCTCATCCATGGCATAGCCGACGCCACCGTTGGCCAGGCCCATGACAGAGAAGCCGGTCTCCATGTCCGGACCGTCCTGGAACGCCTCATAGACGGCGTTGCCGACCTTCTTGGTCATCGAGGTCAGAACCTGGCCCGGATGCAGGTGGTTCTGGTTGCTGTCGACGCCGATCGACAGGATGCCTTCGTCGGCCGCGGTCTGCAGCACGCCGACGCCGGTGCCGCCGGCCGCGGCATAGACCACGTCAGCGCCCTGGCTGATCTGCGCCTTGGTCAGCTCGGACCCCTTGACCGGGTCGTTCCAGGCCGCCGGGGTGGTGCCGGTCATGTTGGCGATCACGGTGGCGTCCGGGTTGGCTGCTTTGACGCCCTCGGCATAGCCGCAGGCGAACTTGCGGATCAGCGGGATGTCCATGCCGCCGATAAAGCCCACGGTGTTCGATTTGGACGCCATTGCGGCCATCATGCCAACCAGATAGGAGCCTTCATGTTCGTTAAAGACAACCGAGCGCACGTTGTCGCCTTCGACAACCATGTCGATGATGGTGAACTTGGTGTCCGGATAATCGGCAGCCACCTGGCCCAGGGCATCGGCAAAGGCAAAGCCGACCATCACGATCGGGTTGGCGCCCGCTTCGGCAAAGCGGCGCAGCGCCTGCTCGCGCTGGGCTTCGGACTGCAGTTCGATCTCGCGGTAGCTTTCGCCGGTCTCTTCGGCCCAGCGCTGGGCACCGCCGTGCGCGGCCTCATTGAAGCTCTTGTCGAACTTGCCGCCCAGATCAAAGATCAGCGCCGGTTCCGCCAGCGCGGCGCCTGCGGTCAGGGCCAGCGTCGCGGCTGCGCCCATCAGCGGTTTCATCAGGGTCATCAGGTTAACTCCCACTGTCATTATTTGTTGGATGCAGCGGGGATTTTCCGCTGCCCGGCCCCGTTCAGGCCTTAGAGGGTGCGGCAATTTAGCCTGCAGGGCAGGGAGGGGGTCAACCGCTTTTTGACCATTTGGTGCGAAATCCGCGCAACTGGCCTAGCGTAAAGCTTTTCTCATCAGGATTGCATCCGCCGGATTGGCGTCTTTGCGGCGGTAATACCCCGTCCGGCGCCCGCATTCGGCGAATCCGCAGGCGCGGTAAAGGGCCTGTGCGGGTGCATTGTCTTCGGCGACTTCCAGAAACGCTTCCGCCGCACCGCGCGCGCGGGCGAGTGATTCCCAGTCCAGCATGCAGGCCCGGGCCAGCCCTTGGCGCTGATGAGCGGGGCCTGTCGCGATGGTCAGAAGTTCAGCTTCATCTGCAATTGCCCGCACCAGGGCAAAACAGCGGGCATCGCCGGCGGCAAACACCAGCGGGCTGTCCAGCAGCGCGGCAAACTCCGGTGCCGACCACGGCCGCGCCTGTGTGAAAGCCGCAGCATGGGTGGCGGCCATCTCTTCCGGTGTCAGGGGGTCACTCATCAATCAGCGCCGGCGGCACGTCGCTGGAGGGCGCCGCATCAGCGGCGCGCAGGTACAGCGGCGCAGGCGGCTCGGTCACGGTTTCAAACCGCGCCGCTGCAATGCGCGCAATCGCTTCGGCAATCCCCGGCGGGCTCGCCTCGGGCGCAAACGCCAGCCCGGCACCGCGGGCGGCCTCCGCAGCCTCCTGGCGCGGCATCAGACGCGGTGCTTGGCCCGGCAGCGCGGCATAGACCTGATCGCGCGGGGCAGGCACCGCGGGCAAAGACCCGTCCGCCGCGCGGGCCTCAAACCCGTCGACGCCCACTGCCGGCACTTCCAGCCCCAGCGCCAGCCCGCGGGCGGCGGAGACCGCAATGCGGATGCCGGTGAAGTTGCCGGGGCCGATGCCCACGCCGATGGCGTCGAGGTCTGCCCATGCGGCACCGCCCTCCGACAATACCTCTTCCAGAAGCGGCATCAGCCGTTCGGCCTGACCCCGGGTCATTTCTTCCAGCCGGGAGGCCAGCACCACATCGCCGCGCAGCAAAGCGGCCGCGCAATGCGCGGCCGATGTGTCAAAACCCAGAACCAGCGGTTCGGCAGCCATCAGATGTCCTTTCGTGCGCGGTCAGACGGCAACCGGGCGCACTTCGGTGACTTCCGGGATGTAGTGGCGCAGCAGGTTTTCGATGCCCATCTTCAGGGTCAGGGTCGAGGACGGGCATCCGGCGCAGGCACCCTGCATATGCAGGTAGACCACGCCGCGGTCAAAACCGTGGAAGGTGATGTCGCCGCCGTCCTGTGCCACAGCCGGGCGCACCCGGCTGTCCAGCAGTTCCTTGATCTGGTCGACGATCTCGGCGTCCTCGCCGGAATGTTCCGCATGTCCCGAGGCCGGGCTTTCAGAACCGTCTGCCATCACCGGCTGGCCGGACTGGTAGTGCTCCATTACCGCACCCAGGATCGCGGGTTTGATGTGGTCCCATTCGACGCCTTCAGCCTTAGTCACCGTGACGAAGTCATTGCCGAAAAACACACCGGTTACGCCTTCAACCGCAAAGATGCGGGAGGCCAGCGGCGATTTGCCAGCGGCGTCTGGGCTGGGGAAGTCGGCAGTGCCGACCTCCAGAACGGTCTGGCCCGGCAGGAATTTCAGCGTCGCCGGGTTGGGCGTGGATTCAGTCTGAATGAACATGTCGGGTCTCCGTTAAGCGTGCCCCCGATATGCGCTCTGCAGCCCGCCAAGTCAAGATTTGGAACGATTCTAAATCGCATTGCCAGTGGTGTGCTCCAGCGCCTGCTCCAGCCGGTCATCGCCCCAGAACTGTTCCGTCCCGCTGGTAAAGCTGGGCGCGCCGAAAATGCCTGCGTTCATGGCCTCTTCGGTCTGGTCCCGCAGCGCGGACTTGATCTCCGGCGCCTGCGCCCGCTGCATCAGGCTGCGATCGAGACCGGCCTTGGTCAGGCAGTCCTGCAGGACAGTTTCATCTGCGATGTCTTTACCCGCGCCAAACTGCGCTTGGAACACCGCCTTGGCGAAAGGTTCAATGCGGTTCTCTTCGGCCGCAGCCAAAGCCAGCCGCGCCGCGGTCAGCCCGTTCTGCGGGAACACGTCCGGGCGGCAGAAGGGCAGGCCGCGGGCCGCGCAGATCCGCTCCATGTCGCGCCACATATAGCGGCCCTTGGCCGGATAAATGTTGAAAGGGGAGGTGTCCCAGCCCTGGGCGGCAAAAATAGGCCCAAGCAGAAACGGCTTCCAGGTAACCGCAACGCCGCGGGCGGCAGCCATTCCGCCGATACGCATCACGCTCAGATAAGAGTAGGTGGAGGCGAATTCGAACCAGAAAATGATCCTGCCGCTCATCGCCTCTGCCGTCCCTTCTGGTCAGGTGATCGCTTCCAGCTTTTCCTTGCTCAGGTCGCCGGGCACAATGGTGATCGGCACCGGCAGGGCGCCGGAGTTCTTGGTGAGCTGAGTGACCAGCGGTCCCGGTCCCTTACGGCCGGTGCCAGCGCCCAGCACGAGAACGCCGATTTCCGCATCGCCCTCGATAAAGTCGAGGATTTCCGGCACCGGTTCCCCCTCGCGGATCACCAGTTCGGGGTCCACGTTCTGGCGGTCGCGCATCCATTTGGCAAAAACCTCAAAATGCGCGTGGATGCGCTCGCGGGCTTCCTCGCGCATCACCTCGCCGACACCGATCCAGTGGTTGAACTCATCCGGCGGGATGACCGACAGGATGGTAACGCCCGCGCCGGTATGCGCCGCCCGCATCGCGGCAAAGCGCATGGCGTTCAGGCATTCGCGGCTGTCGTCCAGGACCACAAGGAATTTGCGCATCTTCGCTCTCTCGTTGTTGCACCGCGGATCATGGCGCAAGCGGGCCAATCAGGCAATAGAGCCAACGCGCCGTCATCGCTGCGTATTTCTGGCCCTAGACTTTCTGCCGGATAGGATTGCCTTGTCCCGGTGGAACGGACGGATTTACAGCTGGGTGGCGGCCCAGTCCCAATAAAGGTCCCGTACCCGTTTGGCCACGGGGCCGGCCTGGTAGCGGCAGTCGTCAAAGGCGGTGACGGGCGTCACCTTGCTCATGTTGCCGGAGAGAAAGATCTCGTCCGCCCCCTCGAAATCCTGATATCCCAGCACGCATTCATGCACGGTGATGCCGTCAGCACGCATGTTGCTGATATGGCGCGCGCGTGTGATGCCCGCCAGGAAGGTTCCGTTGGGGACCGGGGTGAAGACCTCGCCGTCGCGGACCATGAAGACATTGGTGGTGGCGGTTTCGGCGACATTGCCCAGGGCGTCCAGCACCAGCGCGTTGCTGAACCCTTTGCTGCGCGCCTCCCGCAGCATCCGGGCATTGTTGGGATAGAGGCAGCCCGCCTTGGCATTCACCACCGCGCTTTCCAGCACCGGACGGCGGAAACGGGTGCGGGTCAGCGTGGCAGAGGCCTCGGGCGCCGCCATCGGTATTTCCTCCAAGCAGACAGCGAACCGTGTGCTGTCCGCCTTGGGCGCAATCAGCGTCTCGTCGCCGTCGGCGGCCCAGTACATCGGCCGGATATAGACCGCGGCGCCGGGGGCAAACCCCTCCAGCCCGTCGCGGATGATCTCCGTCATCTGCGCTGCGGAAAGGGTCGGCGTCATCATCAGTGCCTCGGCTGAGGCATTGGTGCGGGCGCAGTGCAGGTCCAGGTCCGGAGTTCTGCCGTCAAAGAAGCGCGCGCCGTCAAAAACGGAGGACCCCAGCCACATCGCATGGTCCGCAGCCCGCATTACGGCCGTATTGCCATCCTGCCAGCTGCCATCGAAAAATGTGCGGATATTGCGGCCAACAGCCATGGTTCTGCCTCCTTCTGCTTGCCGCAAGGGTAGGCAGGCAAAGGTCAGAGGTCCAGACCTGACAGAGCGCCCCCAAGCCGGTGAAGTGGCACTGAAGAAGCGTATTTTTGTATTTTTTACAGTGCTTTGAGCGGTTCCTTGGTGCGATTTTACGTCGCGTCGGTTAAGTCAGTATGTCTGACCAATTGTTTCGCGCGCGAAACATTCGGACAGAATGGCTGACCTACTCAACCTCCGCGAGCATCGCCTGCAGGTCCAGCGCTTCGGTTCCCATGGCGAGGCTGCCGTCAGCTGCCCGCGGCCACTCCATTTCCGGCCGGTCGCGGTAGAGCTCCACCCCGTTGCCATCCGGGTCGCGCAGGTAGATGGCCTCGGAGACGCCGTGGTCGGCTGCGCCCTCGAGCGCGATGCCCGCCTCCAGCACCCGGCGCAGCACCGCGGCCAGGCTCTTGCGGTCCGGCAGCAGGATGGCGGTGTGGTAGAGGCCGGTCATGTTCGGTGCCGGGGCCGGGCCGCCGTGCGACTGCCAGGTGTTGAGCCCGATGTGGTGGTGGTAACCGCCGGCCGACAGGAAGGCGGCGGAACTGCCCAGCCGCTGGGTTACGTCAAATCCCAGCACGCCGCTGTAAAACCCGATTGCCCGTTCCAGGTCCGACACCTTGAGGTGGACATGGCCGATGCGGGTGCCTGCGGGCAGGGGGTCAGTTCCGGTGCTCATGACAGTCTCCAATTGCTTGCTTCCGGCAATATGGAGGCGGCGCGGCGCTGGTTCTATTCCGCAAGGCTGCACCCTTTCCCTGTGGATTTGCACAGCCTGGCACTGCGGCACGGCCTGCGCGCCGCCAGGCGCGCCGGGCCCAACCGGGCCTGCGCATCTGTGATGCGCGGCAGCCCGGGCGGGAGAGCTTCCGCAGGAGATCAGGCGGCAGGTTTCAGCCCGGCCTTGGCCAGAACGGCAGCAGCCTGCTGTTCCCAGCGGGCTTTCAAATCCGCATTCGGGGTGCGGCGCAGGCCCAGGGTCTTGAGACCCTCGAATTTTTGCGAGGTCTCGGAACCAAAGCTCGCCGCAACCCGCGGCCACCAATAGTCCGCCAGCTCCTGCAGGGCATCGGCGCCCTGTGCTTCCACCAGAACCATCAGGCCTTCCTCGGCCAGCTCGGCGTGATGCGCCTCGATGGGCTGGATGGCGCGGAAGGCCTCGGCCAGCGGCTGGTAGGAAACATGGCTCAGCTCTTCCAGCTGCACGGTGACGGCTGTCCCCATCAGAAGGTTCATCACCACTGCATCCGCCCAGCCTTCCAGCGGGTAGTTGAACACGGCGAGGCGCATGTCGTGCTTGCTGCGGGTCTGGCCGATGTCGGCGCCGCGTTCCAGCCGCGCGGTCCAGGGGTGGTGGTCGGCATAGCGTTCTGTATCTGCGCCAAAATCGCCCATGATACGCAGCACCTTTTCGGCGCTGTCGGATTTTTCCAGAACGATCTTGGCGGCGGCGATGCGCGCCTTGATGCCCGGCCCCTCGTTGATAATGTCGGCAAAGCCTGCGGCCCCCGCCAGTTCGCTGTCGACAAAGGTCGCCATCATCTTCATCAGCTCGGCGCGGTAGCGCGGCGGCACGTTGGACGGGTTGCTCAGCACGCCGCCCTGGGCCAGATAGCTTGCGATGCTCATCTCGTCAGTCATGATCTTTCCTCCCTCGCGCAGGCGTTACTGGTCGTAATCGACCACGACGTTATCGGTCACTGGATAGGCCTGGCACGAGAGCACATAGCCTTTTTCGACCTCGTAATCCTCCAGCGCGTGGTTGGCGACCATTTCGACCTCGCCCTCCAGCACCTTGCAGCGGCAGGTGGAGCATACACCTGCCTTGCAGGCATAGGGCGCGTCCATGGCGTTCTCGAGCGCCGCGTCCAGCAGGGTCATGTCCTTGCCCATTTCGATGGTCTGGGTGGCGCCGTCCAGCGTAATCGCGGCCTTGGTCTGGTTGGCGCTGCTGGCCGCATCCGTTGCGGTGGCCTTGCGCTTGGCGCGGCCCGGCTGAGCAGAGGCGAACAGTTCGAACTTGATCTGGCTATCGCCTAGACCGGCGGTGCGCAGTGCCGCAGCGATGCCCAGCATCATCGGCTCCGGGCCGCAGATAAAGGCGGTGTCGACCGACTGAATGTCGATCCAGTGCTCGAACAGCTGGGCGCATTTCTCCTCAGTCACCAGACCGGTGAACAAGTCGATTTCCTGAGCGTCGGATTCCAGTACATGGATCACATTGAAGCGGCCCATGTAGAGGTTTTTCAGATCCTCCAGTTCCTCGCGGAACATGATCGTGTTCACGCCCTTGTTGGCGTAGACCAGCGTGAAGGAGGATTTGGGTTCGGCCTCAAGCGTTGTCTTGAGGATCGACAGCACGGGCGTGATGCCTGAACCGCCGGCAAAGCCGAGGTAGTGCTTTTGCGCCGTCCCGTCGAGCGGGGTGAAGAAGGTCCCCATCGGCGCCATCGCCTGCAGGGTATCACCCGCCTTCAGCTCGGTGTTAGCCCAGGTCGAAAAGGCGCCGCCGTCGACGCGCTTGATGCCGACCTGCAGGATGCCTTCGTCCTTGCCGGCGCAGATCGAGTAGCTGCGCCGCAGTTCCTCGCCGTCGAAGTCGCGGCGGAAGGTCAGGTACTGCCCTTGGGTGAAATCGAATTCCTCAGCCGCGCCACCCGCGGGCTTCAGGGTGACAACCACCGCATCGCGGATGGTCTTGCGGACGTCGGTGACTTCAAGGTCGTGAAAGCGCGCCATCAGGGTCTCCTCAGATGCACTTGAAATAATCAAAGGGTTCGAGGCAGTCCTGGCAGCGCCAGTGGGCCTTGCAAGGGGTCGAGCCGAACTGGCTGACCTTGGTGACATGTGTGCTGCCGCAGTGCGGGCATTTCTCGGGGCCGCCTGCGGGCTGGGGCGGGGCGATGCCGTAAGCCTCCAGCTTGGTGCGGCCTTTTTCCGACAGCCAATCGGTGGTCCAGGCCGGCGAAATCTGCGTTTTGAGCCGCAGATCAGTGATGCCGCGGCCGCGCAGGGCGGTCTCAATATCCATGGCGATCACCGCTGTGGCCGGGCAGCCGGAGTAGGTCGGGGTTACGGTGACCACCAAAGTCTTCCCTTCCCAGGCCACATCGCGGATGATGCCCAGGTCCACCAGCGAGATCACCGGGATCTCCGGGTCCGGCACGGCGTCGAGCCAGTCCCAGACTTGGGTGATGCTTGGCTGAGTTGTCACTTGGCTCATGCGGTTACCCTCATTGGCTGTTCCGCCCGGACTTCCCAGCGGAAGCGGGCCTCACCCCCGTTTGACGCCGGGGATGCCCTCAGTTCCTTGGCCGAGGCCTTACCACTTGGCGCCTGGATAGGCGCGCTGCAGCCATTGCATCTGGGTCAGCAGGTGGCCCAGATGCTCTGTGTGCATCGCACCGGTGCGCCCGCCTTTGTGGGCAAAGCGGCTTTCGGGAATGGACAGCGTCGCATCACCCAGGATGCGGGACACCAGTGCGTCGTATTCTTCGCGCAGGGCCGCCGGATCGGGGGCGATGCCAGCCTTCACCATTTCGGCGTCCACATCGTCGGACTGGAACATCTCGCCCACATAGGGCCAGAGGTAATCCAGCGCCTCCTGCATCCGGCGGTGGCTTTCCCCGGTGCCGTCGCCCAGCCCCACCACAGTGTCGGCGGAGCGTTCCAGGTGATAGGCCACCTCTTTCGTGGCTTTCTCGGCAATTGCGGCAACGCGTTCGTCCGATGATTTCATCAGCCGGCCCAGCTGGATCGAATGCCAGGCGTCAAACAGGAACTGGCGCATCAGGGTGCGGCCGAAATCGCCGTTCGGCACCTCGCACAAGAGCACGTTGCGGAAATCCCAGGCGTCGCGCAGGAAGGCAAGATCGTCGGCGGATTTGCCTTCGCCTTCAACTTCGGCGGCAAGGCCGAGCCACATTTGGGTCTGGCCGATCATGTCCAGCGCAGTGTTGGCCAGCGCGATGTCCTCTTCCAGCACCGGCGCGTGGCCGCACCATTCGCTGACGCGGTGGCCGAGGATCAGGGTGTTGTCCCCCATCCGCAGCAGGAACTGGAAAAATGCGTCTTCGCGGGCCATTACATCGCCCCCACTTCTTCGGGGATGTCAAAGAAGGTCGGGTGGCGGTAGACCTTGCTTTCCGACGGCTCATAAAGCGGGCCCTTGTCGCTGGGCGAGGAAGCGGAAATGTGGTTGGCTTCCACAACCCAGATCGACACGCCTTCGTTGCGGCGGGTGTAGACGTCGCGGGCGTTCTTGATCGCCATTTCCGCGTCCGGCGCATGCAGGGAGCCGACGTGGCGGTGGCTCATGCCGTGCTGGCCGCGGATGAAGATTTCCCAGAGGGGCCATTCGTTTTTCATGTCTCAAATCCTCCTGGCTGAGGGGGCGCTGCGCGTCTGGGCGGGGCGCCGGAATGCTTGGGGTTATTCGGCGGCGTGCCGGCGCGCGGCTTTTTTCTTGGCGTGGGCAAGCAGGCCGTCGCGGACCCAGGCGCCGTCGTCCCAGGCCTTGTTGCGGGCGGCGAGGCGGTCCACGTTGCAGGGGCCGTTGCCTTTGATCACTTCAAAGAACTCGCTCCAGTCCGGATCGGTGTAGTCGTAATGGCCGCGTTCCTCGTTCCACTTCAGGTCGGGATCGGGGATCGTCAGGCCCAGGTATTCGGCTTGCGGCACGGTCTGGTCGACGAACTTCTGGCGCAGTTCGTCGTTGGTGTTCATCTTGATCTTCCAGGCCATCGACTGGGCGGAATGGACCGAGTCCTTGTCGGAGGGGCCGAACATCATCAGCGACGGGTACCAGAGGCGGTTCAGCGCATCCTGTGCCATCTTCTTCTGCTCCGGGGTGCCTTCGGCCATCTTGCGGATCGCGTCATAGCCCTGGCGCTGGTGGAAGCTTTCCTCCTTGCAGATGCGGATCATCGCGCGGGAGTAGGGGCCG
This sequence comes from Leisingera sp. S132, assembly GCF_025144465.1. Lineage (NCBI taxonomy): Bacteria > Pseudomonadati > Pseudomonadota > Alphaproteobacteria > Rhodobacterales > Roseobacteraceae > Leisingera > Leisingera sp. S132. Next base: position 947,466 of record NZ_CP083553.1, read on the forward strand.
AAGGAGGTCCGCTGCAGCGGCACCTGGTTCATGATCGCCGCGCCGTCCACCAGCCAGCCCACTGCACCGATGTCGGCCCAGTTCAGCGTCGGGTAGTTGAAGATCGACGAATACTTCATGCGGCCGTCCAGCAGCATCTCGGTGATTTCGTCGCGGGAGACACCCAGGGTTTCCGCCGCGCAGTAGAGGTAGAGGCCGTGGCCGGCCTCATCCTGCACCTTGGCGAGGAGGATCGCCTTGCGCTCCAGCGTCGGCGCGCGGGTGATCCAGTTGCCCTCTGGCAGCTGGCCGACGATTTCCGAATGCGCGTGCTGCCCGATCTGGCGGATCAGCGTTTTGCGGTAACCCTCGGGCATCCAGTCCTTGGGCTCGATCTTCTCGCCCGCGTCGATGCGCGCCTGGAAGGCAGCCAGCTTTTCCGGATCGTCCTGGGTCGCTTCGGATTTGATCATCTGAGCATACATGTCTGGGACCTCCCCTAGGGTTCGTTACACGCGTTCGAGGATCAGGGCGGTGCCCTGACCGACGCCGACGCACATGGTGCAGAGCGCATACCGCCCGCCGGTGCGCTGAAGCTGATAGGCAGCGGTCAGCACCAGCCGCGCCCCGGACATGCCGAGCGGGTGGCCCAGTGCAATCGCACCGCCGTTGGGATTAACATGGGGCGCGTCGTCCGGAAGGCCAAGCTCGCGCAGGGTGGCAAGGCCCTGGGATGCAAAGGCCTCGTTCAGCTCGATCACGTCCATCTGTTCAATGGTCAGGCCAGTGCGGGCCAGAACCTTGCGGGTGGCAGGCACCGGGCCGATGCCCATGATGCGCGGCTCCACGCCTGCAGCGGCCATGCCGACGATGCGGGCCATCGGTTTCAGACCGTTCCTCGCCGCAGCCGCTTCATTCGCCATCAGGATCGCCGCAGCACCGTCATTGACGCCGGAGGCATTGCCTGCGGTCACGGTCTTGTCCGGGCCGTTGACGCCCTTGAGGCCCGCCAGCTTCTCTGCCGAGGTGCCGGGGCGGGGGTGTTCATCGGTGTCCACCACCAGATCATCGCCCTTGCGCTGCGGGATGGTGACCTGGGTGATTTCGTCCTTGAAGATGCCGGCCTCATGCGCGGCGGCCCAGCGGGCCTGGCTGCGGGCGGCGAAGGCGTCCTGATCGGCGCGGGAGACGCCGTAGTCCTCTGCCACGTTGTCGGCAGTCTGCGGCATCGAGTCGGTGCCGTACATCCCGTGCATCTTCTTGTTCACGAAGCGCCAGCCGATGGTGGTGTCATAGACCGCATTGGCACGGGTGAAGGCAGAGGTGGCCTTGGGCATCACGAAGGGCGCGCGCGACATGCTTTCGACGCCGCCGGCGATGGCCATGTCATAGTCGCCCGCCTTGATCCCGCGGGACGCCATGCCGACCGCATCCATGCCCGAGGCGCAGAGGCGGTTAATCGTGGTGCCGGGAACGGAGGTGGGCAGGCCCGCCAGCAGCGCCGCCATGCGGGCCACGTTGCGGTTGCTTTCCCCCGCCTGGTTGGCATCGCCAAAGATCACATCGTCCAAGGAGCCCCAGTCCACATCCGGGTTGCGTTCGACCAGCGCCGCAATCGGCAAAGAGGCCAAATCGTCGGTACGCACCTGGCTCAGTGCGCCGCCGTAGCGGCCGATCGGGGTGCGGGTGGCATCGCAGATGAAAGCATCCATGGGTGTTCGCGTCTCCTGTGGCGGCGGCAGGAAAAGCCGACCGTTGGGTCGGTGATACGCCGGAAGATGATTCGCGGCAAGTAAATTGTAACTCAAAAATGTGATGTTGGAAAAATCTGTAACAAGTGGGCGCAGAGCTGTCCGGTCAGGGGGCTGAACCTTCCTGCATGACTGCAGGAAGCTGCGTGCAGAAGTGAAAGAGCCGGGCGGTTACTTCGGTACTTGCCCGCGGTATTTTTCTGTCAATTCCGGCGCAACTTCATCAGCCTCATAGACCCCCAGCAGGATACCCTTGCGTCCGGACTTGCCGCGGCGCGCTTTGATCTGCGTATCCGACAGGGTGATCCGCTGCGACATTCTGAGGCCCCATTCCAACAACCGGTCATACATCAGGTCGAGCACCGCCTGGTGAGCGCCGTCCTTGGCGAGGTCCACCAGTTCATCCGGGTCGTTTTCCATGTCAAACAGCATCGGCCGCAGCCCGCCCTCGGCATGCATGAACTTCCAGCGCTTGTCCGTCACCATGAACAGCCGCGCATCCTTCGGCTCCAGCCCCAGCTTTTCACACAGCGGCATGGTGGAGTAATCGAACTCGGCAATGGCATAGTCCCGCCACGCGGGCTTTTCACCCCGCAGGAATGGCATCAAGGAGCGCCCCTCCAGGATATGCGGCGCAGGTTCACCGCCCGCTGCCTCCAGGAAAGTGGGCAGCAGGTCGATTGCTTCGACCAGTTCATCGCAAGTAGTGCCGCGGGTGGCATCGGCCTCCGGGCGCGGGTCATAGATGATCAGCGGCACCTTGATCGAGGGCTCGTGGAACAGGTTCTTTTCGCCCAGCCAGTGATCGCCCAGATAGTCGCCGTGATCCGATGTCACCACGATCATGGTGTCCTGCATCCGGCCGGTGTTCTCCAGCCAGTTGAACAGCCGCCCCATCTGGTCATCGGCCTGTTTGATCAGCCCCATGTAGGCGGGGATCACCTTCTGGCGCACCTCGTCCCGGCTGAAGGTCCTGCCGATCTGGTTGTTCATCATGCCGTCAAACACCGGATGCGCGTCTTCGCGCTCCGCCTCCGAGCGCACAACCGGCAGCACATGCTCCGGCCCGTACAAATCGTGGTAGGGCGCGGGCACGATATAGGGCCAATGCGGCTTGATATAGCTGAGGTGCGCACACCATGGTGCATCGGCCTGCTCGATGAACGCCATCGCCTGAGTGGTCAGCCAGGGTGTCTCGCTGTCTGCCTCGGCGACATTGGCGGGCTTGTCCGCATTGACCATGAACCAGCCGGACGCGATGTCATTGCCCTCTATGCCGGCATTGGCAAAATCGTTCCAGGGGTTGTCTCCGGGATAGCCCTTTTCTTTCAGGTATTCATTGTAAGGGCTGCGTTTGCTGTCATAGAAACCGTCCGGCCCCTCTGCCCACAGCCCGTCATCGCGCACCCAGGGGTCAAAGCCGCATTCCGACTGGCGCACGCCGATCACGCTGTCCGGTGCCAGGCCCAGGCGCTGCATCCCGTCAGCATCCGCTACCATATGGGTCTTGCCGATCAGGTGGCAGCCCATCCCCGCCTTGCGCAGATGGTCCCCCATCGTCCACTCGCCGACCCGCAGCGGATAGCTGTTGAACTGCACCCCGTGGCTGGACGGGTAACGCCCGGTGTAGCTCGACATCCGCGAGGAGCCGCAGGTTGGCGACTGCACATAGGCGCGGGTAAAGCGCACGCCCCTGGCGGCCAGCCCGTCGATGTGCGGCGTCTGCAAATGCGGATGGCCGGCGCAGCTCAGATAGTCGAACCGCAGCTGGTCGAACATGATATAGAGGATGTTCATCGGCGCCTCCCGCTCAGTGCTGCTGTATTGATAAACAAGTGAAGCAATTTTGGCGAGGAGATCTTCTTGACGGGCCTCGCCTCAGCTTGAACTATGGCGTCTGTTTTCTCTATTCCCAACGGCATTCATGACCAGTCCATCAGCCGCCGCCGTGATCCGCCCCGCTGGAATGCATGACTGCTCCAGCCTTGCCGCCCTGTCGATCGAAGTCTGGGCCGGCACCTATCTGCGCAATGGGATCAGCGCGCATTTCGCGGACTATGTGCTGGCGCATTAAACATCTGCGCATTTTGCCAAGGCCCTGCAAAACCCGGCCGAGGGCTTGCTGGTCTCTCAGAACCTGGATGGCATTGACGGCTATATCCGTGTCACGCACGGACGGCCCAGCCCGGCTGGCGGGGCTTCGTGCACCGAAATATCCACGCTCTACGTCCAGCCGCGGCATCACGGGCGGGGCATCGGGCGGCGCTTGCTGCAAGCCTGGCTGCAACTTTGCCGGTCAAACGGCTGGGACGCGCCCTGGCTTGCCAGCAATTCGGAGAACTCCCGCGCGATCTCCTTCTATCTGGGCAACGGGTTCGAACATGCCGGGCTGACAAGTTTCAGGATCGGCGGCGAAGAATACGCCAACGACGTGCTGCAGTACTCCTCTCTCTGAGGCCGCCGGTCAAAACTTCAACGGCCTTTCCAATGTGCAGGCAGAAAGGAAACAAGCGGGCCCGAAGCATGTGCTTCGGGCCCGCCATGGCATCTGGTGGCGCCCGGGCCTGACGGCCCGGGCGCAGGGGGATCTGGCGCTGATGTCAGCTCACCGCTGCAAAGCCTGCATCCAAGGCAGAGAGGATAGTGCCGGCCTCCGCCTCGCTCAGCACCAGCGGTGGTGACAGGATGATGTTGGGGCCGGAGACCCGCACCATGGCGCCTGCTTCATAGGCCGCTTCCTGCAGCGTGCCGATGGTCTTCTTGTCCACGGCTGTCTTGGTGGTGCGGTCGGACACCAGCTCAAGCGCGCACATCAGGCCGTGGCCGCCGCGGACGTCGCCGATCAGATGGTATTTCTGCTGAAGATCCAGCAGGCCCTGGTGGATCTGGGTGCCGCGGGCGGCGGCGTTTTGCGTTACGTTCAGGCGAAGGGTCTCTTGAAGGCAGGCCAGGGCTGCAGCCGCACCGACCGGGTGGCCCGAGTAGGTGTAGCCGTGGCCGATTGCGGCCTTGCCGGTGGTGTCCTTCTCGAAGGTTTCGGTCATGTGGTCTGCAATCATCACCGCGCCAAAGGGGAAGTAACCGTTGGTGATTGCCTTGGCGGTGGCCGTCATGTCCGGCTGCACGCCCCAGTGGCGAGAGCCGCTCCACGATCCGGTGCGGCCGAAGGCGGTGATCACCTCATCCGCGATCAGCAGGATGCCATTTCTGGAGCAGATCTCGCGCACCCAGGGCATGAAGCTGGCGTGCGGCGGGATCACCCCGCCGGCCCCGAGGACCGGCTCCATGATGAATGCGGCGATTGTCCCCGCGCCCTGAAAGGCGATCTCGTCCTCCAGGGCTTGCAGGCAGAGCTGGGCCAGGCGTTCCGGATCGGTCTCGTTGAAGGGGTTGCGGTAGGTGTAAGGCGCCGGGATGTGGAAGCAGCCCGGCAGCAGCGGTTCGTACTGAGCGCGGAAGTTGGCGTTGCCATTGACCGAAGCCCCGCCCATGTGGGTGCCGTGGTAGCCTTTCTTGAGGCTCAGGAACTTGGTGCGGCCTTCTTCGCCGCGGATCTTGTGGTACTGGCGGGCGAGACGCAGGGCGGTTTCCACCGAATCCGAGCCGCCGGACGTGAAGAAGGCGCGGGTGAGGCCATCGGGCGCAAAGAACTTGCGCAACTCCTCTGCCAGCTGGATCACCTGGTCGTTGGTGGTGCCGCGGAAGGTGGAGTAGTATGGCAGAACATCAAGCTGCGCGGCGATGGCATCCTTTACTGGCTGGCAGGAAAAGCCGAGGTTCACGTTCCACAGGCCGCCAACAGCATCAACCACTTCATGCCCGTCGATGTCGGTGATCTTGACCCCTTGGGCAGAGGTGATGATGGCGGGCGGGTTGGCCAGACTGTCAGCCGGGTGTGCCATGGGGTGCCAGAGTGATTTGGCGTTGTGCTCTTTCAGGAAATTGGAGTCTTTCATGGGGCAGCTCCTGGATGCGGCCTGGCTTGGGCCGGTGAAGGGGTCAGGCGGTGTCGTCCTGCGGGAAGCCCGCGGGAGCGGACCCTCCGATGCGGTATGTGAGGGCAGCGCCTGCGCGGCGCAGGGCGGCCGGGATCAGTTGTTTCTGTTCTGCTGTCATGCGGGAGGCGGGGGCGGCCACCGCCAGGGCGCCGATCACCTTGCGGTCCGGATCAAATATTGGAACCGCATGGGAGTGAACGTCTTCCTCAAAGCCGCCGATAGACACGGCAATGCCGCTTTTGCGGATGCCGTCCAGCTGAGCCCGGAGTTTCCCCGGATCGGTAAGGGTCTCCGGGGTGCGGGCTTCCAGCGGCTGGGACAGTATGGTTTCGACGAAGGCCGGTTCGGCAAAGGCCAGAACTGCCATGCCGGAGCTGGTGCCGTGGAACGTCAGTACTTTGGCGTCCTCCATCATTACCCTGGTGGCGTTGCGCGGGGAATAGGCGTGTGACAGCGAATTGAGCTGGCTGCCTTGCAGCAGAGAAAGGTGGCTGGTTTCGCCGGTTTCATCGCTCAGTTCGCGCAGCACCTGGCGGGAAACGGAGAGGATCGGCACCGCGGCCTCGCGCAGGGCTGCAAGACGCAGAACCTGGGGGCCCAGCCGGTAAGAGCGGTTGCTGCCCGTCTGTTCCACAAAGCCTGATTCCTGAAGTTCGTTCATCAGCCGGTAAACGGTTGCCTTATTCATGCCGGACAAGCGCGTGAGGTCGCTGAGTCCGATCCCGGTGCGGCCGTGATCGAAATATGTCAGCAGCGACAAGGCTTTGGATACGGTGCCCATGCGACTGTTGAAGCTCCCTGTTTGAACTGTCCGGTCGGTCTTTCCGGGGTGGCAGTCCCGGGATGCGGTTTGAATGACAGATACAATGCCTGGCTGTCAACAATATAAACCGAAGGTTCATATAATGAACCGAGTAGTTGAGCCTGGGCGAACGACGGGGCTGCAAAACTCATGTTGACGCCGGCAATGATCAGGCTGCGTGGGGTTTGGTGTATGCCGAACACCTGGAAAGACCCGTGAACAACCCTATGCCGCGGTTGCCGGGTTGCTTTGAGGGCGGGTTCACGCCGGCATCAGGCTGGCCTGCGGGATAATATGTTTCAGAAAGTTTCCATTTTGCCCGGCTTCTGTTACGCAATCGCCAGCGTAACCGGCCACCGGACACCAGAACGCCGCGACGCGGCGTTTGCTGGCCTTCGGCGGCCATTGGGGCTTGGCGCCGGTCCGGGTGCTGTGCCTAATCTATTGGGAACCGGGCGCAGGCACTGCCGCCGCGGGAGAGAGAGGAAGACCGGATGAGTGAAGCCATTGCATACGAGCGCGTCGGCGATTTTGCCGTTCTGAAAGCGCAGAACCCGCCGGTGAATGCGCTGGGCATTGATGTGCGCAAGGGATTGCTGGCCGGAATCGAGCGTGCTGAAGGCGAGGGCGCCAAGGCGGTGCTGATCTACGGTGAGGGAAAGACCTATTTCGCGGGTGCCGACATCCGTGAATTCGGCAAGCCGCCGCAGGAGCCCTACCTGCCGGGCCTGTGCAGCAGGATCGAGGCCTCGCCGCTGATTGTGGTCTCCGCCATGCATGGCACTGCGCTGGGCGGCGGGCTGGAGGTGGCCTTGTCCTCGCATTACCGGATTGCGGTGCCTTCGGCCAAGATGGGACTGCCGGAGGTCAACCTGGGCATCCTGCCCGGCGCGGGCGGCACCCAGCGGCTGCCGCGGCTGGCGGGGACAGAAGCTGCGCTGGAGATGATCACCACCGGCCGCCACATCGGCGCGGCAGAGGCGCTGGACAAGGGTATCATCGACCGCATCGAAGAGGGCGCGCCGCGCGAGATCGGCCTGGCCTATGCGCAGGAATTGCTGGATGCAGGCGCGCCGCGCCGGGCGGTTGGGGAAATGCCTGCTCCGGAAGCTGTGGATTTTGATGCCATTTATGAAGCGACGCTGAAGAAAGGCCGCGGCCAGCTGTCCCCGGCAACCGCTGTGCGTGCGGTGCAGGCGGCGGTCGAGGCTGTGAGCTTTGAAGCCGGCCTTAAGCGTGAGCGCGCGCTGTTCACAGAGCTGATGGAGTCCGATCAGCGGCAGGGGCTGATCCATGCCTTCTTCTCGGAGCGTGCGGTCAGCAAACTGCCGGAGCTGGAAGGAGTTGAACCCCGTGACGTATCCTCAATGGGGGTAATCGGCGGCGGCACCATGGGTGCAGGCATTGCCACCGCGGCGCTGCTGGCCGGGCTTCCGATTGTGCTGATCGAGATGACGGACGAGGGTGTTGCCGCCGCGCGCGGCCGGATCGAAGGCAATCTGCAAGGCGCCCTGAAGCGGGGCAAGGTCACCCAGGCGCAATATGATCAGCTGACCGGCGAGGCGCTGACTGTGGCCACGGATTATGCCGCGCTGAGCGAGGTGGATCTGGTGGTCGAGGCCGTGTTCGAAGACATGGGTGTCAAGCGCGAGGTCTTTGGCAAGCTGGATGTGCATTGCAAGCCGGGGGCCGTGCTGGCGACCAATACCTCCTATCTGGATGTCGATGAAATCGCCGCGGCAACGTCCCGTCCGCAGGATGTGATCGGGCTGCACTTCTTCTCGCCCGCGCACGTGATGAAGCTTTTGGAGGTGGTGGTAGCGGAAAAGACCGCTCCGGAGGTCCTGGCGACAGGCTTTGCGCTGGGCAAGCGGTTGAAGAAGGTCGCGGTACGATCCGGCATCTGCGACGGGTTCATCGGCAACCGGATCATGAACGCCTACCGCAAGGCGGCGGAATATGTGGTGCTGGACGGGGCCTCGCCTTATCAGGTGGACAAGGTGGTGACCACTTTCGGCTTCCCGATGGGGCCGTTTGCGATGGGCGATCTGGCGGGGCTGGACATCAACTGGGCGGCCCGCAAGCGCCGCGCGCCGACGCGGGATCCGCGCGAGCGGGTGCCGCGGTTCTATGAGATGCTCTGCGAGGGCGGGGACTTCGGCCAGAAGACCGGCAAGGGTTTCTATGTCTACGAAGCGGGCAAGCGCGGTGGTGTCCCGAACCCTGAGGTGGCGGAGCTGATTGCCCGGGATCAGGAGGAGCAGGGTGTCACCCCGCGGGAGTTCTCCGACGCTGAAGTGCTGCGCCGCTACATGTGCGCTATGGTCAACGAGGCCGCAAAGGTGGTGGGCGAGGGCATCGCCCGGCGTCCGCTGGACGTGGATATGGTGATGCTGTTTGGCTACGGCTTTCCGCGGTTCTGGGGCGGGCCGTTGAAATGGGCCGATCTGCAGGGGCTGGACGGCATCCTGGCCGATATCAAGGCCTATGCGGAAGAGGACGGGTTCTTCTGGCAGCCGGCGCCGCTGCTGGAGCAGCTCGTGGCAGAAGGCAAGACCTTCGGCGATCTGAACAAAGGCGCCTAGACAAGCGGGCGGCGCCAGGCCTGGCGCGCAAACGCTGGCCGTAATACGAGAAAAGCGCCGCGCGGAACGCGCGGCGCCTGGCCCAACAAGAGCGGTGCATCCAGGATGCGCCTGGCGATTGGCGGGAGTTCCGCGTGCCTTAGGCCCAGGTGCCTTCGGTGGCGGACCGGATCTTGCGGATGTTTTCGCCGTAGACCTCCGGGGTGTCGACCGATCCGCCCTTGAACACGGCGGAGCCTGCGACCAGCACGTCGGCGCCGGCTTCGGCCACCAGCGGCGCGGTGGTGGGATCGACGCCTCCGTCGATCTCGATGTGCACCGGACGGTCGCCGATCATCGACCGCAGGCGGCGGATTTTGCCGGTCATGTCGATGAACTTCTGGCCGCCAAAGCCCGGGTTCACGGTCATCACGCAGACCAGGTCGGTGAGGTCCAGGAGGTGCTCAACCGCTTCGGCCGGGGTGCCGGGATTGAGTGCCACGCCCGCTTTCATGCCCGCCCCCCGGATCGCCTGCAGGGTGCGGTGGATGTGCGGGCCTGCCTCGATATGGGCGGTCAGCACATCAGCGCCGGCATCGGCATAGGCGCTGATGTAGGGGTCGACCGGCGCGATCATCAAGTGCACGTCCATCACTGTCTTCACATGCGGGCGGAACGCTTTTACCGCCTGCGGGCCGAAGGTGAGGTTCGGCACGAAATGCCCGTCCATAACATCCACATGCACCCAGTCGGCGCCCTGGGCTTCGATCGCCTGGATCTCCTGCCCGAAATTGGCGAAATCGGCAGACAGGATGGAGGGTGCGATTTTGATATTGCGGTCAAAGGACATCTGGCAGCTTCCTTTTGCAAAGGGAATTGAGGAGTTGCAGGCCGTATAGACCGTCCGGCCCTCTGTGCACAGGGGCAGATTGCGCAGCGGGCCCGTTTCCTTGGGCGCTGCGCCTGCCGGTTGCGCCGGGCCGCGTTACAAAACTTTCACGGCAGTGACACATGAGCTTTGAGCAGGGCCGGTAGGCAATCCCCGAACGAGAAGGGAGCGCCCCGGTGCTGCGCATTGACAAACTGACCAAACGGTTCGGCGGTAAGATCGCGGTGGATACCGCCACGCTGGACATTGATAAGCCCTGCATGATCGGCATCATCGGCCGCTCCGGCGCAGGCAAATCCACCTTGCTGCGGATGCTGAACCGGCTGGAAGACGCCAGCGGCGGCCGCATCCTGTTCGAGGGGCGCGAGATCACCGGGCTTAAGGGCAGGGACAAGCGCGCCTGGCAGTCCGAATGCGCGATGATCTTCCAGCAGTTCAACCTGGTGCCGCGGATGGATGTGGTGTCCAACGTTCTGCACGGCACGTTGAACCGCCGCAATGCGATGGCAACGCTGTTCAACCTGTACCCGATGGCGGATATTCACACGGCGATCGACATCCTCGACCGGCTCGGCATTGCTGAACATGCCGCCAAACGGGCCGAGGCGCTGTCTGGCGGCCAGCAGCAGCGGGTGGCGATTGCCCGGGCGCTGATGCAGGACCCGAAAATCATTCTGGCAGATGAGCCGATTGCCTCGCTCGACCCGATGAACGCCCAGACCGTGATGGAGGCGCTGCGCCGCATCCACGAAGAAGACGGGCGCACCGTGATTGCCAACCTGCACACGCTGGACACTGCGCGCCGTTACTGCGACCGGGTCGTCGGCATGCGCGACGGGCGCATCGTGTTTGACGGGCTGCCGGAGCAGCTCACCACGGGTGTCGCCCGCGAAATCTACGGCGCCGGAGAGGAATTCTCCGAAGCAGCCACCTCGACCGAAATCGAAACGCTGGAAAAGACCGGCACGATGCGCGCCGCCGTTCCCGCTGAATAACTCCTGATCTGATTTCATCGACCCGGCGGGCTGCTCTGCCGGGACCCAACCGGAGAGACATGAGATGAAGAAACTGATTGCTGCCGTTCTGGCAACCACCGCGCTGACCGCCCCCGTTGCGGCAGAAGAGATCAAGGAATTCCGCATTGGCATCCTGGGCGGCGAAAACGCACAGGACCGCTTGAACAACAACGAATGCCTGCGCGAATATGCCGAGAAAGAGCTGGGTGTCGAAACCAAGCTGTTTGCGCCCGCGGACTACAACGGTGTGATCCAGGGCCTTCTGGGCGGCACCATCGACATGGCTTGGCTGGGCGCGTCCGGCTATGCCAAGACCTACCTGTCCGACCCCGAAGCGGTCGAGCCGGTGCTGGTCAAGGTGAACACTGACGGCGGCTACGGCTATTACTCGGTCGGCTTTGCCCGCAAGGACAGCGGCATCACCTCGCTGGAAGACCTGAAAGGCAAGACCTTCGGTTTCGGCGATCCGAACTCCACCTCGGGCTACCTGATCCCGTCGATCGAAATTCCGAACAAGATCAATGCCTCCATGGACTCCGGCGACTACTTTGGGGAAGTGAAGTTCACCGGCGGCCATGAACAGACCATTGTCGCGGTTGCCAATGGTGACGTTGATGGCGGCGTGACCTGGGCCGACGGCCTTGGCGAATGGGAAGACGGCTACCAGTCCGGCGCCCTGCGCCGCGCCGTGGATGCAGGCCTGGTCGACATGAACGACATGGTGGAAATCTGGAAATCCGCCCCGATCCCGGAAGGCCCGGTGGTTCTGCGCAAGGCCCTGCCGGCAGACGTCAAAGCCAAGATGACCGAACTGATGGACAATCTCAGCGAGATTGACCGCGATTGCTTCTATGGTGTTGCGGCAGGTGAGGCCAAGAGTTTCGACCCGATCACCCATGAAGCCTATCAAGTGATCATCGAGGCCCGCAAACTGAAGTCCCAGTAATTTCAGCCCAGCACGTATTTTACTGTGCTCTGCGGGGTTCCGGGCCGGTCTTGGAGCCCCGCAATTTCCTGGATGGACCCAGTATCCCCCATCCCTAGAAGATCAGGATCCCCAAATGGCAGATTTGACAGCCGCCCGGCCCGGCATCGCGGATATCCGGCAGCACTACACCGCCCATACCCAGCGCAAGCGGCTCTATGGCGGTATCCTTCTGGCGGTTTTTGTGGCGCTGATGGCCGCGGGGTTCCGCACTGCGGATGCGCGCAATGCAGGCTCTTTTGCCGACGGATTCACACGCATCTTTGATTACCCGGCGGAGGTCTTGGCCGAAGCCGCGGAAAAGGCCGCGCAACTCCCCGGGCATCTGGTGCATTTCTTTCCGGCGCTGGTGGAGACCTTGAACATCGCCGCCGCCTCGACTTTGGTGGGGGCTGTGTTCGGCACGCTGCTGTCGCTGTTGGCCACCCGCGGCATGGCGCCTTGGCCTATGCTGATCCCGCTGTTCCGCCGCATCAGCGATATCTGCCGGGCCATACCGGAAATTGTTATCGCGCTGGTGCTGATCTTTGTGCTCGGCGGCGGTCCGGTGCCTGCCATGATCGCCATCGCCATCCACACGGCCGGCGCGCTGGGCAAGCTGTTTTCCGAAGTAAATGAGAACGCCTCCCTGAAGCCCGTCGAGGGGCTGACTTCCGTAGGTGCAACCTGGGCGCAGCGGATGACGCTGGGAGTGATCCCGCAGGTTGGCCCGAACTATGTGAGCTATGCGCTGCTGCGGTTTGAGATCAACATCCGTGCCTCTGCCATCCTTGGCTTTGTCGGCGCGGGCGGCATTGGCTACGAATTGAAAAACGCGATGTCCTGGGGGCAGGGGCGCTACGACGAGGCCGCCGCGATCTTCCTTCTCCTGTTTGTCACCATCGTGGCCGTTGACCAGCTGTCCGGCCTTTTGCGTGACCGCCTGACCCATGGAGCGAAGGCATGACCACTTTTGACACCACCCTGACGCCGGCGGACCTGAAGTCTGACATCTCCCGGCTGTTCCTCAGGAAACGGCTGATGAACTTTGCCCTGCCCGCTGCGGTGCTGGCCTATCTCGCCTATGTTTTTGTGGCCTTCGACATGCCGGGGCTGTGGGAGCGTGCGAGTCTGGACAACGCCAAAACACTGGTGAGCGACAGCTACAGCTACAAGACCCATGTCACCCGCGACAACCGCAGCGGCGAGGTGTCGGTGGCCATCGAGGGTGAGCGTAAGGGCGCCTATCCCGACGGCATGTCGCCGGATTGGGTGGCCCTGGGCGAGACCACGGTCATTGATCTGGAGAACGGGCATAGGGTCACCTTCGGCCCGGAGAGCATTGAATACGCCATTCCCGGTTTTGGCACCGTGCGTGCCACCCCGAGCCGCAGTGTTGGGGTTCAGGCGGAATTGCCTGCCGGAGATGTGCCGGAATGGATCAGTGTTTCGAAGAACCGCCTGGCCGTCACCACGGAGGCCGGCCGCCTGACTGTCACCCGCAACCGGGCAGAGGTATTCCGCTATTTCGCGGGGTGGGAGCTGTTCTTCTTTACCCTCGACAGCCCGTATTACGGCGTAGGGGCAGGGGAACTGGTGCAGCGTGCTGCCACCGGCGAAGCTGGTGCGATTTTCCAGGAGTTCTGGACCAACAAGATGTGGCGCCATCAGGATGTGGCCTGGGCGATTGCCGAAACACTGCTGATGGCCTTTCTGGGCACCATTGGTGCGGGCATCATCGCGTTGCCGCTGGCCTTTCTGGCGGCCCGGAATTTCATGCCCCTGCGCAGTATCCGCTTTGCCATGCGCCGCTTCTTCGACTTTGTGCGCGGCGTCGACTCGCTGATCTGGACGGTGGTGCTGGCGCGGGCCTTTGGCCCCGGCCCGCTGACCGGCGCGCTGGCGATCCTGGTGACCGATACCGGCACTTTCGGCAAGATCTTCTCCGAGGCGCTGGAGAACGTTGACCAGAAGCAGATTGAGGGCGTGGCTTCAACCGGAGCCAAGCCAGTGCAGCGCTACCGATTTGGGGTGATCCCGCAGATCACGCCGGTTCTGCTGAGCCAGTTGCTGTATTTCCTGGAATCCAACACGCGCTCTGCCACCATCATCGGCGCGATCACCGGCGGCGGCATCGGTTTGCTGCTGACACAAGCGATCATCACCCAGAAGGACTGGGAGGAAGTGGCCTATTACATCACCCTGATCATCCTGATGGTGATGCTGATGGACTGGTTCTCCGGCTGGCTGCGCCGCCGCCTGATCAAGGGCGAGGGCAGCAAGGCCAAGCGCAAGCCGCGAAAGCCGGAGGAGGGCGGGGCGTTTTTGCTGCCCTGACCTTGCCCCGGCTTACTGAGGAGGACTGACAATGGCCCGGTTGCAGGCTGAAGAACCCTTCATCCACCCGGATTGCACGATCATTGGCAGCCGTTTCGGTGCCTTTGTGGAGATCGGGGCCGGCACCCGCGTTTCAAACGCGGTGATCGGAGACTACAGCTATTGCGACCGGACCTGTGATATTGCCAATGCAGAGATTGGCAAGTTCGCCAACATCGCCAGCTTTGTGCGGATCGGCGCCTCGGATCACCCGATGGAGAAGGCGTCTCTGCACCATTTCCTCTACCGCTCGGCAAGCTACTGGGATGACGCAGAGGATGATTCAGCATGGTTTGGCCGCCGCGCCGGCCGTATCGCGCGTATCGGCCATGACACCTGGATCGGCCACGGGGCAATGATCAAGCCTGAGGTGACCATCGGGCATGGAGCTGTCGTGGCCTCAGGCGCGATTGTGACCAAGGACGTGGCGCCCTACACCATTGTCGGCGGGAATACCGCAAGGGTGATCCGCCGGCGGTACCCTGAGGCGGTTGCTGTGCAGATGCTGGACCTGGCGTGGTGGGACTGGGACCATGAGACCTTGCGGGCCGCGCTGCCGGACTTTCGCAGCTTGAGGGCCGAAGAGTTCCTGGAAAAGTATTCCTGATCCTGCAGGCGGGCAGCTCCCGCCTGTCCCTGCACATTCACAGAATGTGCGTCACAGTTGGGCGTTGCGCCGCTGCGCGGCGCAGAAGCGCTTCTCCTGTCGTTTGGTTTGCCATCCCCGCCACGGTAAACGGCGCTGCGCGCCGCCGCCTTGCGGCCCTTGACCCCTGGCTGACTGGGGTCAGGCGGCGCCTGCGCCGGCCAGCTGGGTGGCGATATCTAGGAATACCTCTGCCTGGGCGCTGCCAGGCTTGGCTGCCACGATCGGGGTGCCGTTATCGCCGGCCACCCGCACGTCCAGATGCAGCGGGACCTCACCCAGCAGCGGCACGCCGAGTTTCCAGGCTTCCTGCGCCACGCCGCCATGGCCGAACACATGCTCCTCGTGGCCGCAGTTGGAGCAGATGTGGGTGGACATGTTTTCAATCATGCCCAGCACCGGCACGTTCATCTTGCGGAACATGTCGATGCCCTTGCGTGCGTCGATCAGAGCCACGTCCTGCGGGGTGGAGACCACGATGGCGCCGTCCACATGGGTTTTCTGCGCCAGTGTCATCTGCACGTCACCGGTGCCGGGTGGCAGGTCGACGATCAGCACGTCCAGTTCGCCCCATTGCACTTGCAAGAGCATTTGCTGCAGCGCGCCCATCAGCATCGGGCCGCGCCAGATCACAGCCTGATCCTCGCCGGTCATCAGCCCCATCGACATCATGGTGACGCCATGCTTGCGCAGCGGCAGGATGGTTTTGCCGTCGGGGCTGGCCGGGCGGCCGCTGACGCCCAGCATCTTGGGCTGAGACGGGCCATAGACGTCGGCATCCAGCAGGCCGACCTTGCGCCCTTGCATCGCCAGGGCGCAGGCGAGATTGGCGGAAACAGTGGATTTCCCAACTCCGCCCTTGCCCGAGGCTACGGCGAGGATCCGTGCCACTCCTGGCACTTTCTGCGGCGCTTGCTGCTGGGGCTGGGCGGTTGTCTTTGGCTTCAGGTCCGGTGGCGCTTTCTCAGAATGGGCGGTCAGCATTGCGGAGACCTTCTCCACCCCCGGCAGTGCTGCCGCCGCGGCGTCAGCCTTTTCGCGCACAGGGCCGTAGATCTCAGTCTTGCCGGGGTCGATTTCCAGTACAAAGCGGACGGTGCCGCCTTCGACGGTCACGGCACGGGCAATGCCGGCGCTGACGATGTCGCTGCCGCTGACGGGGTCGGTGATGGTCTTGAGCGCCTCAAGGACGGTTTCACGGGTGACGGTCACGCCGGTCTCCTGTTGCTGGTCATGTCTTGCGCCTGTTCTGACCCAAATCAGCGCCTCATGCCAGCGGTGCAGGGGCAGGAGTTTGAGTCAGCGCATCCTGGAGTCAGCTTTTCTGCAGGCTGGCCTTGCCGAAGGCCCGGACGCCTAGCGGCAAACGCAGCAGCGCCGCGCGTCAGCGCGGCGCCGGGCCCAACGGGAGGAGGCCCATCGGGCCGAGGACGGGCGGGAGGAACCCGTCAGCTGGCCAGTGCCACCCCGGCGGCATTCATCACCGCACCGATGCGGCGGCCGGTGTCTATCATGCGGTTTGAGAAGCCCCATTCGTTGTCATACCAGCTGACCACCCGCACCAGCCCCTCGGCGGTGACAGCGGTTTGCGCTGCGGCAAAGCAGCTGGAGTGCGGGTCATGGTTGAAATCGACGGAGACCAGCGGATCGTCCTCGTAGGACAGGATGCCCTGCAGCCCGTTTGCGGCCGCGGCCTGAACTGCCGCGTTGACGGCCTCAACCGTGGCGGGCCGTTCCGGCATGAAACTCAGGTCCACCACGGAAACATTTGCGGTGGGCACCCGGATAGCAGAGCCTTCCAGCCGGCCCTTCAGATGCGGCAGCACCTCGGAGATTGCCCGTGCGGCCCCGGTAGATGTCGGGATCATCGACAGCGCGGCCGCGCGGGCACGGTAGAGATCCTTGTGGCTGGTATCATGGGTTGGCTGGTCGCCGGTGTAGGCGTGGATCGTGGTCATGTAGCCGGTTTTGATGCCAAAGGCCTCATCCAGCACCTTAGCCAGCGGCGCCAGGCAATTGGTGGTGCAGGAGGCGTTGGAAACAATGAAATCCTCCGCCGTCAGGTCCATGTGATTGACGCCAAAGACCACCGTGCGGTCGGCATCTTTGCCGGGGGCGGAGATCAGCACGCGCTTGGATCCGTTTTCCAGATGCCGGGCTGCTTGTTCACGGGCGGTGAACAGACCGGTGCATTCATAGGCGATGTCCACATCCTGCCATGGCAAATCTTCCGGGTTGCGTTTGGCGCTCAGGCGGATGCTGTGAGGGCCGACGCGGATCAGATCATCCGCCAGAAATACCGGCGTTTTCAGGCGTCCGTGCACGCTGTCATACTTCAGCAGGTGAACCAGTGTTTCCGGTGGCGACAGGTCGTTGATGGCCACCACCTCGATATCCTTTTCGCCGCTTTCCAGCAGCGCCCGCAGCACCCCGCGGCCAATCCGCCCGAATCCGTTGATTGCAATCTTCAGTGTCATGTCTGATCTCCGGCTGGTGTACCGGAGCTTGATCCGGTATCGATAACGGTTGCGATACCGATAGCGATAACGGCTGCAAAAATCAAGCCCCTTGCCGGCAGAGCTGCCCTTGCGGCGGCCCGCGATCTGCGGGAGCATGGGGTATGACCAAGAAACTGCTTCTGAAAGACGTGGCCAAACTGGCCGGTGTCAGTGAAATGACCGCGTCCCGTGCCTTGCGCGGGGCACCGGATGTTTCTGCCAAGACCAAGGCAAAGATTGAGGAAATCGCCAGGGCCCACGGCTATGTGCCAAACCGGATTGCCGGTTCCCTGTCCTCGCAGTCGGTCAATCTGGTGGCAGTGGTTGTGCCGTCGCTCAACAGCTTTGTCTTCCCGGAAGTTCTCTCCGGAATTTCCGCCGTCCTGAAAGAAAGCCCCTTGAAACCGGTGGTCGGGGTGTCGGGCTATGATCTGGAGGAAGAGGAAAGCGTCATCCGCGAAATGCTCAGCTGGCGGCCCTCAGGGCTGATCGTTGCCGGGCTGGAGCATACCGAGGCTACCCGGCGGATGCTGCAGCAGGCTGATTGCCCGGTGGTTGAAGTGATGGATGTCGATGGAGACCCGGTGCGCCATTGCGTCGGTATCTCGCATCTGCAGGCTGGCCGCGGCATGGCAGAGCAGATCCTGGCCCGCGGCTACCGGAATATCGGCTTCATCGGCACCAAGATGCCGCAGGATTTCCGCGCGCGGAAACGTTTTGACGGTTTCACGGACGGGCTGGCAGCGCAGAAGGTGACACTCGCCGATATGGAGCATTATTCCGGCGAAAGTTCGATCCAGACCGGCCGCCAGCTGACGTCACAGATGCTGGCACGCAGCCCGGATCTGGAGTGCATCTACTACTCAAGTGATGTGATGAGCGTGGGAGGGCTGATGCATTGCTTGGCCGCGGGACTGTCGGTACCCGGCGAAATCGCTTTGGCGGGCTTTAACAACCTGCAAATCCTGCAGGGCTTGCCGCTGCAACTGGCGACCACGGACGCCTGCCGTCATGAAATCGGAGAGCGTGCGGCGCGGATCATCCTGAAATCACGGGAAACCGGCGGGGCGGAGGGGCTGGTGTTCGATCGTTTGACGCCCGCGATCAGCCTTGGGGAAACCCTCTAGCCAGGCGCTGCAGCTTTCTGCCGAGACACAGAAGCCCCCACCGTAACCACGCCCGCTGGCGATTTTCCTAGCTTTGGCCGGCGCGCCGGGGCACCCTGCGGGTATGGTTCCAGTTCAGCGCGGCTTGGCCCGGTAAAGGAGTGCAGATGCCTAAGTACAACGACATGTTCGAGCTTTCGGTTGAGGAAATGGACCTGATTGAAACCTCTTTGCGCCACACAAGGGATGCTCTGTCGGAAACCCACCCGGCGGCGGGCAGCGCCGATGCGGAAACCCTGCGCCGGGTCCATGCACTGCTGGGGCAGCTGCACAATCAGAAGATCTTCTATTACCCCAAGGACAAGGTTTACGTCAGCGGCTGACACCGGTTCTGAACAAAGCAGCGCCCCCCGCGATGGCGGAAGGCGCTGTAATGTAGAAACGTAAGTTTTCTTACATTGCGGCCTTGAACAGCTGGGCGAGGTTTTCCTCTGTCAGCTCAATGGGGTTGCCGCCGCAGGAGGGATCGATGATGGCGCCCTTGACCAGCTCGGGGATCGCATCGGCAGTGACACCCAGATCGCCCAGCCCGCGCGGGATGCCGAGGCTGTCGTTCAATTCCTGCACGTAGCTGCGGAAACCGTCGAAGCCGCCCTCAATACCCAGATAGGCTGCTGCCATATTGAACCGGTCCGCAATCGCGGAAGCATTGAACGCCAACACGGCGGGCATGCAGACTGCGTTGGTGGTGCCGTGGTGGGTGTTGAAATGGGCACCGATGGGGTGGCTCATCGCGTGGATCGCGCCGAGGCCTTTCTGGAAGGCAGTGGCCCCCATCGCGGCCGCTGACATCATCTGGGCGCGGGCCTCGATATCGGTGCCTTCTGCATAGGCGCGCGGCAGGTAGTCCTTAACCAGCCGCATGCCCTCCAGCGCGATGCCCTGGGACATCGGGTGGTAATGGGGGCTGGAGAATGCCTCGACACAATGGGCAAAGGCATCCAGCCCGGTGCCAGCGGTGATGAACTTGGGCATGCCGACGGTCAGCTCGGGATCGCAGATCACCACTGCGGGCAGCACCTTGGGGTGGAAGATAATCTTCTTCTGGTGGGTAACGCTGTCGGTGATCACCGATGCGCGGCCGACTTCGGAACCCGTGCCTGCGGTGGTCGGCACGGCGATGATCGGCGCGATGGCATCGGCGTCGGCACGGGTCCACCAGTCGCCGATGTCCTCGAAATCCCAAACGGGCCGGGTCTGGCCGGCCATAAAGGCCACCATCTTGCCCAGGTCCAGGCCGGAGCCGCCGCCAAAGGCGATCACCCCGTCATGGCCGCCCGCCTTATAGGCGGCGACGCCGGCCTCCAGGTTCTTCTCATTCGGGTTCGGATCGACCTCGGAGAACATGCCGCGGCCAAGGCCGGCAGCTTCCATGATGTCCAGGGTCGATTGGGTGACCGGCAGATCGGCCAGCCCCTTGTCGGTGACCAGCAGCGGCTTCTTGATGCCGGTAGCGGCGCAGGCATCCGCCAGTTCCTTGATACGGCCTGCGCCGAACTTGATTGCGGTCGGGTAGGACCAGTTTCCAACGAGAGACATGTTGTGTTCCTTTGATGCAAGTGGCCCGCGCCGGGAGGAGAAACGGGGCGGGCGGGGCCGTCCGTCAGCCGGTGACCTTTTTCAGGTGATAGGACTTCGGACGGGTCAGATTGTGATAGCCGATGACCGAGAGACCGCCGCCGCGCCCCGTATCCTTGCAGCCGGTCCAGCACAGGCCGGGGTCCAGGTAGTCAGCGCGGTTCATGAAGACGGTGCCGGTCTCGATCTGATCGCCCACGGCTTGCGCCCGCTCCACGTCCGCAGTCCAAAGCGAGGCGGTGAGGCCGAAGTCGCTGTCGTTCATCAGCCGGATGGCTTCCGCGTCGGAGGAAACTTTCATGATGCCGACAACCGGGCCAAAGCTTTCCTCGCGCATCACCCGCATATCGTGGGTGACATTTGTCAGGATCTGCGGCGTCAGATAGGCGCCGCCGTCATCCCCGGTGAAGGCCTCAATATGGGCCACTGCGCCCGCCTCAACCGCCTCGGCGATCTGGCCGCGCACCTCGCTGGCAAAGCGCACGTTGGCCATCGGGCCGATAGTGGTTTCAGCCTCCAGCGGGTTGCCCAGTTTGTAGCCTTTGACGATGTCAATGGCCTTCTCCAGGAAGGCATCAAACAGGCTTTCATGCACATAGATCCGCTCGATGCCGCAGCAGCACTGGCCGGAGTTGAACATTGCGCCATCAATCAGCGTGTCCACCGCCGCATCCAGGTCGGCGTCTTCCATCACATAGCCCGGATCCTTGCCGCCCAGCTCGGTGCCGACGCCGGTGAAAGTGCCAGCGGCTGCGCGCTCCATCGCCTGGCCGCCGCCGACCGAGCCGGTGAAATTCACGAAGTTGAAAGCCTTGCGGGCAATCAGTTCCGAAGTGGTGTCGTGGTCCAGGAATACGTTCTGGAACACATCTTCGGGAATGCCAGCGGAATGGAAGGCCTGCGCCATCCGCTCACCCACCAGCAGGGTCTGGGTTGCGTGCTTCAGCACCACGGTATTGCCGGCAATCAGCGCAGGCGCCACGGTGTTGATCGCGGTCATATAGGGGTAGTTCCAGGGCGCAACCACAAAGACCACCCCATGCGGAATGCGCTTGATGTAGCGTTTGAATGTGGTGTCCTCGCCGACCTCGATATCCGCCAGCGACTCTGCGGCGATCTTTGCCATGTGGCCCGCGCGCTCGTTGAAGCCGCCGAACTCGCCGCCATAACGCACCGGGCGTCCCATCATATGGGCCAGTTCCGGCACGATCTCGTCATTCATGGCACCAACAGCGGCTACGCCCGCCATCACCAGATCAATGCGCTCCTGAAGCGGCCGCGCCGCCCAGGCTGCCTGCGCCGCTCGCGCCTGTTCCGCCGCCGCAAAGGCGTCCTCGCGCGACAGCACCGCGCGTTCCGCAAAAACCGATCCGTCGATCGGCGAGATGCATTTCAATACCTGGCCCATTGCCATTCACTCCATTCAGAAAGGGCAGCAGCCCTCTTCATCTTTCCGAAAATACTCCGGGGGTCCGGGGGGCTGGCCCCCGGTGTTCTCCGGGTCAGGCCCGCTCGAACCCTCGGGCGATCTCGTAGTCGGTGACCACCCGGTCGAAATCCTCGATCTCCACTTCCGCCGCGCGGACGTAGTGATCCACCACATCATCGCCAAGGGCCTTGCGCAGCATCGCCGAGCCGTTCAGTGCGGCGGCCGCATCGCGCAGAGTGCCTGGGATCATGCCGGTGTCGCCCTGGTAGACATCGCCTCGGGTGGGGGCCTGCAATTCCAGCCCTTCTTCGATGCCCGCAATACCTGCGGCCAGCATGCCTGCCATTGCCAGATAGGGGTTCATGTCGGAGCCCGGAATGCGGCATTCGACGCGGATCGCCTTGGTGCCGTCACCGCACAGCCGGTAGCCTGCCGTGCGGTTGTCGACCGACCAGATGATCCGCGTGGGTGCAAAGGTGCCCTTCATGAAGCGCTTGTAGCTGTTGATATAGGGCGCCATGAAGGCGGTGTAGTCGGGCGCGTACTTCAAGAGCCCGGCCATGTAGTTTTTCATCAGCGCCGACATGCCCAGCTCGTCGCTCTCGTCGAAGAACGCGGGTTTGCCGTCCTGCCACAGCGATTGATGCACATGGGAGGAGGAGCCGACCTTGTCGTGGCTCCACTTCGGCAGGAAGGTCACCGCGTGGCCCTGTTGCTCCGCGATTTCCTTGATCGCGTGCTTGGCAATGGTGTGGAACTCCGCCGTATCCAACGCCGCGGCGTATTTGATGTTCAGCTCCTCCTGGCCGGTTTCCGCCTCGCCCTTGGAGTTCTCGATCGGCAGCCCCGCGTCCCACAGGTGGTTGCGGATGGGGCGCATCACATGCTCTTCGCGGGTGGTCTGCAGGATGTTGTAATCCTCGTTGTAGCCGGAGATTGGCTCCAGATCGCGGAAACCCGAGCGGCGGATCTCGTCAAAGCTCTTGGCGAAAAGGAAAAACTCCAGTTCGGTGGCGCACATGGCGTCGTAGCCCATCGCCTTCAGCCGGTTCACCTGTTTCTTCAGGATCGCGCGAGGGGAGTGGGAGACTTCTTCGTGGGTGTGGTGATCCAGCACGTCGCACAGCACCATCACCGTTCCTTCCAGCCAAGGCACGGGGCGCAGGGTGGAGAGGTCGGGCTTCATCACATAGTCTCCGTAACCCCGTTCCCAGCTTGTCGAGGCGTAGCCGTCCGGCGTTGCCATCGCCAGGTCAGTGGCCAGCAGGTAGTTGCAGCAATGGGTTTCCTCCCAGGCGCCATTCACGAAATGCTTGGCGTGGAAGCGCTTGCCCATCAGGCGGCCCTGCATGTCCACAAGGCAGACCAGAACAGTGTCAACGGCGCCATCGGCAACCTGGTCCTTAAGAGTGTCGAAGGAGAGCATGAGCGGCCCTTTGTCTGTTGCGCGCAAAACTTTTCCTCAAAAGTTTTGGCAAATTCCTTGGGTAAGGAATTTGGCCCGCTGCGGCGCAGGCCAAATTCCGTTTTCAACCGGTGCGTCAGCCGTAGCGGTAGGGACGGCCGGCCTTCTGCATGTCAGCGTTATACTTCTTGAAGATCTCCACAACCTTCGCCTTGGTCTCGGACTCGGCTGCAATTTCATCCCAGAACTTCACAGCTGCATCTTCGACCTGCTGCCATTCATTGTCCGGAATTGTGGTCAGCTTCATCTTGTCGCCGTTCACGCGCAAGGACGCTTCGCCGCCCCAGTACCACCACTGGCGGTAGTAATGCGACTGGTCGCAGCAGACGCGGAACAGGGTCTGCAGATCTTCCGGCAGCTCGTTCCAGCGGCCCTGGTTGGCAAAGAACGACCCGGCCCAGGCACCGGAGATGTTGTTGGTCAGGAAGTAGTCGGTCACGTCAGCCCAGCCGACAGTGTAATCTTCGGTGATGCCGGACCAGGCGATGCCGTCCAGCTCGCCGGTCTGCACCGCGACCTCGATGTCTTCCCAGGGCAGGGTGACCGGGACCACGCCGAACTGCGCCAGGAAGCGGCCAGCGGTCGGGAAAGTGAAGACGCGCTTGCCCTTCAGGTCTGCCAGCGAATTGATCGGATCCTTGGTGGCAAAGTGGCAGGGATCCCAGGCGCCGGCCGAGATGTGCTTGACGCCGACCTTGGAGTATTCGGCGTCCCAGATCTCGTTCAGGCCGTACTGGTTGAACAGCACCGGCACGTCCAGCGAGTAGCGCGAAGCAAAGGGGAAATAGCCGCCAAAGACGGTTACTTCGGTGGGCGAAGCCATCGAGTCATCATCCGACTGCACTGCATCGATGGTACCGCGCTGCATGGCGCGGAACAATTCGCCGGTGGGGACCAGCTGATCGGCGTAGTAAAGCTCGATCTGCATCCGGTCGCCGGCGATCTTGTTGAACATGTCGATGGCGGGTTTTACCACATGCTCGGCCAGCGCAGCACCTGCATAGGTCTGCATCCGCCACTTGATAGTGGACTGGGCCAGTGCCGGGGTGGCCAGCGGCGCCGCCATGGCGCCAACACCGGCGGACTGAAGAAACTTACGTCTTGTTGTCATAATTCTCACTCCTTGTTGAAACATCCGGCCCCTTGGCAGGACTCTACTTGGTTATTTTCCGTAGACATATTCCGGCAGCCACAGGGCGATCTGCGGGAACATCATGATCAGGGCGAGCGCCAGCACCATCACCGCGGCAAAGGGGATGATCGAGACATAGATGTCCTTCAGCCCGATCTCCGGCGGCGCCATGGCGCGCATCAGGAACAGGTTGTAGCCAAACGGCGGCGTCATATAGGCGATCTGGGTGGTGATGGTATAAAGCACGCCGTACCAGATCAGATCAAACCCGAGCGCCCCCACAAGCGGCACATAGAGCGGTGCCACGATCACCAGCATCGCGGTGTCATCCAGGAAGGTGCCCATCACGATGAAGCTTAGCTGCATCAGGATCAGGATCATCCACGGGCTGAGGCCCAGTTTGGTTGTGAACAGGTCCTCGATCGCCTTGACCGCCCCGAGACCGTCAAAGATCGCGCCAAAGGCCAGTGCCGCCAGAATGATCCACATGAACATGCAGGAGATGCCGAGGGTCGAGCGTACCGACGTCTCGAACACGTCCTTGTTCATCCGCCCCTTTAGAACCGCAGCGAGGAAGGCGGTCATGGCACCGATTGCAGAGCTTTCCACCAGAGAGGTCCAGCCGTTCACAAAGGGCACCATCATCGCGGCGAAGATCGCCAACGGCAGCACGCCGGAGAACAGCAGGCGGTACTTCTCCTTCATGAACACGTCCTTGTAGAACGCCGCGTTCTTGCGGGTCAGGAAGGAGAGGAGGCCGAGGGCCAGAGCCACGCCTAGCGCGGACTTGGTTTCCATTGCACCGGACAGGATCAAGAGCGGAACCAGCACCAGCGCACCCAGCACGAAGTAGTTCAGGCGCAGCGGATGGTCGGTGACTTGTTCGTACTCAGCCAGATCTTCAGGGTGCATTGCCGGGCCGAGGTTCGGCTGCATGCGGGCGCGGACATAGATGTAGATGATGAACATGGTGGCCATCAGCAGGCCGGGGATCACTCCGGCCAGCCACAGCTGCCCCACCGGCTGGCGCGCGATCATCGCATAGAGCACCAGCACCACCGAAGGCGGCACCAGAATGCCGAGTGAAGAGCCGGCCTGAATGGTGCCGGTCACCAGGATCTTGTCATACCCTCGGCGCAAGAGTTCCGGCAGCGCAATGGTGGCGCCGATGGCCATGCCTGCAACCGACAAACCGTTCATCGCCGAGATCAGAACCATCAGGCCGATGGTGCCAATCGCCAATCCGCCTTTTACCGGCCCCATCCAGACGTGGAACATCCGGTAGAGGTCGTCGGCAATTTTCGACTCCGACAGCACATAGCCCATGAAGATGAACATCGGCAGTGTCAGCAGGGGATACCACTTCATCAGCTTCATGGCGGCGGAGAACGGGATCTCCACCCCGCCGGTGCCCCACAGGAGCATCCCCGCGACCGCGCCGACAAAGCCGATGGCGCCAAACACCCTCTGGCCGGTCATCAGCATGAGCATCATGCCGGCAAACATCACGATGGCGATCCATTCGTAGGACATCAGATTTCAACTCCGCGCAGGCGTCCGATATCCCGGAACAGTTCGGCAAGGCATTGCAGCAGCATCAGGAATACGCCGAAGCAAAGGATGGTTTTGACGGGCCACAGGAAAGGGCGCCAGGCGGTGGAGCTGCGCTCAAGATAGCCGAGTTTTTCACCTGCGGCGGCGGTGCCTTCGGTCACAAGTGTGGTCAGCAGGTCCCGGAAAAACTGCAGCGGTTCCAGCCCGAAATAGCCCAGGGAATAAGCCGTAGAGCTGAGCGCACCGTACATCAGGATCACCAGATAGGTGATAAGGAACAGCACGGTGAAGGCATCGACCAGCGCCTTGGTCTTTGTCGACCAGCCTCCGTAGAACAGGTCCATCCGCACGTTTGATCCAAGCTGCATCGAGTAGGGGCCGCCCAGAATGTAATAGGCGACCATCACGAATTGCGCGGTCTCCAGCGTCCAGAGCGACGGGTTGAAGAAGGTCTTGGAGACCGAGGACCACAGAAGCACCCCGATCAGGGCAAAGATCAGATACATGGCAAAGCGGCCGATGGCGCGGTTCATCGCGTCGATGCCGCGGACATAGGCCCGGATTATTCTAGGCATCGGGCCCTCCCTCCGCCGCCAGCGCGGCCAGAGCCGGGCGCAGCAATGTCAGCATTTCTTCTGCCATGGCCTCTTCTTCTTCTGGCGTTGCCACCAGGTCGTTGCGGATTTCGATCATCACATTGGCCAGTCCGTGCGCCAGCCCGTGGATCTTCAAGGAATGGGTGACACCGTCAGCCGGCCCATAGGGTTCGTTGCGCTCGACCCGGCGGTGCGGCAGGGCGGGGGCTTGTGCCAGCATCGCGTCCGCCAGCCTGCTGTCGTCGTCATGCAGGATGCCGATCTCGACCGCGCGCTGCTTGCCGAAATAGACCGGTGTGAAGCTATGCATGGTGACCAGCACGGTCTGCAGCCCGGCTTCCATACGGGTCTTGATCACATCGGAAACGGTTGTGCAGAACGGTTCATAGACCGTTTCCACCCGTTCTAGGCGCTGATCCACGGTTAGATCCTTGTTGCCGGGCACCTCCACCAGCTCGGATTTCTCCGGCATGGCGCTGGCGGCTTCTGGCGGGCGGTTGCAGTCGTAGACCAGCCGCGACACGGTGCTGGCGACCAGCGGGGCATCCAGCGCCCTGCACATATGATGGGCGACGGAGCGCGCGCCCGGATCCCAGGCGGCATGGCTCAGCCGGTCCGCCTCGCGCAGGCCCAGCCCGTCATAACGGGCCGGAATGCTGCTGGAGGCATGCTCGCACAGCAGCAGGACCGGGCTGGTGCCGTTACGGTTCACCACCTCCACCGCATCCCTCTGAGTGTGAGAATCACTCTCGTGCATGTGCCGCCTCCCATTGAGTTGGAAAAATGTTTCCATGAAGAGATATTTGTGTCAATATCTTTTCATGATCGGTTCCGGACAGGGATTCCTGAAACTTTCTTTTCAGGCCGGTTCCGGGGTAGAAAGTGTCTGTTCAAAAACAGGAATGTGCCGTTGTCGAAACCGCCCGCCACAGTTCGCGAGTTGATCCGCGAAAACTATTCCTCGCTGACCCAGTCCGAACGAAAGTTCGCCAACCTGCTGCTGGAGAATTACCCCGCGGCAGGTCTAGCCTCGATTACCATCGTGGCCGGCAATGCCGAGGTGTCCACGCCCACGGTGGCGCGGATGGTGCAGAAACTGGGGTTCAAAGGGTATCCGCAGTTTCATCAGGCCCTGCTGAAGGAGCTGGAGGCCAAGGTCTCCGGCCCCACCAAGAGGCGCGACAACTGGGCCACCGAGGCGCCGGAGGGCCACCTGCTGAACAGATTTGCACAGGCTGTAACGGACAACCTGCAGCAGACGTTTTCCAACATCGACTCGGCCCAGTTCGACGCTGCTGTGCATCAGCTCGCCAATACCGAAGGGCGCCTTTACGTGGTGGGCGGTCGCATTACCCGAGCGCTTGCGGACTACGCCTTTACCCATTTTCAGGCGATCCGGCAGCGGGTCACTCATATGACATCGTCCTCCGCCACATGGCCGCATTACGTGCTGGATATGGTGGAGGGCGACACCCTCTTGATGTTTGATGTGCGCCGGTATGAGACCAACCTGCAAAGACTGGCTGAACTGGCCTCGGAGCGTGGCGTGAAGATCGTGCTGATCACCGACCAGTGGGCCAGCCCGATTGCCACGGTTGCCGAACACACCTTTAACTGCTGGGTCGAAATCCCATCGGCCTGGGATTCCAACATTTCCACCATGATGCTGCTGGAAGCGATGATTGCCGCCACCCAGGAGGAGAGCTGGGACAAGACCAAGGACCGCTATGACCGGCTGGATGAGCTGTTCGATATGACCCGGCTGTTCCGCAAGTTCTCCTGATCCGGTCAGGGTCCTCTGACCCTGTCAGCTTCGCTTCATCCGCCGCATGGACATTGTCCGCCTGTTGCGCCTTACTGGAGGTAAGCCGGTTTCATTCAGGCAGGAGTATTCACATGCGTTTTTCAGGAATTCTGACAACTGCCGCCTTAGCAGCACTGGTTGCCGCGCCAGCAGCTGCCAATCCTCTCAGCCGTATTCTGGCAAAGTCCGGGCTGACACCGCAGGACACAAACATCATGCGGCAGGCGGAGCAAACCCTGCTGGCTGAGGTGCCGGGTGGCAAACGGGCGAAATGGGCCAATCCGGACAGTGGTGCGCACGGCGAGGTGCAGGTTGCGGGCAAGGAAGGCGACTGCGTTCTTTTGCAGCATCAGGCTTTTGTCAAAGACGACCAAACGCCAAAGCAGGCCCGCCGCAAGTTCTGCCCCTCTGAGGGCAAATGGCTGCTGTCCCAATAGGTGCGACAGCTGACGTTCAGCAACAGTTTTTGCAAGGATAAGAGATGTCTGAAATTACCCGCAGCCACACCACTCAGCGTATGAGCCAGATCGTGACGCATGGCGATACTGTTTATCTGGCAGGGCAGGTGGGAACTGCAGGCGCCAGCGTGGCGCAGCAGACACAGGACTGCCTAGACAAGATCGACGCACTGCTGGCAGAGGCGGGCAGCGACAAGACCCGCATCCTGCAGACGGTTATCTGGCTGGCCGATATGAAGGATTTTGCCGAAATGAATGCGGTCTGGGATGCCTGGGTGCCAGAGGGGCATGCGCCAGCGCGCGCCTGCGGTGAAGCGAAACTGGCGCGCGAGGATTTCCTGGTTGAACTGATCGTAACCGCGGCCAAAGCCTGAGTCAGCCTTGGCTGGTATGGGAAAGGCGGGCAGGCAGCCCGCCTTTTTCCTGACATTTAGTCCAGAGCCGCGGCAGCCTTCCTGATGGCCGCTTCGGTCTGTTCCAGATCCTCGTCTGTCAACGCCAGGCTGGGGTAGGTCTTACCTGGCGATTTGAAAATGCCTTCCTGGCGCAGCACCTCATTATAGCGCTTGGTGCGTTCAGCGTTTCCGGCCTGGGTGTCCCGGTAATCGCGCACTTTGGCATCTGTGAAGACGACTTCGAACAGCGCAGGTTCGCCGACGATCTGAAACGGCACTCCGGCCTCTTCCAGCGCGGCGCTTGTCATCTGCATCAGCCTCTGACCGGTGCTGTTCAAATGGTCATAGGCGCCCTCGCGGCGCAGAACTTCCATGGTTTTCAGGCCCGCAACTGCCGCCACCGGGTTGCCTGACAGCGTGCCAAGTTGCATCAGCCAGCCTTCGGCGCCCACTTCTGCCTTGTCGAAATGCCGCATGATGCCGGCGCGTCCCACAATGGCGGCCAGCGGGAAGCCGCCGCCGATCACTTTGCCAAGCGTCGCCAGATCCGGTGTCACTCCATAAAGCTCCTGACCGCCGCCATAGGTGGAGCGGAAACCGGTGACCACTTCGTCAAAGATCAACAGGCTTCCGTGCTTTTGTGTTTCCTCGCGCAAGAGCTGCAGGAAGCCGGGCAGCGGCGGCACGATACGCTGCAAAGGCTCGGCGATGATGGCCGCGATCTCGTGCCCATGCTCCGCCATCAGCTGCTTGATGTATTCGAAGTCATTGAACGGCGCGACCAGCACCTCTGCTGCGACGGACGGCGGGATGCCGGCGCTGTCCGGAATGGCCTGCGGGAAGTTCACCCGCCGGACAGGGGCCAGGCTCATCTGCGCCTCGGCCGACATGCCATGGTAGCCGCCCTCGAACTTGACGATCTTGGTGCGTCCGGTGAAGGCACGGGCCAGCCGGATTGCATACATGTCCGCCTCACCGCCGGTGGAGACATAGCGCAGCTGCTCGGCGCAAGGAACGGCACGGCAGATCTCCTCTGCCAGTTCAATGCCGCGGGCGTTGCCGGCAAAGAAGGTCATGCCTTTCGGCAGCTGCTCCAAAACTGCTTCCATTACCTCGGGGTGGCCGTGGCCCAGCATCATCGGACCGGAGCCAATCAGGTAGTCGATGTACTCCTTGCCGTCTTCGTCCCAAACACGCGAGCCCTTGCCTTCACGGATGATGATGCCGGGGTCGAAGTTGCCGAAGCCGCCAGCGGGCAGCACTTCGCGGGCGCGTTGGATCCATTCGGCCTGGGTGCGGATCTTTTCCATGTTCTCGTTTCCTGTCGGGGCTGGGTTGCCCTAGTTGGAATTTTTTTGACCAAAAAGTCAAAAACTATTCGATCACAGCTGCGGGAGCGCCCAGAGCCTCCCGGTCAGGACGGACGCCAAGGCCTCGACCTTGGGGCGGCGCAATGCGGCCATTGCGGCGTTCCGGCCCAGTTGGGTCCAGCCGGGGGCTAACATAAGAAGACAGGTCGCAGACATTCATCAACCGCAGCGGATCGGTGGCAGCCCCCAGATGCAGCAGTGCCGCTGTGGTGATGTCAGAGCCCCAGGTATCTTCGATGCACATCTTGGCGCCGAGATGCAGGCAAAGATCCCGTGCCCGGCGAGAGGCCGACAGGCCGCCAAACTTGGATAGTTTGATTGCCACCGCATCTATCACCCCTGCCGCATGGCCTGCCAGCAGCGATGCTGTGTCATGTGCGTTTTCATCCAGCTTCATCGGCAGAGAGCAGGCGGCGCGCACCCGCGCGCAGTCCTCGATGGTGGCGCAGGGCTGTTCCAGCATGACGTCCAAGCCCGCCACAGCCCGGCCCACGCGCGAAGCATCCAGCGATGTGGCACCGCAGTTCCAGTCGCCATAGACCAGCGGTCCGCTCCCGACCGCCTCCCACACCATCCGCAGCCGGGCCACGTCGGCCTGCCAATCCTTGTCGGCACCAAGCTTCACCTGGAACTGGGTGATGCCGGTCTCCTGTGCCTCGCGCGCGATACGGGCCATTTCCTCAGGTGCGATACAGGTGATCGAATGATACAGCGGCATATCCGCCTGCCGTTGCCCGCCAAGCAACGCGTGCAGCGGCAAGTTCGCGGCCTGTGCGGTCAGGTCCCACAATGCAATGTCAATTGCGGACTTGGCGTATGAGTGCCCCTGCAGCCAGGCGCCCAGCCTGGCCATCACGGCTTCGGGACCAATCGGATATGCGCCGAGCAGCACCGGGGCCATCTCTTCAACCGCAGGCCCGACACCGCGGGCATAAGCGGGCAGGTAATGCGGGATCGGGCAAACCTCGCCCCAGCCGGTGAGCCCGGAATCGGTGTCCAGCGCCAGCACCACGCTTTCGACGGTGGCGCAGGCCTTGCCTTCGGCCATGTAGTAGGGCGTGTGGCTGGTCAGCGGCACATGCCACAGGGATATCCGGGTGATCTTCATGAGCGCGCTCCCAAATCGTATTTCTTCAACACATCGACCCCGCGCCAGAAAGCTGCCGCCAGCAGCGGCCCGGGCTGCGGCACCGGCCAGTCCTCGTGCCATTCGTATTTGTCCAGCCCCCTGTGGCTGGTCAGCTCCATCGCCTTCATGGTTTCGGGCAGGGTCATTGTTTGCGTATTCCTTTGGCTGCGGGGAAGGGGGGGGGCGCCGCCGCCCCCCCGCCTTTGGCTCCCCCCGCAGTATTTTTGGAAAGATGTATGGTGGAGCCGGGTTCTGTTTTATTCTGCCGGGGTGAGCGCGGCGCCGGTGCGGGGCAGCAGGCTTTCGGGGTCGTAGGCGGGCGCGCCCAAAATCCGGCCTTTGCGCGGCTTGCCCGCAATCACCGCCTCGATCTCCGTGCCCGGCACATTTGCGTGCGGTTTCACGTAGGCAAAGGCCAGGATCTTGCCGACGGTATGGCCATAGGCAACTGATGCGGTAGAGCCCACGACCTGGCCGTCCAGCAGGATGGCCTCGCCGCCGTGGCCGTCCTCAATGCCGTCCGGCTCGATCTGCAGATAGGCGCAGACCCAGGGCTTATCAGCATCGTTCAGCGTCTTGTCCTTGCCCAGATACTCCTTGTCGGTGCGGGCAAAGCGCAGCAGGTCCGCTTTGGCCAGGGTCACCTCGTTGGTAAGCTCGCCTGCGCCCTTGAAACCCTTTTCCATCCGCATCGCGTTCATTGCAAAGGAGCCGTAGTCGGCAATGCCATGTTCTTCGCCAGCGGCGCAGAGCGCGTCATAGACCGCAAGGGTGCTGGTGCGGGGGATGTGCAGTTCCCAGCCAAGCTCCCCCGCATAGGACATGCGGAAGGCCCAGAGCCTGTGGCCTGCGACCGTTATCTGCTGCGCGGTCAGCCATTTGAAGCCGGCATTGCTCAGATCCGCATCGGTGCAGGCGGCCAGGACCTCGCGGGCTTTCGGGCCATTTAGAGCAAGGGCCGCCCAATCGGTGGAGTGGGTTTTGATCTCCAGTTCCTCGCCCGCGAGGTTCTGAGCCAGGTGGTCCAGCAAGCGCTGTTCGAAGAAGGCGGCGCAGACCAAATAGAAGCTGTCCTCGGCCAGTTTCACCACGGTGGTTTCCAGCTCGATCCGGCCGCGGCGGTTCAGCATGTGGGTCAGGGCAATGCCGCCAACCTGCCGGGGCAGGCGGTTGGCGGTCAGCCGGTCCAGCAAGCCCGCCGCACCGGGGCCCGAAACCTCGACCTTGGTAAAGGCGGAGATGTCCATGATGCCGGCGCGTTCGCGCACGGCCTTCACTTCCAGCCCGACCATGTCATGAACTTCATTGCGGCGGAAGGAGTAGTGGTCCTGCTGCGCGACGCCGTTTTTGGCAAACCAGCGCGGGCGCTCGTGGCCATAAACCTCCTCATAAACCGCGCCTTTTTCCTTCAGCTGTTCATATAGCGGCGAGGGCTTGATCGGACGGCCCGCCAGGCGGTTGAAATGCGGGAAAGGGATCTCGTGGCGCAGCTTGTAATCCTCATGCGCCTTAGTCACTTGCCAGTCCTTGGTGGCATAGGCGCCGAAGCGGCGCGGGTCGTATTCGCGCATGGAGATGTCAGCCGCGCCATGCACCATCCAGCGCGCCAGCTCGCGGGTCAGGCCCGGGCCCCAGCCGATGCCGATCTGAGTGCCGCAGCAGCACCAGTAGTTCCAAACGCCCGGTGCGGGACCGATGAGCGGGTTTCCGTCCGGCGGATGCGAGATCGCGCCATGCACTTCGCGCTGGATGCCGAGCTCAGCAAAAATCGGCATCCGGTTCAGGCTCTCCTCCAGCCACGGCATCACCCGGTCGTAGTCGGCACCAAACAGCCAGTTCTCGTATTCCCAGGGGCAATGGTCGTGCCAGACAGAGTTGGAGCCTTCCTTTTCGTAAATGCCGATCAGCCCGCGCTTCTGTTCCATGCGGATGTAGCCCGAGACCTTCTTGTCGTCGCGGATGACGGGGAGTTCCTTGTCCAGCGCCTCGAACTCCGGCACCGGCTCGGTCACGAAGTAATGGTGGGTCATTGAGGTCATCGGCAGCAGCAAACCGGACCATTCCCCCATCTGGCGGGCATATGTGCCGCCGGCGTTCACCACATGCTCGCAGCGGATAGTGCCCCTTTCCGTTTCCACGATCCACTCGCCGCTCGCGGCCTGGGTGATGTTGGTGGCACGGCACTGGCGGATGATGCGCGCGCCCAGCTGGCGGGCGCCTGCGGCCATGGCCATCGTGACGTTAGTCGGATCCACGTGGCCGTCATCGGGGGTGTAGAGCGCACCCAGAACTCCTTCGAGGTTATAGAAGGGATGCAGCCCGGCGACCTTTTCCGTGCCGGCTAGCTCGATGTTGAAACCAAGGCTGCGCCCGACGGACAAGGTATGGCGCAGCCAGTCCATCTCATCCTCGGTATAGGCCAAGCGGAACGAGCCGCAGCCGTGCCAGGTCACCGCCTGGCCGGTCTCTTCCTCCAGCTTTCCTGAGTACAGGCCGATGTTGTAGTCGACGCATTTGCCGAGGCCAAAGGAACTGGTGGAGTGGGTGATCTGTCCCGCCGCGTGCCAGGTTGAGCCGGATGTCAGTTCGGCTTTTTCCAGCAGCACGACCTCCGGGCCCCAGCCCTCATGCGCCAGGTGATAAGCCAGGCCCACCCCCATAACACCGCCGCCCACGATGACCACACGGGCCTGTGCCGGGATTACTTTGTCGGCCATTTCACCGTTCCTGATTGCAATACGCTTTTCTGCTCGACAGGCTAATTCCATATTTGTACCATCGTCAATCATGAATGGCACAAATGTATCATTGACTGTATTGGAGCGCCTTACCGAAGAGTGGGATGCGCTGACTCCTGAAGCCCAGAAGGCGGCCCGTTATGTGCTGGAAAACCCTGCGGATGTCGGGGTTTCCACTGTGCGCGAGATCGCCGAGGCCGCCAATGTGAAGCCCAACACCTTTGTCCGCATGGCGCGGCAGGTTGGGTTTGAGGGTTACGAGGATTTCCGCGCCCCGTTCCGAGAGGCGATTCGCAGGGGCGGGGCGTCCTTCCCCGACCGCGCACGCTGGCTGCAGGACATCGGAAAGTCCGGCGAATTGGGCGGGCTCTATGCCGATATGGTGGGCGCGGCGATCCGCAATATCGAAGAAACCTTCGCTGGCATGAATGCGGAAAGGCTGGAGGCGGCGGCGCAGGCGATCTGGAACTCCCGCCAGGTCTTTACGCTGGGAGTGGGGGTCAACAACGCCAATGCCCGAAACTTCACCTATCTTGCTTCCACCGGTATGAAACAGTTCCACGCCATCCCGCAACCGGGGTCCACGGCAATTGACGATCTCGCCTGGGCAGATGGTCAGGATGTGCTTATCGCCATGACTTGCAAACCCTACCGGGCTGAGGTGATCGAGGCGATCCGGATCGCGCGCGAGCAGGGCGTCACCATCGTCGGGATCTCCGACAGCCCCGCCAGTCCCGTGATTTTGAATGCCGACCACGGGTTCACCGTCGCGGTGGACACGCCGCAATTTTTCCCCTCATCCGTCTCGGTGATTGCCCTTTTGGAAACGCTGCTCTCCTTTGTGATTGCGGTCTCCAGCGAGGAAATCGTCGAGCGGGTAGAGAAATTCCACAAGCGCAGGCACCAGTTGGGCCTATATGCGGAGGAACCCGAATGAACGCCCCTTTGACCCATTCCCTTGAGGCGCGGTATTATACCGACCCAGTTGTTTTTGAGGCTGAGCGCAAAGGATTGCTGGCCCGCAGCTGGCAATTTGCCGGCCACGCCAGCCAGCTTGGAAACACTGGCGACTATTTTGCTTTTGAGATGGCAGGTGAAAGCCTGTTCAGCATCAAGGGGCGCGATGGCGGGATCCGCACCTTCTATAATGTCTGCCAGCACCGCGCCCATCAACTGGTCTCGGGCGAGGGCACCACGCGGGTCGTGGTATGCCCGTACCATGCCTGGACCTATGAGCTGACCGGTCAGCTGCGCGCCGGGCCGAACATCAAGGCGGTGCAGGGTTTCGACAAAAGCAAGATCTGCCTGACTGAAGTGCGCACCGAGGTGT
This sequence comes from Leisingera sp. S132, assembly GCF_025144465.1. Taxonomy (NCBI): domain Bacteria; kingdom Pseudomonadati; phylum Pseudomonadota; class Alphaproteobacteria; order Rhodobacterales; family Roseobacteraceae; genus Leisingera; species Leisingera sp. S132. The sequence continues at coordinate 983,093 of NZ_CP083553.1, forward strand.
TCCTTGGCTTCATCTTTGTGAACCTCGATCCCGAAGCCAAGCCGATGGATGAGTGGTTCCCCAATGTGCGGACCGAACTGGAAAGCTTTGTGCCCAATTGGGCGGATCTGAAACCGCTGGAATGGGTCGAAATTCCCGAAAACTGCAACTGGAAGGTTTCGGTCGAAAACTATTCCGAATGCTACCACTGCAGCCTGAACCACCCGACCTTCTCCACCGGGGTGATCAAGCCGGAGACCTATGACATCCAGCCCCAGGGATTCTGCCTGCGCCATAAGACAGAGTGCAATTCGCTGGACCAGATGACCTATGACATCAGCTCCGGTTTCGAAAACAACGAGAAATACTCAAGCTGGTTCCTATGGCCGATGTTCTCCTTCCAAGTCTATCCCGGCAACCTGCTCAATACCTATCACTGGCGGGCAGTGGATGCCGATCATGTGGTCGTTTGGCGCGGCTGGTATTCGATCCGCGGCGAGGACAATGAAACCGTGCGCCGGATGGCGGTGCAGGACAGGGCCACAACGGTCGAGGAAGACATCCGTCTGGTGGAATCCGTGCAACGGGGTTTGCACAGCCGCGGCTACGTTCCGGGACCTCTGGTGGTCGATCCCTCTTGCGGAGTGAACTCTGAGCATTCAATCCTGCATCTTCAGAAGTGGATGCGAGAAGCGGCAGACCGCGACCTACAGGAGGCAGGGAGGTAACCGGTTATGACACAGCTTGATGCCGAATGGCTGAACTGCATTGACGGCACTTGGGTGCCGGGCGGGGCAGGGTGGATTGATGTCACCAACCCGGCCAATGGCGAACTGCTGGCACGCCATGCGCTGGCCGATGCCGCAGATGTGGACCGCGCCGTGCAGGCGGCCCGCCGCCTGCATCTTTCCGGTGAGCTGTCGGCTCTGCGCCCGATTGCCCGCGGCCGCATGGTGCAGGCAATGGGCCGCTACCTTTTGGACAACATCGACGAAATCGCCCGCGTCCTGACCCTGGAGCAGGGTAAGCCGCTATGGGAAGCCCGGATCGAGGTTGAGGGCGCCGCGCTCTATTTCGAATACTATGGCAACCAGGCCAGCACGGTCGAGGGCCGCTCGATCCCGCTGGGCGGCGGTTATTTCGACTGGACCGAGAATGAACCAATGGGTGTCTCCGCCCAGATCATTCCTTGGAACTACCCGGTGGAGATGACTGCTCGCTCCTTGTCTGCAGCGCTGGCCACAGGCAACGCCTGTGTGATCAAGACACCCGAGCTGACACCGCTCACCAATGCCTGGCTTGCCCGTGCGGCAGAGGCCGCCGGTTTCCCACCCGGTGCGGTCAACATCCTTTGCGGCTATGGCCACGAAGCGGGGGCGGCTTTGTCTGGCCACCCGCAGGTCAATCAGATCGTCTTCACCGGCTCGGTGCCCACAGGCATCCGTATCGCCACCGCGGCGGCGCAGAACGTGGTGCCCTGCGTACTCGAGCTCGGCGGCAAGTCCGCTGCCATCGTGCATGAGGACGCAGATCTCGAAGCGTTTGAAAACGACATTCGCTGGGGCATCTATTTCAACGCGGGCCAGGTCTGCAGTGCCATGAGCCGTGTCATCGTGCACGAAAGCCGCCACGACGAACTGGTCGAACGTGCAGTGAATGTGGCCCAAAGTCTCAGCGTGGGTGCGGGCATCGACCGGCCTGAGTTTGGCGCCAGCATGGGGGCCATGGTCTCCATGCCCCAGCGCGATCGTGCATTGGGTATCGTCCAGCAGGCTCAGGCCGACGGTGCCACCATCGCAACCGGCGGCGCTCCGGTTGGCAATGCAGGTGCCTTCCTTGCGCCGACCATCGTTTCCGGCATCACCCCGTCCGACGGCATCGCCAGCGGGGAAATCTTCGGCCCCGTGCTCTCAGTCCTCAAGTTCCGGT